>CAZVRR010000033.1:17421-20842 GCA_964629745.1 uncultured Planctomycetales bacterium | reverse complement strand
CGCCGACGCATGCGTCGAACGAGTTCCTGCTGGACTTTCTCGCGTGGCGCGGCGACGACGTCGATACGCCGGAGGACTTCGAAGTTGCGCGGCTGCTGCTCGAACGGCGCCGGCGGGAGCCCTGCTATGCCTGAAGCCGGCGCCGCGCCGTGCGTTTACATCGGCGAACGTGCGATCGGCTCCGGCTGCGCGCCGTACGTCATCGCGGAAGCCGGCGTGAACCACGACGGCGACACGGACCTGGCGGTGGCGCTCGTGGATGCGGCGGCCGACGCCGGGGCGGATGCGGTGAAATTCCAGGTGTTTACGGCGCGCGAGCTGGCCAGTGCGACTGCGCCGGCGGCGGCGTATCAGCAGGACCGCGGCACGTGTACGCAGCGGCAACTCCTCGAACGGCTGGAACTGCCGGACGCCGCGCTGAGCGAGGTGGCGCGCCAGTGCCGCTGCCGCGGCGTCGAATTTCTCGCCACCCCGTTCGGGCTCGCCGACGTCGAACGCCTGCTCGCCCTGGAGGTTCGCGCGTTCAAGCTGGCCTCCACCGATCTGAACAACGTGCCGCTGCTGCGCCGGATTGCGGCGACCGAACGACCCCTGCTGGTTTCCACGGGGGCGGCAACCGCGCCGGAGATTGATACGGCCGTCGCGCGCCTGCGCGAGTGGGGTGCGGCCCAGCGCCTGGTGCTGCTGCATTGCGTCAGCCGGTATCCGGCCCCCTTGGATGCGGCCAACCTGCGCGCCGTGCGTACGCTGCACGAGCGGTTCGGTGTGCCGGCCGGCCTGAGCGACCACACGCGCGACCTGCGCACGGGTGCGTGGGCCGCGGCGCTCGGAGCCTGTGTGCTCGAGAAGCACTTCACCCTCGACCACTCGCTGCCCGGACCGGACCATGCCATGTCGCTCGAGCCGGCCGAGCTGCGCGCCTACATCGGGGAGATCCGCGCCATGACCGCCGCCCTGGGCACCGGTGTGCTGGGCATGACGGATCTGGAGGCGGAGGTGCGTGCCGTCGCCCGCAAGAGCGTGGTCGCGGCGACGTTCCTGGCCGCGGGCACACGCCTGCGTCCGGAACTTCTGACGCTGAAGCGCCCCGGCGGCGGGATTCCACCGGACGAACTCGAATCGCTCGCCGGCCGTACGGTAAACCGGGACGTCCCGGCGGACGCCCTGCTGACCTGGGACATGTTTACGTGAGACGTCGTCGGATTGCGGTTGTCACGGGCACGCGCTCCGAGTTCGGCGTGCTGCGCTCGGTGCTGACGGCCATTGCGGCGCAGCCGGGGCTCGAACTGCAACTCGCGGTCACGGGGATGCACCTGCTGCGCGGATTCGGGTACACCGCCGCCGAGATCGCGCGTGACGGGTGGAAGATTGACGCGCGCGTGCCGATGCAGGCCGGCGGCGACGATCCGCTGGACCAGGCGCGCGGGCTGGCGCGCGGGGTCGCGGGTTTGGCGCGGTATTTCGAGCGGGCGCACGCGGATGTCGTGCTGGTGCTGGGCGACCGGATCGAGGCGATGGCCGGCGCGCTGGCGGCGGTGACCACGGGGCGCATCCTGGCTCACGTACACGGCGGGGATGTCGCGCCGGGCGATTTCGACGAGGGACTGCGGCACGCGATCACCAAGCTGGCACATCTGCACTTTGCCGCGACGCGCCGCTCGGCGCAGCGGATCCTCCGCATGGGGGAGCCGCGGCGGCACGTATTCTGCGTCGGCGGCCCGGGGCTGGACCGGCTGCGCGAACTGATCGTGGAGGCCGGGCCGCGCAAGCGCGCCAGCGGGCTGGCACTGGTCCTGTTTCACGCCAGCGGCCGGCCTGCGGCGGTGGAGCGGCGCGCAATGGACGCCGTGCTGGGAGGGGTGGCGGCGACCGGGCTGCGGCGGCGGATCATCTATCCGAATACGGACCGGGGTTATCGCGGTGTGCTGGCGGCGATCGCGCGACACGCGCGGGCCGCGCGCGGTGGCGCCGTATCAGTCGTGCGTTCTCTGCCGCGCGATGCGTTTCTGCGGGCGCTGCTGGAGGCCGACGTGATCGTCGGCAACTCGTCAAGCGGCATCATCGAGGCGCCGCTGGCCGGCACGCCGAGCGTGGACGTGGGAGCGCGGCAGCGTGGGCGGGAGGCCGGGGGGCCGTCGGTGATTCACTGTGCGGAGCGGCCCACAGACGTGGCGGCAGCAGTTCGGCGCGCCCTGCGCCTCCCGCGCCGGCGCGGCGGGCGCAGCGTGTATGGCGACGGGCGGGCGGGGCAGCGGATCGCGCAGCTGCTGGCACGCATCGCGGCCAATGACGCACTGCGAAAGAAGCGAATTACCTACTAGCAACTCGCAGACCCGCGGCCAGTCGGCAACGTGGAGTCATGGAGCGGGCGGAAGCGCGCCGACCGGTCACGCGGTTCGCTGCGCTGCTTGATCGCAATGGGAGTCGTCCTGCGCGGTTGTGGGCCGGTTGCTCAGCTCCGGCGGAAGCTCGGGGTTGTACCGGGCGTTGCCCCAGGCGCGGTTGAAGACGATCTGCCCGTCTTCCAGCCTGAGCCAGGGATGCAGCGCCTCCGGCAATTTCGGCTTTTCGACATAGAAGCAGAAGCGGTTGCGCTGACGCGGGAAGAGCTTCACGTACAGCAGATAGGGGAGCAGTGCCGCGCGCACCCCGAGGCGCTTGAGACGGGCGCCGCGCTCCAGCTTCGCCAGCAGGGGGAACAGAAAATCGTAACGGTACTCGAAGCGATGGGGAGCCACCGGATTGTAGGAATGGATCGTCTTTTCAATCTCGCGTTCCGTCCAGCGGTACACGAAATTGGGAATTTGCGTGCCATCCACGCCGCCAAAGCGGCAGTCGTTGTAGTAGACCGCTGCGTGCTCGTATGTCTGCGTGATATGCAGCCGCTCAATCAGGCGCATCGTGAAACTGTCCCGCGCTTCGAACACCAAAACCCCGATCCGCGCGACACGGTACATTTCCAGGAGCGCGCGGTGTGGCGAGCGGCAGTGATGCAGGGACGCGTGCGTCACCGCATAGTCGAACGAGTCGTCGGCGAAAGTCAGGTTGTGCGTATCCTGATGGCTCCAGGAATACGGTGCCACGTCGGCGGTGTTCATCCGCGGGTCAAGATTGGCCATCGTGACGCGGCGATAGCCGAGTTCCTGGTACACGTCGCGATCGTTGGAACCAGCGGCGCATACTAGAATGTGGGCCTCACGGTCGGGGATGAACTCCGCCAGATGGGAGCGATACGGATCAAAACGGCGCCCGGACATCGTCACCCTGCTTGGCCTGAACGTGCTGGCAGCCTACGAAGCTGCGCGCGGCATGTCAAACGGCGCGCTGCGGCAGCTGGATGCGCGACTTCCACGGTCCGTTGGGTGGCCAAACGGGATTTCCATTCTGCGACCGTGTCGTCAGCATCCCGAACCATCCCCGT
>CAZVRR010000033.1:0-17321 GCA_964629745.1 uncultured Planctomycetales bacterium | reverse complement strand
GCCCGTGAGCAGTTCCACGAACGGATCGATGTCAAAGGCATTCACGACGCCGTCGCCATTGATGTCCGCCAGCTCGATCGCGCATTGCGGATACGCGGCCGCGTAGCCGTCCGGGTCGGTCAGGGCCAGTACGAAGGGGTCGATATCGAAGGCGTTCACCGCGCCGTCGCAGTTGAGGTCACCGGTCAGGCCGCCGTAGGTGATGACCAGTTCCGGGCGGTTCAGGGAGTACTCGCTCTGGTAAAAGACAAGGGTGTTCCCCGCCGGCCCGACCAGGCCGATCCCATAGTTCGGGGCCGCGCCGCTGACGTGCTGACTCACCAGGCTCGTGAGTGGGAGTTCATACCACGCGCCCGTTGTCGTCTGGCTTCCGCTCCAGGTCCCGTACGGGTCGACCAGGTACACGCCGCCCGTGCCGACGAGGTCGCCGCCCGGCTCGCTCCAGGGCTGGCCGGCAGACGCGACGTTCCACGTGACCTGCGCTTCCTCCCAGGCGGCGGTGAGGCGGTACGCGGCGATCGTCGTCGGCGTCGTCACGCCGCTGAACGAGCTGCCGTAGAGGCGTAACACGGCGCCGTGGATCGTGGCGCCGGCGGGGACCGCGCCCAGGTCGAACAGCAGGACGGTGCGCTGGTTGTTCGTCGCTCCATCGTTGTACGTCGAGAGGAAATCACTTGCGAAGTTCGCGTCCGGGAAGATGCTCAGAATTCGGGCGTCGGCGACGGGGTTCAGCGTCAGGGTCTCGGCGTGGATCGCGGTCGCACAAACCAGCGCGATGCCGCCGACGGAGATGGCGTGGCGTAGCATGAGCGCACTCCCTTCCAGTAAACCGGGTGCTAAATCGGCCCAAACTCATGCTATATGGGCGACCGGCGGGCCGTCAATCCAATCTCGCGCGCGATCCGGTACCGGCGTTTGTCGATCGGAATCGGTTCTTCGAGGGATTGGTACAGCGCGCGAACCGCCGCGGCCCTGAAGGGGCGGCTCTCAGCCGCCTGCCGCGGGACCGGCGTATTCCGCCCACGTCTTCGGCGTTTCCCACACCCGGACGGCGTGCAGGCGCGCAGGGGCAAACTGGCCGGCGAGCAGGTCCCAGATCACGCGCGCGATGTTCTCGACGCTCGGATTCAGGCCGCGGAACGCCGGCACGTCCTCGTTCAGGTGCTTGTGGTCGAGTTCGTCGATCACCCGCTCCTTGACGATCTGCTCGAAGTGCGGCAGCGGCAGGACCGCGCCGCCGGCGGCCTGCGGCGGGCCCACGAGGGTCACCTCCACCAGGTAATTGTGCCCGTGCCCGCGCGGGTTGTTGCACTTGCCGAACGTGGCGCGATTCTCCGCGTCCGAAAGCTCGGGGCAATGCAGGCGGTGCGAAGCGGAAAACTCGAATTGCTGCGTGAGGGCAACCATGCCAGGGGCCTCCCGTTCAATGCGGTAGCGCAGGCAAGGCGTCGTGCACAGCTCCAAGGCCGCGAGCGGCGCGTGCGGCGGGAGTTGCGGGACAAGACTGTGCCAGACGTCCTGCAGCAGGCGCTCGGCGGACATGCGCCAGCCGTGCAGCTTGAGCACCTCCGCGGTATGCGGAATGGCATGCCGCCGCAGCAGGTCGTCAAGCACGGTGATGTTGCACAGGTAGCCGGTGCGCGGATCGGGTTCGCCGACGACGGTCGCCCGCAGGCGCAGGTAGGGAACCAGGCCGACCGCGCTGGGCCAGCCGCCCCACGAGTTCGTCACCGGTCGCGAGAATTCCACGCGTCCCGCCCAGTCGCGGTCGACGGAGAAGCGCACCTCGCGGGTCAGGCGGATCATGCTGGGATTCTAGGAGCCGGGGGCTGGCGGGCGCTGCGACAGGAAGCCGACGCTTGACGCGAAGCAGCGCTCGCGCAGGCGCGCGTGCTCCGCGGCGTCGCGCCGGTCTTCTTCGCGCAGGTCATCCAGGTTGGCCGTGCAGCGGGCGCAGGCGGCCTGGTTCACATGAAAGTCGACGTACGCGTTCCACTGGTCCTCGAGGGCCCCGAGCAGGTAGCGCCCCAGCGTCGAGCGCTTCGGGCAGGAAATGCCCTCCTCGCGCCAGATGCGGGCCACGCTGCTGTCGCGCGCGAGGTCCGCCTCGTGCCATTCGTGCGCCGCCGCCGTCGCCCCCGTCAGGCCGCGCCACTGCTCGAGCACGCGGAACTTCACGCCGGCGACGGCGGTCTCGGTCATTCCCAGGTCCTCGGCCGCCTCCTTGTTCCGCAGGCCCAGCACCATCAGCATCTCGACGACGATCAGCTCCTCGAAGCGGCGCTGCGCGCAGCACTTGTCGACCCATTGCCGCAGGCAGTCGACCAGCGTCCGGCGCTGGGCGGCCAGCGTCTCCTGCCCGGCCAGGTTGCGGCTGGGCGTGTCGGCATCGATCCAGGCCTCCGGCGCTTCGTCGAGGTCGAGCTGATCCAGGCTCTGGCGCTGGCCGTGCTCCAGCTTGCGGAACTGGTCGTGCAGCTTGTGCCGCAGGATCGCGAACAGGTAGGTTTCGAGCGAGCGGCCCGTGTCGTAGTTGGGGAGGCTCCGCAACAGCCCCAGGAACGTGTCCTGCACAACGTCTTCCGCGTCGCCGCGCTGGGCCAGCATGCGCCGGGCGAAGCTCAGGAGCCGGCCCTGGTAGCGCTCGATGACCTCGCGCCAGGCGCGCTCGTCGCCGCGCTGGACACCCTCGATCAGGTACGCATCGGCCTCGGGCGCCGGCATCCGTTGCACTCCCGCCGCGCAGGATAGCCGCGCCGCCCGCCCCGGCAAACCTGGCGGCGGCGCGTCAGAACGTCTGGCCCAGCAGGAAGGCGCGGGCCACGCGCGCCGACATCTGGGTGTTGTTGAACACGAGCGGCATCAGCAGGGACAGATCGGTGTTGGGCATGCGCAGGTAGTCGGCCAGCGCCGTGCGCCAGGCGGAACTGAACGATTGCAGCTCGTCCTGCAAGACCGGCGCGGCCAGCGCGGCGTGCGCCACGTCTGCGGCGACCCAGCCGGAGTGCGCCGCAGGAAAGATCGCCTCGTCGCTGAAGCCGGCGATGAAGCCGCCGGCCTCGCCGATCTGCAACGCGCGCTTGCCGACGAGCGTTTCCGCTTCCAGGGCCGCGCCGGCGGGCGACTGCGCCACCTGCACCGGACCGGTCACCGCCTCGGGCAGGAGCCCGGCCGCCCGGGCCTGCACCAGGAACTCGCGCAACTGCTGCTCGGGCGGGGTGCCCGCGTCACGCGACACGAGCCGGACGCGTCCCCGGCGTCCGGCGCGCAGGATCGTGAGCATCTGCGGCAGCCGCCGCGCACCGATCACCAGGTCAATCCCGGCTTCGGAGGGCTGGGTATTGAAGTGGACCTCGGCGGCGGGAACCACGCATTCGAGTTTCCGCAGCGGCGGCATACGGGCCAGGCTGGTCGTATGGGAATCCAGCCCATCCGCGATCAGCAGGATGCGCCCGCGCGCCTCCCGGTGGCCGGGCAAGTGCACCGTCACACAATCTTCACCCAGCGTGAGCGCCTCGGGCGGGCCGACCGGCAGCAGCTCGGCGCCGGCCTGCCGGGCATGGGCGAGCAGGGCCGCATCGAGGATGCGACGATCCACGATCCAGCCGGCGAGGTTGGCATCCGTCACGCGGGTGTGGCGTTTCAGGTCCCAGGAGTGCAGCCCGAGGCCGGCGAAGTCCGTCGGCTCCAGGGCCGCGGTCTCCAGCCCGAGTCGACCGAGCAATTCCACGCCCGCGGGCCCGAGCCAGTCCAGGCGTGCCGGCGGCGGCCAGGGGCCCGGCTCGAGCAGCAGGCAGCTCAGGCCGAGCTGGCGGCCGCGCCAGGCCGCGACGGTGCCGGCCGGTGTGGCGCCGGCGATGATCAGGTCATGGATGGGTTTGGGTTTCGCCACGGACCGGGCCCTACTTCATCTCGTTCCAGAAGTACTCTTCCGCCTGCTGGAAGCGCTGGAAAGCCTGTTCGAGCGCCTGGCTGACTTCGCGGACCTGGCGACGTGTCTGCTCGAGCTGATCGTCGGCCGGGGTGGCGCGCAACAACGCCTGCATGCGGGCCGCGGCCTGGTCCAGGTTGGTCGCCGCCTCCGCGAAATCCCGGGCCGCCGTGAAAGCGCCCAGCTTTTCCTGCTGGGCCGCCGGCGGGCCCCAGATCAGGCGTGACGGGTTGAGCATCACGTCGCGGCTGCCGTCGCGCAGGTTGCGGGCGGTTTCGCGCACGTATTCGAGGATCTGCTCGATCTGCGGCCCGTTTGCCACCACCAGGTTGCTGCCTTCCTGCGTCAGCACCTCCAGGTTCACGACGGCCGAATCGACGCCGCGCAACACGGTATGGAGCTGGCCAACCAGCGAGTCGGCATTCCGCGGATCGAGTTCGTTGCGGAGCTGGCCGACGATGTCCTCGTCCACCGTGCGGGCCGCGTGTGCGACGCTCGCCAGCGTATCGCGCAGGACCGGCTGATTCTCGGCCAGGACGCTGTTCACCGTGGCCAGGTCGGCATGGAGCACGTCGAGGGTCGCGTGCAGCTTGGCCAGCATGGTCGTCCCGCCGTCGAGCGTCATCTGCTGGCGCACCGAGCTCGTTGTCGCGTTCAGGTCGTCCAGGATCACGTGGATCTTGCTCAGCAGCGTCTGCTGCTGGGCGGGCGAAAGTTGCAGGCGCAGCTCGGCGGTCAGGGCATTGATGTCGTCCACGCTGATCACGATCTTGTTCAACAGCGATCCCTCGGCCTGGGGGTCGAGCATCGTGTCGAGCCGGTCGATCAACCCGCCTTCGGCGGTCAGGCGCCGCGAGATCGCGGTGATCGCGGCCAGGCCCTGCGGCGGGAGCCCCTCGATGGGACCGGCGGGCAGCGGGATGCCGGGGGTGCCCACATTCGAGATCACCATCGTGCCGGTGCCCCCGATGAGCGGCATGTCGCTCGTGATCTCGCAGTTGCCGTAGAGGGGCAGGGACTGGTCGATTTCGGCGACCGCCTCGACCACCGTGCGCGGCGCGGCGCCGTGGTTGTCGGCGGGCGCGACCTGGCGCACCTGCACGTCTGTGACCTCGCCGACGCGGATCGCTCCGCTGAGCAGCACCTGGCTGCCCTTCTTGAGCGGTGCGAGCCCGGCCTCATGATAGAAATGCACCACGACGGTGCGGGTGGGGCCGGCCCGCGGTTGGGCCAGGAAGAGAACGGTGACAATGAACAGGGCCAGGAATACGATGGCCGCCAGGCCCAGGAGGAAGTCCTGCTTGCGCCGTTTCACGTCCACAGTCGCGCTCCGCCAGATCTTTGCCCTGCGAGGCCGTCTATTCTAGGGACCGCATTCCGACCTCGATAGCGGGGTGCGCGCATGGCACAAGAGGGAGCGGGCGACGGCCACGGTTCCGCGGTGCACCGCGTCCCGCGCGCTCGGCGCGGGCGTTGAACCTGGTGAATGACCCCCCTTGACCTCTTAAGTTCCACAAGTACACTTGCCGACAACATGTCGGGGCGAGTCCCCGGTCCGCGCGGGACGAGTGTTTGGGAATGTCCCCCCGCCGGACGAGATTTCATGGAGGAAAGCGCCATGGCAGCCACGAAGAAAGCCAAGAAGACGACGAAGAAGGCCGCGCGGAAACCCGCGAAGAAGATGTCGCGGTGCGGCTCGCGCTGCGCGAAGTAGGCATCTCGCCGCGCAGCAGACTCCTCACCCTACGAGCGAATGCCGGCGGGTGCGAAAGCGCCCGGTTTGCTCCGACCCGGCATTCGCTGTTTTGTTTCAGGCCGGCTTACTGCTCCCCCAGTTCCCCCCGGGTCGGCCCGGAGCGCACCGTGTTCGTATTCAGGTCGATGCGGAACGACTCGCCCGCCATCACCTTGGACTCGCCCGTCTCCGGGTCTTCCTCGTAGATTCGTGCCGCCGCCTGCGCGCTGCCCGTGATGCCGACCTGCCGCTGCTCGCGGTCGAAGTCGAGCTGCTGCGCGCGGACGGTGCGGATCTTCGAGCCCTGCCGGTCGCGCAGCTCCGCGTTGCCGGAGGCGATCAGCCAGGCGAGTTGCATCGCCCGTCGACCCGTCATGGCGGCCACCTCGCCACCGGCCCCGCTGTCGACGAGGAAGCCGCACTCCAGCCGGTCGCAGCTCAGCCCCGTATTGCGGCTCTTGAGATTCGTGATCAGTTCCGGATTCGTCTGCACTTGCGGCAGCATCTCCTCGAGATTCACCATTTCCCGCCCCGCCCGGTGCACGAAGCGCACCGCCCCATCGAACAGCACCGAGTCGCGCCGCGGCGTGCTCACGCTGCCCAGCGCATACGTCATGCCGCGCTCGCACCGCATGGCCGTCTGGCTCGGTCCGCGCGTGATCAGTCCGCTCGGCACGCCGAAGGATTCGTCGTCCGGCTGGCCGCCTTCCGCCAGCCGGCGACTGGTGGCCAGCAGGGTCGTTTCGCCCGTGCTTATGATCTCCCGCCGCAGCAGGTCGATCTCCACGCGCGGGGCCGAAATACTCATGTGCACGATGGGCTGGGGATCCGGCGGTTCAAACGACTCGCTCTCGACGAGGGCCTCGTCGGCGATCAGCCGGATCGGTTCCTTGCGCAGGGCAGCGCGCTCGCCGCTGCGCACGTCCAGCCACTCACGCGGTTGCTTCGCCAGCCCGACCCCGGCGAGCCCGGCGTGCGCCTGGTGCACCAGTTTCTGGGAGCCCTCGAGCGCGCTGGGCACGATCTCCGCCGCCGTGACCTGCCCGAATGCGCGCAGCCAGCGCGCCGTGCGGGGCTCGCCGGGTGGCGGCGGTGCGGCGTCCTCGAGCAGCAGCGTGAGCTTTTCCGCCGAGAGTTGTTCGTCGCCGCTGCGGGCGCGGACCTCGCCCTCGAAGTACACGCCGTTGCGCAGCCCGTCGATGAAGAGCCGGCGTGTCGCGGTGATATCGACCGGCAGGGCCTGGCTGCGCTGGACGCCCTGGAGGCTGCGCTGGGCCCGAAAGCGCAGACGCGAGGGACCTTCGACGAGCAGACTCTGCGCCTCGCTCGACAGCTCCACCTGCGCGCCCCGGATCGTGTAGGGGGTGCGCTGGACGAGCGCCGGCCGCTCGGCCGTGCCGACCACCGTGCCGCGGACGAGCCGGTTGATGTCCGCGAACTCGGCGGAAATCTGCCGCCCGCGGGCGCGGATCTGGTTTGATGTATCCCGCAGCTCCGCATTCTCGATGATGTCGAGCGTGCGGAGCACGAACTGCGGCGCGTCCGGGCCGGCTCCCGCGGGAGGCGGCGCCAGGGCCGCGTGCACGCGCTCCCCGCGCAGCCAGGCCCCGCGGCGCTGGATGAACACCTCGCCGAGGGCATCCATCTGCTGCGGATAGGCGCGACCCTGCGGGTCGAGTGCGAAGCTCAGTTCGAGCTGGGCACAGCGCAGTCCCTCGTCGCGCTGCTCGAGCCGCACATTGCCCAGCGACTTCGCGGTCCGCAGGCGCTTCTCGAGCGGCTGGTCGGTCAGGGTCGGGTCGAACGTGACGTCAACCCGGTCAGCGGACAGCACCTGGTCGCCCAGGTCGATCCGCGCATCCCCGACGAAGCTCGCGGACTCCAGCTCGCTCCCGGCCAGCGGATCTCCGCCGGAGGCCTCTTCCGGCTGCGTCGCAGCCTGCTGGCTCTGCGTGAGGTGCAATTCCGACCAGAGGGAACAGCGCATGTGCCGGGCCGGTGCACCCGGCTGCTGCCCCGCCGCCGTCAGTTCCACGTTCCCGAGCAGTTTCACGATGCGGGCTCGATTGTCGATGTACACGGTGTCAGCGGAGGCGTTGAGGCGGGTGCCCATGGCGAGCTGGATCGGGACCCCCGGCTGGGGGTAGACCCACACCTGCTCGGTCTCGTCGTGATACTCGACGCCGGCACATTCCACGATGCTGTCCTTGCGCGCCAGGCGCAGCGGCGTGCCGCGGGCGGCGAAGTGACGGCGCGGCTGCTCCGCGTCGACCGCCACACCGGTCGGCACGAGCGTCAGCGGACCGTCCCACTGAACCAGCAGGCACTCGCGCACGGCGGGTGCAGCGGGCTCCGCTGGGGCGGAGGCGGTGGTTGCGAACGCCGGCAGCGTGGCCGGCTGCGATGCCGGCCGGCGTGACAGCGACTCGCTGGCGGCCTTCAGGTCGAACAGGAGGCGCACTTCGTCGGCGACGAGGCCGCCCACCGGCTGGTCGCCCTGGAATTGCTCGGCGAGCACCTCGCCGCGCAGCACGCATTCATACCCGACGCGCTCGGCAGGCGGTTCCGTGGGCCGCGTCGCGGTGGCCGGTGCGGAATCCGGCGCCGTCCTGGCCATCTCGGCGCGGAACAGTCCGTTGCCGCCGAAGAGCACGAGGTATTCGCCCTGCTCGAGCCGGAAGCTCGCGAGCATGTTTTCGACCTGGTTCCAGACGAGGCCCAGGCCGCTGCCGCGCAGTTGGAAATCGCTGCTTTGGACATCGACGGGACCGCTGGAGGCGAGGGCGCCGGTTTCGAGATTGAAATCCAGGTGCTCGAGCACCACGGTGACCGCGTCTTCCGGACGTTCGGACAGCGGGGGGCGCTGTCGCTGGCGCGCGCGGTCGAGCACGATGCGGACGTTGCCGTCGAGGCGACCGGAGCGCGGCTTGCCCTGCGCGCGGTCGAGATGGTCGACGTGAATGCGCCCGCGCGCGGCCGAGATGACGACGTGCATTCCGCTGGGAAGCCACTGGGCCAGCTTCAGGTTGGTGACCTCCACCTCGTCATTCGTGCCAGGGACGGGTGCCCACTCGACGCATTCGAAGTGCTGCTTGGGGCGCCCGGTATGCTCCTCGTAGACGGTGAACTCCACGCCCTCTCCGGGCGGTACTTCCAGCCGCTGCGCGACGCGCAGGGAGGGCTCGCCCGCGGGACGGGCAGGCAGCGCATCCAGGGCGCCGCGCTCGCGGCGGGGCTGAAATAGCGGCTCACCCACCAGGAACAGGTAGCCCACGAACAGCAGGCCCAGCACGGCGAGCGTCGTGACCAGGAGCAGCAGGTTTCGTCGCATTCCTATCGCTTTCCCTTGTCGGGATCCGTCGCCGCCAGCCCGTAGTGCGCCAGCACCTGGTTCCAGCGGCCATCCGCGCGCAGCAGTTGTTCAAGCGCTTCGCGCACGGCACCCCGGCCGCCCGTGGCCTTCGTGACCAGCCGAGCCACCGCCTTCACCTCGGCCACCGCGTTGGCCACGGCGATCGGGAACCCGCACTCCCGCAGCACCGGGACGTCCATCAGGTCATCACCGACCATGGCCACCTGCGCAAACGGGATTTCCAGCCGCGCGAGGAGAGCCCGTAGATCGCCCAGCTTGTCGGAACTCCCCTGAATCACGTGGTCGATATGGAGCTCGCGGGCCCGCGCGTCGACTGCGGCGGACTGTTTGCCGGAGACGATGATCACGGTGCCGCCGAGGCGCTGGAACCAGCGGATGGCGAACCCGTCCTGCACGCAGAACGCGCGCGACGAGCGCCCCTCCGGGTCGACGTAGATCCGGCCGTCGGTGAGTACGCCGTCGCAGTCCAGGCACAGGCAGCGAATCTCGGGCATCCCGCTCTCCGGGGCCAGCCCCCGCCGGCAAGGGGAAATACTATCATACCTTGTGATGACGCACGAACAGTCGGCTGGGAAACCCATGCAGAGCCCGCCACGGTATGACCTCGGCGGCTGCCGCGTGACCGTGCTCGACGGCGGTCACTTCAAGCTGGACGGCGGGGCGATGTTTGGCATCATCCCCAAGCCCCTCTGGACGCGCAGCACGCCCGCCGACGAGCAGAACCGCATCGATCTGGCATGCAATTGCCTGCTCGTGGAGTGGGCCGGGGGCGCGCGGCGCCTGGTCATCGAGGCCGGCCTGGGTGCGAAGTACGGCGACAAGGAGCAACGGATCTTTGCGCTGGATCCGACGCGCTGGCTGCTGCCCTCGCTCCGTGCCGCGGGGGTTGAAGCGGGGCAGATCACCGACATCGCGCTGACGCATTTGCACTTCGACCACGCCGGGGGCGTCACGGAGATCGTGGACGGGCAGGCGCGCCTCACGTTCAGCCGCGCGCAGGTTCACGTGCAGCGGCAGGAATACGAGGATGCGCGCGCGGGCTTCGGCCTGATGACGGCTACCTATCGTGCGGAAAACCTGTCGCCCGTTGACGCGAGCGCGCGGTGGAACCTCGTGGAGGGCGAAGCCGAGCTGCTGCCGGGCGTGCGGGCGGTGCCTGCGCCGGGACACACCCGCGGACACCAGGCGATCCGGGTGGCAGGTCGCTCACGCGCGCTGGTGTTCGCGGGGGATGTGATGCCGACCGCCGCGCACCTGGGTCCGCCGTACAACATGGGGTACGACCTGTTCCCGCTCGAAAACCGGGCGAGCAAGCAGCGATTGCTGAGCAGCCTGGCCGGGCGCGATGACCTGCTCGTGATCGGGCATGAGCCACGCGCGCCCGTCGTGCACGTCCGGACCGCCGGCGAGTGGTTCGAGTTGACGCCGGCCGAGCCCGACGACGCCTGACCTGCGCGGCACTCCACTGCACATCCCGCGCTGCATACGAATGGTGTGACGCCTGATGCGGTGTCGCCCAGTCTGGCGGCTGCCGGGTAGCTTGTACCCGCAGTCGGCAATTGCTACATTCGCACGGTGTGGCCGGAGCGCGCTCCGGCGCCCCGTCGCAATTGGTTCACAAGTGGCGCATTGACGAATGCGCGATCTGTGCGGAGCAGGAATAGCGCACACAGGTCTTGCCGACGTCACATCGGGAGTAACAGCATGTGGAAGCTCGCGGGATTTGTTCTTCTCGCCATCCTGGGCGTTGGTGTCGCGTACCTGCGCAGCACGCGTGACAACGAGGTGCGGGATCGGGCGGAGCAGGTACGCACGGGTGTCACGGAAACCATCATGGCGCAGCCCTGGTATGTCGAGCATGCGGACCGCCTCAAGCCGATCCTGGAATCCACCGAGCAGTCAGCGTATATGACCGCGTACACACCGGGACGGCGCTCCCGGCGTGCGAAGTTCGACGAACGGAAATACGTCGACCTGCTCTTTGCGCCGCTGCTGAACTACGCCCAATCTTCCGGCAAGCCCGAATTCGACTTTCAAGTGCGCGATCTTCACCTGAAGATTCAGCAGGCGGTGGAACGCGGAGAGGACTGGTAGTTGGGCGGGGCGCCCCGTGGGTGAACCGCCGTCGGTCGCTCACCGGTCCGCGTCGTATGCGCGTCTCATCCAGTTCTGCACGTCCTCGTCGATATCGTCCGGCGTGGTGAGCGGGATGCGATGAGTGATGCGGTCTTTCTTGGCGAAGCCGCCGGTGTCGACCAGGCGCGCGGGGAACTTCGTCCGGCCCTGCTTGAGCAGCGCGCCGAGTGCGAGTCCCAGGTCGATCCGTTTCTGCGATGCCGGTTTGATCTGGGCGAAGACGTGCTTGCGGAAGAGCGGCACGATGGTCTGGCAGGGGCAGACCTTGACGTCGGGCCCCAGTGAGCGGGCCAGCGCCACGAGTCGGTCATGCAGCGGCCGCAGGGCCGATTTCTTTCCGGCATACATGGCCTCAACCCATTGCGGCGCGACGCGCAGATATCCTTGGGGCGTGTCCTCCTCGCCTTTGCCGACGCTGCGTGCCGCCAGCCACCAGGCCGTGTTTGTTCCGAGGTCGAACGTCTGCTTCAGCCAGGTGCGCCGCTGTGCCTCGCCCGCCGGTCCGTTTGACTCGATCAGCTTGAGCCATTCCTCCAGCGTGCGGCCCGTCTTTTCCTTCATCTGCACGAGCCAGTTCTCGAGCATGCGCAAGCTGGGATGTACGTCGTAGGGCGGCGCAGCGGCGGATTTGGATCTCGGCATGGCCGGTCTCCCTCTCGAAGACGTGCCGGATTCTATCCCCATGCCCGCCGCTACGCGGGCGGTGAGATCGGCGGTTCGCCGGTCGCCGGCGGTGGGGCCGGGACTGCGAGCTCGCGTCGCTGTTGCAGGGCCGCGAGGCTGAACAGAACGGCCGCCAGCGCATAACCCGTCGCGATCGGAAACGCTCGGTACGCCACGCCGGGGTGATGCGCGGGCGCCGTCGCCACGGACGCGGGCTGCGGCGCACCCGGCGCCGGCCGGGCCTGGAGGTGCGGATCATCGGTGTGCTGCCAGATGAAGTACTCCCGCACGAGGTTTCCTTCCGGGCGACGTTCCAGACGGTACGCGTGCATCGCTCCGCAGACGGTCAGCACGGTCGCCACGCCGGCCCAGACGGCCGCGGCACGGTAGCGCCGGTCAATCAGCGCCGCTCCGATCGCCGCGAGCACGAGCGTGACGAGGATCCACCCCGAATTCGCCCCGGTCAGCGCCAGCAGGCCCGGCAGGTACATCGTCTTCGGATCGGGCTGGCGGACCATCTGCGCCAGCGAGACATTCACGCCGGCGTAGTCCAGGTGAAACCCCACGTACACCACGACGATGGCGGCCAGCGCGGGGAAGAGCGCCACCGCCACGGCGGGCGCGTGGTGCTTCGGGGTCGCCTGGAACGCCTGGGCCGTGATGATGATGCCGATGTACACGACGATCGCGGCGCCGGCATCGAGCGGCACGAGTGCGCTGAGAAACGGGCCCAGGCCCAGCAGGAAGAACACCGTGAAGAACAGCCCGTTGAGGATCGAGTAGCCGGCTCGCGCGCCGAGCGCCTTCCAGCCGGGGTGGCCGATGTAGATCGTGGTGGGAAAGCACGAACCGAACAGCCCGGCCAGGATGGTTCCCAGGCCGTTCACCGCCAGCGAAGGTGCGGTGGCAAAGCGATCGCCGCCCGCTTCGGCGGATTCGATGTTCTGCAAGGAGCCAAGCACGTTGATCACGCCCATCGGCACGGACACGGTCAGGAACATGGCCAGCAGGTCGGGCCGCTCACGCAGCATCGTCCAGAGCTGGTCGCCGACGAACACGGGCGCGATCCAGCGGATCTCGCCCAGCGTCTCGCGCAGGGTCGTCGCCGACATGTGCACGCCGCCGAACCAGTCCCAGCCCAGGGCCGACGTGCCCCAGGCCAGCACGCTGCCGACCACGATCGCGAGCAGGCCGCCGGGCAGCCCCAGCGGGAAACGGTGTTTCGCGAAATACGCCAGCAGCAGGATCGCCAGCGGGAGTACGCCGACCAGCGGGTGCGTGTAAATGCGGAAGGCGAAGTCCGCGGCGATGAACGTGATGCCGACGGCTGCCAGCACGCCGAGCAGCGCGGCGCGCGGCGTCACGCGCCGCAGCCGTTCGGCGTACAGCGCGCCGCTCAACTCGATTACGCCGCTGACGAGGCAGGCCAGCAACCCGGCCTGCCAGGCGAGTTCGCTGGCTCCCCGTTCGCCCAGTTCGCCCTGGTACTGCTGGTACACGGGGCCCATGATGAAATAGGCGTACGCGATGACGGACGGCGTGTTGATGCCGTACGGCAGGGCGGTGCAGGTCGGGTTGCCCTGCCGGCGTGCGACCCAGTGCGCCTGGAGACCATAGAAGACGTTGCCGACGACCAGGCTCAGGGCGACGCCCGGCAGGATGCGTTCAAAGATCAGGAAATTGGACAGGTGCGCCAGCCCCTGGCACAGGGCGATGATCAGCAGGACCTGGACCAGGTTATCGACGGCCAGACCGAAGAAGCCGTCCAGATCCCCGCGGACCCAGACCGGGTAGCGGATGCGCTCGGTGGACATCGGGCCTCCCGGAAGCACGTTTTGGGTGCGATGGACTCCATCGTACGGCGGTCCGTCACGGCTGCAAGACGTGGCCGCGCCGTCACGAAGCCGCGGTTCACGCGTCGCTGAGCTCGCGGACCACTTCCGACAGGGCTGCCGCGATCTGCTCGGCGTCGTCTGCCAGCAGCGTCCGGCAGTCGAAGACGAGCGCTTCGTCCTGCAATCGGCAGATCACGGGCAGGTCGCGTTGTCGCAGGGCGGTGGCCAGGTCCGGGCTCGCGAGCCGCGGATGACGCACATGTACCGTCCATGTCGGGAAGGCGATGGTCGGCAGGGATCCGCCGCCCGCCTCGGAGACATCCGCCTGGCTGTGGACAGCGGCCCCGTCCAGTGCATGAGAGACCAGGTGTTCCAGGTGGACCGCCGCACGTTCCAGGCTGCCGGTCGGCAGTGCGAGCAGGCGCAGCACCGGGAGCCGTTCGAGCAGGGTTGCGGGGTCGCGATACAGGCGCAAGGTCGCCTCGAGCGCGGCGAGCGTGAGTTTGCCGGGCCGGACCACGCGCGCCAGCGGGCTGCGCCGCAGGTGGGCGATGAGCTCGGCGCGGCCGACCGCGATGCCGGCCTGCGGTCCGCCCAGCAGCTTATCGCCGCTGAAGAGCACGACGTCCGCGCCCGCGGCGAGACTCTCCTGGACGGTGGGCTCGTCCCAGCGTGCCGGCGGCGGGGCGGCCGTATCCGTCGCGGCGGCCGGGGCGGGCGCGGGCTCCTCGATCGCGGCGCCGGGCGTGCCGGGGACCGGGCCGGGGCCGTCGGCGCCGGTTCCGGGCCAGGGCCAGTCGCGATTCAGAAGGCCGCTCCCCAGGTCGTCCACGGTCACCAGCCCCCGCTGTCGCGCCAGCCCCACAAGTTCCGACAATGCCACGCTCTCGACGAAGCCGCACACGCGGTAGTTGCTGGTGTGCACGCGCAGCAGGACGGCGGTGCGCTCGGAGAGTGCCCGTTCGTAATCGTACAAGTGCGTACGGTTGGTGGTTCCGACTTCGACCATGTGGCAGCCGGCGGCCGCCATGATGTCGGGCATGCGGTACGACCCGCCGATCTCGACGAGCTGGCCGCGCGAGACGACCACCTCGCGCCCCCCGGCCAGGGCCGAGAGCGCCAGGAACGTGGCGGCCGCGTTGTTGTTCACGACGAACGCGTCCTCCGCACCCGTGAGCTCGCGGAGCAGGTCGCGGACGTGCTCGTGCCGGTCGCCCCGGCGGCCGGAATCGAGGTCCAGCTCGAGATTGGCGTAGCCGCCGGCCAGTTCGGCGATGGCGTCGACGGCCTCCGTGGCGAGCGGGGCGCGGCCCAGGCCCGTGTGCAGGACGATACCCGTGGCGTTGATTACGCGGCGCAGGTGGGGCAGGGCCCGTTGCTGCAGCTTGAGGCGCACGGCCAGCGCGAGGGACGGGACGTCGAGGGCCGGCTGTCCGCCGGCGCGGAGTACGTCGCGGCGCTCGTCGAGGATGGCGCGGATGGCATGCAGCACCTCGCTGCGGGGGTGTTCGTCGAGCAGGCGGGCGATGGCGGGTTGATGCAGGAGGGAATCCACCGAGGGCAGGGCCCGCAGCGGCGTCGACCCGGACTCGCGATCCGTGGCGCTCATGGTCACAATAATACTGCTGCGCCCGGCGGTCGGCGAAAGGGTTGACGTCCGGGCTACGCTGGAATTGCCCGAGGCGCCCGTGCACCCCCCGCCGGCCCGCAGCTTGAGTTAGCTCGCGCGCGTGATATAACTACGCGCGGGATCCGGTCCGGTGCCCGTGGCGCGCGGGACAGTTCCGCACCGGGCTCGTCGACCGTCCGCGGCGCTGTGCCGGTCGCGGCGGAGGTGTGTTCATGAGACGTACGGGCATCGTCACGCTATGTGCCGCAGTCCTGCTGGCCGGTCCGGCGGCCGGCGAGATCAAGGCGGGTTCCTTCGCGAAGGACATCGACGCGAAGGACTGGATGAACACGCAGGGCGAGCCGATCAGCCTCAACGAGCTGCGCGGCATGGTCGTCGTGCTGTACTTCTGGGGCTCGTGGGACAATGCCAGCGCTCAGCTCATGCCGCTCATCAACCAGATCGAGAACAACTCGCGATTCGGGCGCGAGGGCGGCGTGTTCGTGATCGGTATCACGGACGCGAGCCGCAGCACGGTCGAGAAAATCATCGAAAAGCACCGCATCTTCTTCCCGATCGCGCTGGAGTCGAAGAGCCTGACTGACTACGAGGTCCGCCGGCCGCCGTGGGTGGTGGTCGTCGATCCGACCGGGCGCGTGGCCTACTACGGCTGGCCGAACAGCGCGGACGCGCTGGTGCAGGCGCTGGACAAGACGCTCACAGAAACGCCGCCGTTCCGGACGCATCCGCGCGAGGTGAAAGTCGTCACGCGCCTGATGGAGGAGTCGCGCCAGGCGCTGATCGCCGAGGATTACCGGCTGGCGTTTATCAAGGCCCGCGCGGCGGACCAGCATGCGCTGAACGACGACCGGCTCAAGCTGCGCTGCCAGGAGATGCTGGACCTGATCGAGGCGATCGGCCGGGACCGGCTGGAGCGCGGGCTCGAGCTGATCCGCAACGGCCAGTACGGGCCCGGCGTGAACGAGCTGCGCCTGGTGCTCGAGAAATTCCGCGTGACCAGGAGCGGCAAGGCCGCCCGCAAGCGGCTCCAGCAGTTGAAGGAACGTTTCCCCGAGGTGCGCCACGAAATCGAGAAGCACGAGCGGCAGGTCAAGGCCCGCAACCTGCTCAACCAGGCCGGCGAGCTGCTGCTGCAGCGCGCCTTCGCGGAGGCCTTCAACCTGCTCAAGCAGATCGAGGCTGACTATGGCGACACGCCGGCGGCGGCGGACGCGAAATCGGTGCGCAGCCGCATGGAACAGGACCAGCGACTGATGCAGCAGGTCGCCGAGCAGGGGGCCCGCAAGGATTGCGAAACGTGGCTGGCCCTGGCCAACAGCTACCAGCAGACGAGCCGCTACGAGGAGGCCCGCAAGCTGTACCGGCAGATCATCGAAAAATATCCCCAGACCAGCGATGCCGAGGAAGCCTACCGCCGGCTGGCGCAGCTACCATACCGGGGGGCGGAGCGCCCGCGGAGCGCGCGGCGGACTTCGCCGGTATTGACGCATGCCGATGGCCACAAGCAAGGATCCGTACGACATACTCGGGGTGTCGCGAACCGCGTCGGCGGACGAGATCAAGCGCGCCTACCGGCGGTTGGCCAAGGAGCACCACCCGGACCGCAATCCCCAGAATCGCCAGGCGGCGGAGCAGAAGTTCAAGGAGGTCCAGGCGGCGTACGAGGTGCTGGGCGATCCCCAGCGCCGCGCCGAATACGACCGCTTTGGCGCCGGCGGCCCACGCCCGGAATTCCGCCAGTGGACCAGCGGGGGGGGGCGCGACGCCGCCGAAGGCGTGCAGTTCGACTTCGGTTCGCTGGGCGACCTGACCAGCATTTTCGAGCAGTTCTTCTCGCGCGGCGGGATGGGGGGCGCCGTGGACGTGGACGAGCTTCCGCGCCGGGGCGCGCGCCGCGCGCGCGCGCGGGGGGCAGACATCGAGCACCCGGTCGACATCTCGTTCGAGGAAGCACTGCGCGGCACGCAGCGCGAAATCCTGCTCAGTACCCCCGAGGGACGCAGCGAGCGGATCGAGAT
>CAZVRR010000032.1:0-20864 GCA_964629745.1 uncultured Planctomycetales bacterium | reverse complement strand
AAGACGAATCCCGGCCTCACGCAGGTTGCACCGCCGCGTGCGCTCCCCTTCCCACCTTCCCACCTTCCCACTTTTCCACCCCGCCTACCCCCCGACGAGCAACGTCACGAACGCATCGATGTCGAACGCATTCACCGCGCCGTCGCGGTTGATATCGGCGTTGGCCAGGTAGCACTCGGGATAAAGTGCCTCGTAGCCGCTCGCATCGGTGAGCGCGAGCACGAACGGGTCGACGTCGAACGCGTCCACCGCGCCGTCGCAGTTCACGTCGCCACGCTCGCACGCGTCGGCCGTGCCGTTCTGGTTTGCGTCGCTACAGTCAGTCGGCCAACCGGCCCAGTAGCCGCCCACCACGCTGCAATCGTCCGCGGTCAGCAGCAGGCATCCGCCCGTGACGGCAATGCAGCAGGCGCCCGCCGGCGCCGGGCATTCCACGCCCGCGCACGCGCTGCCGTCGCCCATGAACGTGCCGTCCAGGGCGCTGCACCCCGTCGGCGACTGTTCATCGGCACACGTGCCGTCCGCCAGGCAGCACGCGCCGCTGGGGAAGCAGACATAAGTGGCGCAGCTTGTGTCCGGCCCGCCCCACGCGCCGCCGGCCAGGTCGCAGTTCGGCATCGTCATGTTCAGGCATCCGCCGGTGCTCTCGAAGCAGCACGCCCCGAGCGGCTGCGGGCATTCCGCGGCGGCGCACGACTGGCCGACTTCCTGGAACTCGCCGCCCACCTCGCCGCACTGCGTCGGCGTCACGTATTCGCACGCGCCGCTGGGCAGGCAGCAGGCGCCGGGCAGTTCGCCGCAGTCGACGACCGCGCGGATCACGAGGTCGCCGGTCGTGAAGAGGCAGAAGTTGATCCAGTCGCCAGGGATGGCGTAGATGACGTTCTTCCCTGACTGGCAGCCGCTCAGGTCGCGGATCACGCTGGGGGTGCCGTCCGCGATATGCGTGGCCTCCTCGAACTCGAGCGTCACGTAGAACTGCTCCCCCATGTTGACCGGGATGGACAAGGGGATCGTGCCCGCCTCGTCGAGGTAGCGGAACTCGTTGATGTAGCCGGACGTGAGCAGCGGCGCCTCGAGATAGGCGAGTTCGGCGCCGGGCGTGGGGAACGTGCTGCCCTCGTACACGTGGATCGCGCGCTCCAGACTCGGCGGGTAGCCCGGGTCCTCCGTCAACCACGCCACCTGCACCGCGACGATCGTGCCGTCGCACGGCGACGTGAGCCGCGCGCCTGCGTGCTCGCCGGGGATGAAGTCGCCGACGATGTACGCCGACCCGCCGGTGAAATACGAGTCGTTCTTGACAACCACCTCGGCGGCCAGCGACGCCGGCACAAGCAGGCCCAGCACGAGGGTCGCCACCAGCGAGGAGCGACGGACGGTGCGGCGCAGAGAATCCATTGCGGACTCCTGGATCCGGGAACACGACATCCCGCGCCTCGCCGCACGCTCCGGCGCACGGCAGGCGCAAACGCAGCCCTGCTCATTCTTCCTCGCACGGGGCCGAAAAATCAAGCCGAAGGGAAAATGCCCGGCCCAGCGCGGCCGTTATCGGCCGCCGGCGACCAGTCCCGACCCGCCGCACCCGCACCGCGTCGCGCTGCTCAACCCCCGCTCGCAGGCCTGCAGCCGCCGTGCCACTGCTGTATCAGCAGTGTCTTTCGCTGTGCCACTGCTGTGTCAGCAGTGTCTTCTCCCCCATCCGCCCGCGCCGCGCCTCTGAAAAGATCCTAGCTGGCCCACTTGCAGGCACAGCAGCCGCTGTGCCACTGCTGTGTCAGCAGTGCCTTCACCCCCATCCGCCCGCGCCCCCGCCTCTGAAAAGATCCTGGCGAGCCCGCTTGCAGGCCAGCAGCCGCTGTGCCACTGCTGTGTCAGCAGTGTCTTCACCCCCATCCGCCCGCGCCGCCGCGTCTCTGAAAAGGTCCTAGCTGCCCAGCTTGCAGGCCAGCAGCCGGCCGGCGCTCTCGGCCTGGCGCGCGGTCGCAACCAGCATCCGCACCGCGCGTCCCTCGGCGTACACCGGCGCCGCCCGGACCGCTTCGATCACCTCCGCGGGCAGGTCCGACGCCAGCGCGGCCTGCGTCGCCTGCTCGTTGAAGGCGAACGCGACGAGAAAGCGCTGTTTCTGCGGCGTGAGGTAGAGCAGGTTGTGGCGCTTGCCCGGCGCGACGAGCGTCCAGCCGCTCTTGGAGGCGTAGAACTTCCATTGCAGACCGGCGGCACCGCCGGCCCGGGCCTGCGCGATGAGCCGGTCCCAGTGCCGCTTCGCGCGCCCCAGCACGTCGGCCAGTTCCGCATCCGCGGGCACGTGCGACTTGTCCGCGAACACCGGCCCAACCGGCTGCTTTGCATTTTCATCTCGGCTTCGGCGCGACGGCGGCGGATTGGCTCGGCGGGTACTCATCCAGTCAGCTCCCGCGGGCCCAGTGTCGCAATGCACAGCCGGTCCAGCGGCAGTCGCTGCGCGTAGTCCGCCACCTGTTGCCGCGTGACGCGCCGCAGGGCCGTGATTCTCGGTCCCAGCCCGACGGGCCGGCCGAAATGGAACAGGTCTTCGCTGAGTCCGCCCGCCCGTGCCCGCGTCAGGTCGTCTTCCGTTTCCGCATGCGCGATCAACCCGTCGCGTGCGCGGACGAACTCGGCCTCCTCCAGGTCCTGCCCCGCGCGCCTGAGTTCCTCGAGCACTTTGCGGTAGGTCTCATGGCAACGCTGGGGCGTGGTGCTCGCGGACACGTGGATCACGCCGGCGCCGCGCGGGTGTTCGTGCCAGGCCCCGATCGAGTACACCAATCCCAGCTTTTCGCGGACCTCGGTAAACAGCCGCCCGCTCATCCCGCCGGCCAGGACGCGCAACAGCACCTGCTCGACGGGAAAATCCGGGTGTGACTTCGGCAGGCCCGGCATCGTGAGCGCCAGGTACTGCTGCTCGAGTTCCTTGTGCTGGTGCACGCGGGCCGCGCGGATGTTGATGGCCAGCGCGTCGCGCCCGCTCTCTGTCGGCGCGCCGAATCCGCTGAACGCCGCATCGACGCGTCGGGCCAGGCGCGTCGCATCCACCGGCCCGGCCACCGCGACCTGCAGGCGGCCCGCCCCGTAGAACGCCTGCCAATGTTCGCGCACGTGGCGCGGCTCGATGCGGGCCAGCGTCTGCACGGTGCCGCCGGGATGCCGGCCCAGGCGCGGCCCCAGCGTCGCACTCTGGATCAGCACGCGCAGCACGTCGTCCGGCTCGTCGTCGAGGCGCCGCAGGTCCTGTTGCGCCAGCTCGACCGCGACGGCACAGGCCTCGTCCGGAAACGTCGGGTGACAGAGCATCTCCGCGACGAGGTCGACCGCGTCGGCCGCGAATTCCGGAAGGCACAGCACGCGGACGATCGTGCTCTGCCGGCCGCTGCTCGTGGCCCACGAGGCTCCCAGCGCGTCAAACGCGTCCGCCAGCCCCTGGCCGTCGTAACGGCGCGTGCCCTTGCTCATCGCGTGCTCGACGATGCCGTTGAGCCCGACCAGCTCCTCCGGCTCGTCGGCCACGCCCGTCAGCATGCGAAAGACGAGCGCGACCGTCCCGCGCTCGGGCAACAGGTCGGCGGCGAACTCGACGCCGCACCCCAGGCGGCTGTGCACGAAGTCGGATGAGACCGGAGCGAGGGCGGCGGGCATCAGTACTCCACGGGATGTCCCAGCAGCGGCGTCAGGCGTTCGAGCTGCGCCTCGAGCTGCTTGGCGTGCGTGGCCTCCATGTTCAGCCGCAGCAGCGGCTCCGTGTTGGACGGCCGCACGTTGAACCACCAGTCCGCGCACTGCACGGTGATGCCGTCCAGGTAATCGATCTCGCCGTCCGCGTAGCGCTCGGCGATGCGGCGGAGCGTGCCTTCCTTGTCGATGTTTTCGAAGTTGCGCTCGCCGCTGGCCGCGTAGATGTCGAGCGGCCGGATCAGTTCTCCCAGCGACTGACCGGAGCGTGTCAGCGTGTTGATCACGGCGCTGAGGGCCATGAAACCCGAGTCGGCGTTAAAGAAATCGCGGAAGTAAAAGTGCCCACTCAGTTCGCCGCCGAAGACTCCCTGGTATTCGGCCATCGCGCGCTTCATGAAAACGTGCCCGACGCGTTCGCGGCGCGGCACGCCGCCCAGCCGCTTCACGTGTTCGCGGACGATGCGGCTGGAGCGCAGGTCGTAGATGACGGTGGCGCCGGGATGCTGCCGCAGGTACTCGCCGGCCAGCAGGGCCGTGAGCAGGTCCGCGCGCACGATTTCCCCGTGCTCGTCGACGAACAGGCAGCGGTCCGCGTCCCCGTCGAAGCAGGCGCCGAAGTCCGCGCGCTGCTCGCGCACCGCGGCCCGCAACTGCTCGAGGTTGGCGGCGACCAGCGGGTTGGGCGGGTGGACGAAGGTCCCGTCGTGCTCGAAGTTGAGCGGGATGATCGTGAGGTTCGGCACCGGCTCGAACAGCACGGGCAGCCAGCGGCCCGCCATGCCGTTGGAGGCGTCCACCACGATGCGCAGCGGCCGCGGTTCGCGCTGGAATCCGAGCAGGTAATCGCGGTACTCGCGCGTCAGGTCGCGCTGCTGGTAGTTTGCCGTCGGCGGCGCCTCGTAGCGGGCGATCGCCTTCGCGATGCGTGCGATCTCCTTGAGGCCCGTTTCCGCCCCGATCGGCTTGGCCTTCGGGCCCGAGATCTTGAACCCGTTGTAGTTCGCCGGGTTGTGGCTGGCGGTCGTCTGCGCTCCGCCGCAGCAGGGCAGGAAATTCGTCGCGAACGCCATCTGCGAGGTGTCGATCATCCCGACGTCGATCACGTGCGTGCCGATGGCCATGGCCCCGGCCGCGAACGCCCGCGCCAGGCCCGGGCTGCTCGTGCGCATGTCGCGGCCGAGGATCAGGGT
The DNA here is from genome assembly GCA_964629745.1 of uncultured Planctomycetales bacterium. Taxonomy (GTDB): domain Bacteria; phylum Planctomycetota; class Phycisphaerae; order UBA1845; family Fen-1342; genus JAAYXS01. Next base: position 15,978 of record CAZVRR010000032.1, on the reverse strand, counting down.
ATTGCGCTGCGGATCGCTGCGGTCGTACCCGCTGAGCGTGGTGCGCAGGAACTGGGCCGTGGCATTGCCGATCCGCCAGGCCATGTCCTCGTTCAGGGGGTCGGGCACCGTGGCGCGGACGTCGTAGGCCTGGAAGACTTTTTCGATCACGTCACCGCCCAGGTACAGGCTGGTGCTGGCCCCCCCGCTGGCTTCGGCGCGCGCCCGCGCGGCGCGCTCGTCGTCGTTAAACGGGCAGCCGGGACACTTGCGGAAATTGGCACGCCGGCGGCCCACGCAGATGGCCTCCGAAATGCGCGCCCCTTCCTCGCCCGGGCAGTAGCGCTCGTATGCGTCCGGTTTTTCAGGCATTCGCGCGCTCCAACGGCTGCGTGCGGCATGCTAGCAGGACGCGGGCCGGGCAGCCACCCGTGCCCCGGCCGCGCCGGCCATTCACTTCGTGTCTGCAGCGGGGCTCAGCAGCGCAGCCGCCGCTGGCGCAGCGGCGAGCGTGCCGGGCCGGTCACTCAGGCGGATGCGGCGCCAGGCGCCGCCATGCCAGCGCCATCCCAGCAGCACCCCGAGCAGGATGATGTAGGTGGTGCACGTGAACCAGGGCCCGTTGAAGCCAAATTGCGGCAGCCAGTGCCCCGCCGCCACGCCGCCGCCCACGAACACGCCCCAGCACAGCACGATCGAAACGATCGCGGCGAACCGCGTGTCGCCCGCCCCGCGCAGCGCGTTCGTGAACGTGATGCCCATCGCGTCGAAGATCTGGAAGATGGCCGCCCAGATCAGCACCCAGCCCCCGGCGTGCAGCACCTGGGAATCGCTGGTCCACAGCGCCGTCAGCGGATGGCGGGCCGCGAACAGCACGATCCCGACCAGCCCCATGTAGGCGATGTTGAGCACGAGCGCGATCCGCGCGCGCCGCACCGCCTCGTCCGGCCGGCCGGCCCCGATCGCAAAGCCCACCTGCGAACACAGCGCGATGCCGATCCCCACCGCCGGCATGAAGGAGACGTGCATGTACTGGAGGCCGATGTTCACGGCCGCCATCGCCGGCTTGCCGAACGGCGGGATGATCAGCAGCATGAACACGACCCACGACCCGATGTCGATCAGCCAGTGGAGCGAGATCGGGCTGCCGACGCGAACGAGGTCGCGCAGCTTGCGCCGGTCAATCCGCCAGGCGCGCCGCGTGTTGTAGACGTCGTCGTGACCGGGCTCGAGCAGCGCCCACATGAGCACGCCGGCCCGCACGTACCAGCCGGCCACGGTCGCGATCGCGGCGCCGGCCAGCTCGAGTCGCGGGAAGCCCAGCCGCCCGTCGATGAGCAGCGCGTTGCCGATGTAGTTGACGAGCAGCCCCGCCAGCGCCGCGAGCAGCGAGATCCGCGGCTGGCGGATGCCGGTGAAGAAGCCGTCCAGCCCCCAGGTCATCACCGCCGCCGGAATGAACCACAGCGCGACCCGGATGTAGCTCAGCTCCATCGCCAGGACGTTCGGCTCGTGCTCCCCCCAGCGACCCAGGGCGCCGAACCACGTTTCCAGCGTGGCCCACAGCGGCCAGGTCAACACGGCGCTGGCGCCGGCGACGTACACGCTCTGCCACACGTAGCCGCCCGCCTGCCGCGGCTCGCCCCGTCCGTCGCTCTGGGACACAAACGTCTGCACCGCCTGAGCCACCCCCCCGCCCACGCACGACAGCGCGAACACGAGAATCGACGCGGGCGAGATGGCCGCCTGGGCCGCCGTCCCCAGCGGCGACACCATGGCGAAGTCGATGAAGCTCATCAGCACGCGGATGAGCGTCATGCCGATGATCGGTGCGGCGAGCACGAGCAGCTCGCGCACCAGGGACACCGGCAGCGGCTGCTGGGTCGGCGAGGACATCGGGTGCTCGTGCGCGCCGGCGCGCAACTAACAGAAAAGCCCCGGTCGTTGTTGCCTTACCGGGGCCGGAATGACGGCTACAGGCCTGTCACGCGTGTCCCGCGACCCGGGACACATCGCATTATCGTCGCGCCGGCGGGCGGGTCAAGCTGCGCCGCGCCGGGGAGCACGTCCGCCGGTTGTGGCGGGCCCGCCCCACTCGTACACTGCGCCCGCGGCATGGCGCTGCGCTGCGTGCCGGCGCGTCGCCGCAATTTTCCGAGAAAAGGAGCCATCACTATGGCGACCCCCGCACTCCCGTGGACCCGGCTCGGCCAGCTTGGCGTGGCCCTTGTGCTCAGCGGCGCAATCCTGGCGACCCGTCCCGCGTCGGCGCAGGAGAAGCTGCCGCCCGCCGAGGAGCTGATCGCGAAGAACATCGAAGCCTCCGGCGGCGAAGCGGCCATGAACAAGGTGAAGAACCGCGTGACGGAAGCCACGATCGAGATGGGAGGCCAGAAGGGCAGCGTCATCCTGTACGAAGCAGCCCCGAACAAGGCCCTGTCGATCTCGGAAATCCCCGGCATGGGCAAGCAGATGCAGGGGACGGACGGGACCGTGTACTGGATGCAGGGGCCGGGCGGCGCGATGATCCTCGACAACGAGGACATGCAGGCGATGGAACGGCAGACCACCTTCAACCCGATCCTGCAATGGAAACGGTTCTACACGAAGGCCGAAACCATCGGCGTGGAAGCGGTGGCCGGCAGCCCGGCCTACAAGGTGCAGATGACGCCGAAGCAGGGTGCACCGGAGACCTGGTACCTGGACCAGAAGACGAACCTGCTCGTGCGCATGGACATGACGCAGGAAGCCATGGGCACCCAGGCGGTGATCCAGGCGTACATGGAAGACTATCGCAAGGTCGACGGGATCATGATCGCCCACAAGATGCGCACCAGCGCGGGCCCGATGGAGCAGGTACTCACGTTCACGAGCGTCAAGCATGACGTCGACCTGCCGGCCGACCGCTTCGCTCCGCCGCCCGAGGTAAAGGCCCAGCTCAAGCCCGACACGAAGCCGGCCGACAAGCCCTAGCCCGGCGCGGCGGCTGGAGCACACGCGGGCCACGAGCGCGCCGCCGCTGGCGGAGCGTTATCCCTATTACCTGGCCGGGGCGCCGGTGCACGCCGCGGCCGACCTGGCGGTCACCAACAAGTACACCGGCGCGCCGGTCACGCACGTGTCGCGCGCGGACCGCGCAGCGCTTGACCGCGCCATCTCGGCGGCGGCGGGGGCGTTCGCCCAGACCCGCGCGCTGCCCGGCCACCGGCGGCAGGCCATCCTCCAGCACATCGTCAGCCGGGTGCACGAGCGCGCGGAGGAACTGGCCCGCCTGCTGGCAGCGGAGGTCGGCAAGCCGATCCGCGACGCGCGCGGCGAGGTCATGCGGCTGGAAGACACGCTGCGCATCGCGGCCGAAGAGGCCGTGCGCATCGGCGGCGAGTGGCTGCCGCTGGACATCAGCCCGCGCAGCGAGGGCTACCAGGCGATCGTGCGCCGTTTTCCCATCGGCCCCTGCGCGTTCATCACCCCCTTCAACTTCCCGCTCAACCTGGCCGCACACAAGATCGGGCCGGCCATCGCCGCCGGGTGCCCCTGGGTGCTCAAGCCCGCTTCGGCCACGCCGCTGTCGGCCCTCGTGCTCGCCGAAATCGTGGCGGAGACCGATTGGCCCAAGGCGGCGTTCTCGGTGCTGCCCTGCGCGGCGGCGGACGCCGAGGCGCTGGTGACCGACGAACGCATCCGCAAGCTGAGCTTCACCGGATCGCCGGCGGTCGGCTGGGACCTACGGGCCCGCGCCGGCCGCAAGCGCGTCACGCTCGAGCTGGGCGGCAACGCGGCCTGCATCGTCGATCGCGGGGCCGACCTGGAGCGCGCGGCGGAACGGATCACGCTCGGGGCGTTCTACCAGTCCGGGCAGAGCTGCATCAGCGTGCAGCGCATCTTCATTCATCGCGCGGAATACGACGCGCTCGTGCCGCGGCTGGTCGAGCGGGCACGCCGGCTCGTGCTGGGCGACCCCCTCGACGAGGCCACGGCCCTGGGTCCGCTCATTACGCGCGCGGATGCGCAGCGCGTGGAAACCTGGGTGCGCGATGCCTGCGCCGCCGGCGCCGAGCTGCTCTGCGGCGGCCGGCGCGAGGGATCGTGCGTGGAAGCCACGCTCCTGGCCAACGTGGATCCGCGGCAGAAGGTGAGCTGCGACGAGGTCTTCGGACCGGTCGCGACCGTGCAGCCGTTCGATGATTTCCGCGCAGCGATCGGCGCTGCGAACGACAGTCGCTACGGGCTGCAGGCCGGCATCTTCACGCCGGACCTGGACCACGCACTGTACGCGTTCGAAGCACTGGAAGTCGGCGGCGTGATCATCAACGACGTGCCCAGCTTCCGCGTCGACAGCATGCCCTACGGCGGCGTGAAGGAAAGCGGCATCGGGCGCGAAGGTGTCCGCTGCGCGATCGAGGAAATGACGGAGCGCCGGCTGCTGGTGTTGCACCGCGGGGCCACCTGGTAGCAGGCGTTGGCGCACCCATGGCCGTGCTGCACATATTTCGCGACGGGGCGTTCGACGGGCCGACCAACATGGCCCGCGACGAGCACCTGCTCCACTCGCAGCAGTACCTGCCGGCAGCCCTGCGCATCTACGGCTGGGAGCCGCCGACGATCAGCCTCGGCTACTTCCAGCGCTTCGCCAGCGTCGCCGAACTGCCGCCGGACGTCCGCGCCCTGGCGGTCGTACGCCGGCCGACGGGCGGCGGCGCCATCCTGCACGATCGCGAGATCACGTACTGCCTGATGGTGGATCAGAGCCTGGCGCCCGCGCGGCAGGCGCCGGCGGTGCTGTACCGACTGGTGCACGAGGCCTGGCGCGAAACGCTCAGCGCCGACGTGCCGGACCTGGCGGAGGCGCCCGCCGCACTGCCGTTCCCCTCTCCGCGCAGCGGTCCGTTCTTCTGCTTCGCCAAGCCGGGCCGGACTGACCTGGTCATCGGAGCCGACAAGCTGCTGGGCAGCGCGCAGCGCCGGATTCCCGGCCGCGTGCTCCAGCACGGCTCGCTTCTGCTCGGGCGCCGCTATGCCGCGCATCCCGGCGCGCACCTGGGCGAACCGCCCGCCGACCGGGTCGAATGCTGGATCCGGACCTTCACCGACCAGGTCGCCCGGCGCCTCGGGCTGGCGCCCGTCGTGGCGGAGTGGGACGCGTCCGCGCGGTCCGAGATCGCGGCCGCGGCGCAGAAGTATGCCAGCCGCGAGTGGACCGAGCTGCGCTGAGTCTCATCCGGACCGGCGGCAGGCACGCGGCTCTGGCCGGGCCGCGCACCTGCGCCGGACGGACTCCGGATCAGGAATGCCGGGACAGGTATTTCGCCACCCCGTCGGCGGTGGGTTTCATGCCTTCGGCCCCGCGCTGCCAGTTGGCCGGGCACACCTCGCCGTTCTGCTCGAAGTGCTGCAGCGCCTCCAGCATGCGCAGCGCCTCATCGACACTGCGGCCCAGCGGCAGGTCATTGATCAGCGCGTGACGCACGATGCCCTGGCGGTCGATCAGGAACAGGCCGCGCAGCGCCACCGCGTCGTCGTGCAGCACGCCGTAGCTGCGCGCGATGTTCTTGGTGATGTCGGCCACGATCGGGAACTGCACGTTGCCGATGCCGCCCTTGTCGCGCGGTGTGTTGCGCCAGGCCCAGTGCGAGTAATGCGAATCGACCGACACTCCCACGACCGCGCAGTTCCGCTCGGTGAAGCTGGCGAGCTTCTTGTCGAAGGCGATGATCTCGGACGGGCAGACGAAGGTGAAATCGAGCGGATAGAAAAACATCAGCACATACTTGCCCCGAAAGTCGGACAAGCGCAGTTCCTGGAACGTGCTGTCCGGCATGACCGCCTGGGCGGTGAAATCCGGCGCCGGTTTCGTGACGAGACAGTCCATCTGGCTTACTCCCTTCCAAGCTCAGGAAAACACCCGTGGTCCCCGCGGGACCCGGCTGGCCCCTGGCAAAAACCATGCCTCGCGTCCCCCACTCCCGCGCCGCCGCCCCGCCGCCCCCTTGCAGCCACCGGCGCCAGGCCGTAAGTTTCGCGCGATTCGGGAACCGAAAGCCCGGCCCTGGGCGCCTATACTCGGGCTACTGGCATGACTTTCGTCGGTCATTCACTGGCGGTGACCGCTTCCGGGTACGGAGCGGTGGCCGTGCTGCTCCTGGTCGTCCTGGGGCTGTGCGCCGTGATCCTGGTGCTGGCTCACGCGATCGGCCCGCGCCGACACGGTCCCGTCAAGGACAGCACCTACGAATCGGGAATGGAGCCGATCGCCGATACGCGGCGCCGGTTCCACGTGCGGTTCTACCTCGTCGCGGTGATGTACCTGGTCTTCAGCGTCGAGGTGCTGTTTCTCTACCCGTGGGCCCTGGTCTTCACCGGGCTGCGCAGCGGCCTGGACGCGCCGGGCGGTGGGCCGCTGGCCGCGACGGGCGAATTTCCGCCGGCCGCCGCCCATGCCCTCGACGCCGCGGGCTACGGACCCGGGTACCTCCTGGGCGCGCTGCTCGTGTTCTTCGTGCTGCTGCTGGTCGGCTTCCTATACGAGTGGCGCAAGGGCATTTTTCAATGGGACTAGGCAGTCAATCCGCAACCGAAGCGCCGCCGGCCCAGCCGCTGGCGACCGACGCCTACACGCTCGGCCGGCTGGAGGAGCTGGTGCGCCTGGGCATCAACTGGGGCCGGCGCAACAGCTTGTGGCCCATGCCCTTCGCGACGGCCTGCTGCGGCATCGAGCTGATGGCGACCGCGTGCAGCCGCTACGACCTGGCCCGCTTCGGCATGGAGGCGATGCGCTTCACGCCGCGGCAGTGCGATGTCCTGATCTGCGCCGGGCGCGTCGTGATCAAGATGATGCCCGTGCTCCAGCGGATCTACCTCCAAATGTCCGAGCCCAAATGGGTTGTGTCGATGGGCGCCTGCGCCTGCACCGGCGGGGTTTTCGACGCCTACGCCACGATCCAGGGCATCGACCAGTTCATGCCGGTCGACGTCTACGTGCCGGGTTGCCCGCCGCGCCCCGAAACGCTGCTCGAAGGCCTGATGGCGCTGCAGCGGATCGTGGCCAGCGACGGGGTGAAGAGCAGCCGGGAGCGCGGCCGCGGGCTGCGCATGGTGGTTCAGCCGCCGCCCGGATCGACGGCGGAGGATCCCGCGCCGCCGGAAAGTGCGCAGCCGACCGCTGCGCCGTACGTGCGGGAGTAGGGTAGCGACGAGGGGCAGGGGCAGCCGGATGGCGACGGACAGCGTGATTGCGGCCTTGCAGCAGCATTTTCCGCAGCTCGGCCTGGCGGGCACGCCGTTGTGCGCGGCGGGCGACGGGCCTCCGCGCGGCCAGTGGTATGTCCGCGTCGCAGCGCCCGACCTGCTCGACGTGTGCTTCTTCCTGCGGGACGACCCGCGGGCGCGCCTGGTGCAGCTCGTCGACCTGACCTGCGTCGATTACCTGAACTACCCTGGCGCGGCGGACCGCTTCGGCGTCACGTACAACCTGCTCAGCCACGCGCACCATCACCGCCTCTGGCTCAAGGTCTTCGTAAACGACCCGGACCCGGTCGTACCGTCGGTCACGCCGGTCTGGCGCGGCGCCGAGTGGATGGAACGCGAAGTCTACGACATGTTCGGCATCCGCTTCACGGGTCACCCCGATCTGCGGCGCATCCTGATGCCGGCGAATTTCGAGAGCTTCCCGCTGCGCAAGGACTACCCGGTGCAGGGCCGGGGCGAGCGGGACTCGTTCGACGTGATCTACCGCGACAGCGCGTAGCGGAGGCCGGGCGTGGAAGTTTCCTACGAGGTACGACCCACGCAGCTCGCCCGCGAGCTGGAGGGCGACAACCGCTGGGTGCTGAACTTCGGCCCGCAGCATCCAGCCACGCACACCACGCTGCGACTGGTGCTCGAGCTCGACGGCGAGCGCGTGGTCGACTGCATCCCCGATATCGGCTTCCTGCACTCGGGCTTCGAAAAGCTCGGCGAGGCGCTGGACTGGAACCAGTACGTCGTCATCACCGACCGGATGAACTACATTTCTCCGATCGCCAACAACATCGCCTACCACAGCGCGTGCGAGAAGCTCTTCGGGATCGAGATCACGCCGCGCTGCAAGGTGATCCGCACGATCTGCGCGGAGCTGGCGCGGATCCAGGACCACCTGCTCAGCGTCGGCACGGCCGCCCTCGACCTGGGCGCTTTCACCGCCTTCCTCTACGGCTTCAACGAGCGCGAATACATCTACGACCTCTTCGAAGAGCTGAGCGGCCAGCGCTTTCACCCGAGCTACACGCGGCTGGGCGGGGCGATGCACGACGCGCCGCCCGGCTGGACCGACAAGGTGCTCGCGTTCATCCGCAACCGCCTCCCGCCCGCGCTGGATGATCTCGAATCGCTGCTGACGCGCAACCGCATCTTCATCGAGCGCACGCGCGGCATCGGGGTACTCACGGCCGAGGACGCCGTGAACTGGAGCTGGACCGGGCCGATCGCGCGGGCCAGCGGCGTGAAATGGGACCTGCGCAAGGACGAGCCGTACCTGTGCTACGCGGAGAACTGGGACGGCCACGGCGCCCCCGCGGTGCAGTTCCAGGTCCCCATCGCGCACGAGGGCGACGTCTACGCCCGCTACCTCGTGCGGCTCGCGGAAATGCGCCAGGCCTGCCGGATCATCGAGCAGCTCGTGCCGCTGATGCCGGCCGGTCCGGTCAACATCGCCGCCGTCGAGAACACCGTGCTGCCCGACAAGCGCGAGGTCTACTTCTCGATCGAGGGCCTTATCCATCACTTCGAGAAGATCATGAGCAACCGCGGCCCGCAGGCGCCGGTCGGCGAGGCCTACGCGGCCAACGAGACGGCCAACGGCGAACTGGGCTTTCACGTGGCTGCGACGGGCGGGAAGATCCCCTACCGCGTCCGCTGCCGCCCGCCGAGCTTCATCAATTACCAGGTCTTCCCGAAGCTGGTCATCGGGCACCAGATCAGCGACGTGGTATCCGTGCTGGGGAGCCTGAACATCATCGCGGCCGAGCTGGACCGTTGAGGTCGGCCGTGCAGCAGGAGAGTGGCAGTGGCGTGGCGCACGATCGACCGGACGACCGTTGACCCCGAGCACCTCGGGCCGGGCCTGAGCGACGCGGCCCGCCAGAAGATCCGCGCCTTCTTCCCGCGCTACCCGAGCAAGCGCGCCGTGATGCTGCCGGCCCTGCACATCGCCCAGGACGAGATCGGCTACTGCTCGCTGCGCGCGATGCGCGAAATCGCCGAGCTGCTCGAGGTGCCGCCGGCGGCCGTCGCGGACGTCGTGACGTTCTACACGCATTTCTGGACGCACCCGAAGGGGCGCAAGACGATCATGGTCTGCCGCTCGCTGACGTGCGAGCTGATGGGCGGCCGCGAGCTGCTCGCGGCGCTCAAGCAGAAACTCGGAATCGACGAGCACGAGACCACGCCGGACGGGGCCTACTCGCTGATGACCGAGGAGTGCCTGGCCGCCTGCGACCACGCCCCGTGCCTGATGATCAACGAGAAACTCCACCCGCGCGTGCGCGTCGAGGACCTCGACCGCCTCCTGAAAGATCCGCACAACGACCAGCTCGAGGTTCCGCGCAGCGCGTTGTACGACGCGCCGCCCGCTGCCGGCCGGGAGGCCCGCTGATGCCCTTCGAACGCGTGCTCATGCGCAACGTGGGCGTGCCGAACAGCACGTCGCTGGAGGTCTACCGCCGGTCGGGCGGCTACGGCGGCGCCGCCAAGGCCCTGCAACAGAAGCCCGAGGAGATCGTCGAGCTGGTCAAGAAGGCGAACCTGCGCGGCCGCGGCGGGGCCGGCTTCCCCGCGGGCATGAAGTGGTCCTTCCTGCCGCCACAGCGCGACGTCACGTACCTGTGCGTGAACGCCGACGAGTCTGAGCCGCCGACGTTCTGCAACCGGATCACGATCGAGCACGACCCGCACATGCTGCTGGAAGGCATCCTGATCGCGGGCTACGCCACCCGCGCCACGGTGGCCTACATCTACATGCGCGGCGAGTTCACGGCGCAGTTCCACGTGCTGCAACGCGCGCTGGATGAGGCCTACGCCGCGGGCTACTTCGGTAAGAACATCCTCGGCCGCGGCTATGACCTGGAGTGCTACATCCACCGCGGCGCCGGCGCCTACGTCTGCGGCGAGGAGACCGGGCTGATCGAGAGCCTGGAAGGCAAGCGCGGCTGGCCGCGCATCAAGCCCCCTTTCCCCGCGGTGGAGGGCCTGTTCCGCAAGCCCACCGTCGTCAACAACGTCGAGACGCTGGCGTGCCTGCCGCACATCCTCACGCGCGGCCTCGACTGGTGGTGCGCGATCGGCACCGAGAAGTCGCGCGGCCCGAAGATGTTCTGCATCAGCGGCCCGGTCCAGCGGCCCGGCTGCTACGAGGCCCCGCTGGGCATCACGGTGCGCGAGCTGATCTACGGGGCGGACTTCGGCGCCGGCATGCGCGACGGGCAGAAGGTGAAGGCCGTGTTCCCTGGCGGGCTGTCGATGGGCGCGCTGCGCGGCGACCTGTTCCCGCGCGCCCCCGGCAACCAGGTCAACCCCGCCTCAGACTACGACGAGCTCGATTGCCTGCTCGATTTCGACGATCCCAAGCGCTTCGACCTGCTGGGACTCGGCACCGCCGCCGCGGTGGTCGTGCCCGAAAGCGCCGATATCCGCGACGTGCTCGTGAACGTCGCGCGGTTCTATGCCATGGAATCCTGCGGCCAGTGCACGCAGTGCCGCGAAGGCACCGCCTGGATCTACAAGATCGCCCAGCGGATCCGGGCCGGGGCCGGGCGCCCCTACGACCTCGACCTGATCGCCGAGTGCACCGCGAACATGGGCATGATGCCGGGGCTCAGCATCTGCGGCCTGCCCGACGGCGCCGCGTACCCGCTCCGGCACATCGTGCGGAAGTTCCGCCGCGAGTTCGAGGAGCAATTCGCCCGCCAGCAGCCGCGGGCCGTCGTCCGTGCCGCCAAGGCGGTGAATCCTGCGGCGTACTCGCTGCCGATCCTGCGTGGTCGCGCGGAAGCGTGGGAGGCCGGGACGTTTCTCGTTCCGGAGCAGGTGCGCAGCGAAGCGCGCCTGGAACGGTAGCACCCGGACGAATCAGATGCCCGCGATGCCGGGAGCGGGTTGCGCGGGGGCGGTTTCGGCAGGCGCGCTTTCCTGCGCCGCGGGCGCCCATAGGCGCTGCGCGACCTCTTCCGGCATGGCCTGTTCCGAGCTGGGCTGGCAGACAATCTGATCGCGCCCCTGCCGCTTCGCCGCGTACATCGCCTGGTCTGCTGCATCCATCATCTGCGTCGCACTCCAGTCCCGCTCCCACTGCACGACCCCCAGGCTCGCACGGATGCGCAGCGGTATGCCGCGGTACAGCGCGGCATCCGCACGAACGGCTTCCAGCACGCGGCGGGCGACATTGCGTCCGCCCTCGAGCGTCGTGGCCGGAAGCAGGATCACGAACTCGTCGCCGCCCACCCGCGCCGCGGAATCGAACTGCCGCAGCGCGGCCACGATCCGCCGGGCGATATGCCGGAGCAGGGCGTCGCCGGCCCCGTGACCGTAGCGGTCGTTCACGGGCTTGAGCCCATCGAGGTCGGCCATGATCAGGGCCAGCGGCAGATTGAACCGTTCGGCGCGACCGATCTCCTTGGTCACCGCTTCCAGCATCCAGCGCCGGTTGTACAGCCCGGTGAGCACATCAATCCGCGCTTCGGCCCGCGCCCGCTCGTAGGCCCGGGCGAAGTACACCGCCCGCGCCAGCGAGCCGAGCACGCGCTCCAGCCCCGGCCCGCTGACCATCGGCTCGGGGGCGGTCCCCGCTGCTCCCGACAGATTCACGACCCCGCACAGTTCCCCCTCGTGAATCAGCGGCCCGATCAGGCACGCCCCGTCGGAATACCCGGACGCGGCGGCGGCGCCGTCCAAGCCCAGCCGGCGCCGCTCCGCCTGCACATCGTCCGTCCGCAGGACTTGCCCGCTTTGCGCCACGCAGGTCATGAGCTGCCGGCGGTCCGGCGCAAGCGGTACCGCCGCCTCCAGCGGCCGCCCGTGGGACGCCTCGGCCAGCGTAAGTGCCCCGCTCTCCGGATCATGGAGATACAGTGATACCTGGCGATACCCGAGGCGCGCCGGGAGCAGCGTGACGCAGCGCCGACACAACTCGGACAGGTTCAGTTGTTGAAAATCGAGCACCCAGGCGGGCAGGCTCTCCTGGGCAACAGGCGTTTCCACCTCCGGGAGGAGGGGCGAGGAAGCGTGCGCGTGCTCCGTCTGGCAACTCATGGCGCGCCCGTCGTTTGGTCCCGCTGCTTCTATCGGCCCATTTCGGATGCGTACTGGAGGCGAGCGGGAGCGCCGGCCGGCGCAAGTTCCGCGCGCGCCGTCGCGCAGTTTTCTACACCTGCGGACCACCAACCACCGATAGAAACATTACTCCCCTGGGGAGCCGGTCGCGGTCCGACCGCTGAGAGGATGGCTCACGGATGGGCGAGTCTGATTCTGCCCCGACTTTCGCCTCGGTGCTTCGCGATCGCTGGCAGATGCCGGTGGCACTGCTCGCGGTCGGCGTGGGCGCGCTCACCGGGTACACGCTGCTGCCGCAACCCATCGCGGCTGAGCTGCCCGTCGTCCTGGCCGACGTGACATTCCTCGAGGAATCCGGCGCCACGCAGGCCGCCGCCGACGCGCTGGGGAACCTGCTGGCGGACCCGTCGCTGCCCGCGGCGGAACAAGCCAGGCTGCACGACCGGCTGGCCGAACTCATCTACCGCACGGAACAGCAGCGCAAGGCGCCCGAACCGCGAAATGCGGCGCTGGTGCTCGAACACCACGACGCGGCCGTGAAGCTCGGGTACCCGCCCGATCCCCACCGCGCTCTGCGCGCCGCCCAGGCGGCCGAGTGGGCCGGCAGCCGTTCCCGCGCGGTGCCCGCCTACCGCGCCGTGCTCGAAGAGCATGCGGATTCGGCCCAGCGACGCAGCGCCCTCACCGGCCTGCTGAGACTGCTGGCCGATGATCCCGAAGCGGCCGAGGAGCGCGCCCAGTTTCTCGACAACCTCCTGGCCGACGAGGGACTCGAGTCGGCCGAGTTGTGGTGGGCACTCCAGCAGGCCACGCGCGATGCGCTCGTCGAGGACGACCTGCTGCGTGCGCAGCTCCTGGTGGGCAAGTCAGCCCCGCACTTCGCAACTTCCGACCGGAAGGGTTTCGGCGAGCACCTCTGGGCCTGGCTGCTCGTCCACGAAGGCCGGACCGAGGAGGCCCGCCCGCTCGTGGACTGGGTCGATGAGTGGCTCGTCGAGCACCGCCCGGTCGAAGGTACGGACCCGGCGTACGACGAGCTTGCTGCACGCAATCGCTGCCTGCTCGGCCGCATCCAACTGGCGCTGGGTGCGCCGGACCAGGCCCGCGAAGCATTCGACGAAGCGGCCGGCCTGGCGCCCGACCCCGATACCGCCGCGACCGCCGTCGCCGGCCGCGGACTGGCCCTGGCCGCCCTGGGCGATCACACCGGCGCGCGGACCGCACTGCGGGACGCCGCGGCCAAGGCCAGCGGACCCGCCGCCGGCCTCCTGCGCCGCGAGCTGCGCCGGGAACTGGAGCGACTGGTCGAAGTCAGCCTGGCCGGTGCGGCGCGCGACACGGCGATCGGCTACCTGGAGGACGCCCTCGCCCTGGCCCCGCTCGAGCCGCCGGCCCAGCGGTTGGCCTTGCTCGAGAAGCTCGGTACGGTGTGCGAGGCCGCGGCCGACGCCGCCGATGACGACACGCAAGCCGCCGTACACGGGCGCAGCGCCGGCGAATACCGCGAGGCGGCGGCGGACCTGACGTCCGATCCGGATCATGCGGCGGAGCTGCTCTGGGCGGCGGTGCGCTCGTACGAATCAGCGGGCGCACAAGAGGAGCTGCGACGCGCCGTATCGCACTTCCTCCAGCTCCGCACGGAAGACCCGCGCCTGGCGCAGGCCTGCCTGATCATGGCGCGGTCCTACGCCGACGAGGAGGATTGCCCGCGGGCGGTGCTCTGGTGCATCCGCGTGGGCGAGTCATTCCCCGGACTCGACGAGGGGTTGCAGGCACAACTGCTGCGCGCGCGCTGCCTGGTCGCGCTCGGATACGCGGCCGAGGCTGAGGCGCTGCTCCTCGACCTGCTCGAAGGCGGGCAAGTCGCGCCGCAAGCCGTCGTCTTCCGCGACGCGCTGCTCGAACTCTGCGAGCTGCTGTACCTGAGCGAACGCTATGGCGAGGCCATCGCGCGGCTCGACAGCTTTCTGAACCTGTATCCCACGGATCCCGAGGGATACCGGGTGCAGTTCCTCACCGCCGACGCGTACCGGCGCAGCGCCGTGCTGCTCCGCGCCGCGCCCGCCGCGGATTCGACCGCGTCGCACGCGACGCTCGCAGCCGAGCGCTTCACCCGCGCTGGCGACGCTTTCGCCGCTCTCGAACGCGACCTGAGCAGCGTGCCGGGCCGCCCCGAGCCGCTGCGCTCCTACGAACGGCTGAGCCTGCTGTATGCGGCGGACTGCCTGGACGCGGCGGGCGACGACCCGGACACGGTGCTGGCGGCGTACCAACGCGTGCTGGCGCGCTACGAGCACGACCCGCTGGCGCTGGCCGCCCACGTGCAGATGGCCAACATCCACCTGCGCGCCGGGCGAGCCGCCGAAGCGGCCCGCGCCATCGGCCGCGCCCGCTGGCTGCTGCCGATGATCCCCGAGGAGGCGTTTGCCGCCGGCAGCGACCTCGACCGGGCCCACTGGGAGCGCTACCTCGCCACGTTGTGGGCGGCCGACCTGTTTCAGAACGCCTTGGCCGGCGCGCCGTGAAGTCGGCCGCAGAGAGGAGTTGACCATGGATAGCCAAACGGAGCCGCAGCACCCCGAGCGCCTGCTTCAGCTCCTGCGCGAGCAGCGCGAGCTGTACCGGCGGCTGCGGCAACTGGCCGAGCAGCAGCGCGGCTTGATCTCGCGCGACCGGCCGGAGGCGCTGCTCAACATCCTCCGCGAGCGGCAGACGCTGGTTGCGTCCCTGGCCCGGTTGAACGAGCAGCTCGCACCGTTCCGGCGTCGCTGGGACGGCCTGTATGAAGGCTGGCCCGAGGAGCAGCGCCGCCAGGCCAGCGCCCTGCTGCAGGAGATCAACGGGCTGCTCCGGGTGATCCTGCAGACGGACCAGGAGGACAGCGCGCTGCTGTCCGTGCGGAAGCAGGCGCTGGGGCAGCGCATGCAGGACATTTCCGGCGGACAGGCCGCCAACAGTGCCTACGCGCGACAGACCACGATGCCCGCGCTGCCCGCCGCTGACGTGACGGGCTAGCGCCCGCGCCCGCTGGCCGGAGAAGAGATGATTCGCGACTCCGCCGATGGCCGATCCGCACCTGCCGCTCCCGCCGAGTTCGGGGCGGTGCTTCAGGAATACCTGGACGTGACCCAGCGCCTGCAGCATACGCACGAGACGCTACAGCACGAGGTGCTGCGCCTGCGCCACGAGCTGGCGACGAAGGACCGCGAGCTGGAGGTCCGCCGCCGGCTGTCCGCACTGGGTGAGCTGGCCGCCGGCCTGGCGCACGAGGTGCGCAATCCGCTCGGCGCGATCCAGCTTTACAGCAACCTGCTGCGGCAACGCTGCCAGGAGCTCGCACCCGCCCTCGAGCTGATTGCCAAGATCGAGCTGGGCATCCAGGCGATCGATGCCGTCGTCCGCGACGCCCTGGCCCTGGCCCCGCGCGGGCCGCGGCGCGCCGCGCACCCGCTGCGGCGGATTCTCGCCGACGCCCACGACAACTGCCGGCAGAAGCTCGAGACGCACGGCATCGACCTGCGGGTCACGCTGGCGGATCCCGAGGTGCACGTCCTGGCGGAACCCGACAGCCTGCAGCGCGTGCTGATCAACCTGTTTGTGAATGCCGCCGAGGCGGCGCCGGCCGGCACGACGATCACGGTCACGGCCGAGCTGCCCGCGGACGGCGAATTGCGCCTGGCGGTCGCGGACGAGGGGCCC
>CAZVRR010000031.1:11338-20932 GCA_964629745.1 uncultured Planctomycetales bacterium | reverse complement strand
CACGCTCGCATCATCACCTCCCTGCGGTGCGGCACGCCGCAAGAGACGGGGTCGGGATTCTCTTGGGGAACCGACTGCCATCTATTAGCGGCGTGTGCCGACCGGGGCTAGCGCCGAGGCGCGGGCCCATCCGTGTCAGCCAGCACTTCCACCACCCGCCGGGTGAGCTCCGGTCCCACGCTGCCGTTACAGAGCAGTGCGAAAGCCCAGGTGCTCCCGTCGGGACGATCCACGTACCCGGCCAGCGCACGCACACCGGCCAGCGTGCCGGTCTTGCCACGCATGCGGCCCCGCAGCTCCGGGTCGCCGAACGAGCGCCGCATCGAGCCTTCTTCGCCCGGCGCGGCGAGGCTGCCGATGAAAAGCTCCGCCGCCCGGTGCCGGCGCAGCAGCGCGAGCAGCGTCGTGATCTGCCGCGCGGTGACGCGGTTCTCGTGACTGAGACCGCTGCCGTCACGCAACACCGCTCCGTCGAGGTCCACGCCCAGGCGCGAGAGGATCGCGCGCTCGGCCGCCACGCCGGTGGCCCAACTGCCCGACGCTCCGCTGCGCGTTCCGTCCGGCTGGTACGCGGGCAACGCTTTAAGCAAGCACTCGGCGAACAGGTTCTGGCTGAAGGTGTTGCAGCGCCACAGCACGTCCGGCAGGGCCGAGGCATGTTCCGCGACCAGCCGGCCGCCCGCGCCGATCGGATCGGGGATCGTGCGCCGAACGACGTCGCCCGTCACGACGATGCCGCGGTCTGCGAGCGCCTGGCGCAGCCCGTGCCCGAAGAACACCGTCGGACGGCCGGCGGCGGCGGGAGCGAGCTCGTCGGAGCGCGTGATCGTCCCCGTGAACTCGAACACGTCGCGCTCCGGCTTACGGAGTACGGCGGGGCGATGCTTCTTGCCCACGCCGATGGAATTCACCAGAAACGCGTCCGGCAGGAGGGGCTGAACCAGCAGGCGCACGCGGCCGCCGGCGAGCTCGACGCGCGCGTCGAGGCAGTTGTCGTTGATGTTCAGCCCGCCGACGGGCGCCTGGTACCAGCGATCGGCCTGGTCGAGCGGCCAATCCGGGTGGCGCCACTGCTGGTCGAAGATGCTGTCGTCGAGCACGAGCCGCGCACAGCGCAGCACGCCAGCGCTGCGCAGGGCGGCGGCCCAGTCGTCGAAGACGTGCAACGGCGGCAACCCGTGGCGATCTGCGACCCGTGCGTCGCCCAGGCCCGGATCACCCCCGCCGATCACCCAGATCTCGTCCGCAGCGGCGTACACGCGCGTGTGAAAACGGAAGGCGGGCCCCAGGTGCTCGAGTGCGGCGGCGGTGGTGAAGAGCTTCAGGACGCTCGCCGGCTTGAGTGGCACATCGGCCGCGTGATCGAAAACGGGCTGACCCGTGTCGAGGTTGACGACGGACAAGCCCACCTGGCTCGCGGGCGGTGCGCTCGCGACGAGCTGGGCGAGTGCGCTGGCGACGGTGGGATCGGCGGCGCGGGCGGCCTGAACCGCGACCAGCCAAGCCAACCATGTCAGGGCCGAAAACGCGGGAATCCTTTGGTTTCGCATGCGTGCCAGATTCCGCGGGAACGACGCGTTCGTCAAGAACGGCGGCAGCAGCCGGCGAGGCACGGCGCTTGCCAGGATTCGGCTCGCCTCCGTGAGCTGTCGTATTACTGCCTGACTGAGGTTCCGACGTGCAAGATCCGTTCTGGTTGCTGCGCGAGTGGGTGGAATTCGCCCAGGCGCGCCTGGTGAATTTCCGCATGTTGCGCCTGGCCTCCCTGGCGATGGCGGGGGCCTACACGTTGGGCCTGGCAGCCGTCTGCATGTCCGGTTCGACGCCGCGGGCGATCGACGGAGTCACCGCGGCCTTGTTCCTCGTCGCGGGCACCCTGTCGCAGGTGGGCGTGAGCCGCGGGCTGAAGTAGCGGCGAACGAGCAGGGACGTGACCGCCGAGCGTGGGGCAGGCCGCAACCGGCCTGGGCCGGCTGGCCTGCCGCCACTGGAACACTTGGTTCGCGCGTCGTCGCGGTGCCTATGACGCGCGCCATGCCCTCAACATCCACAGCGTCTTCTCGAGATCGCCGCGGAGATCGTCCAGCAGGTTCACCGTCCCGCGATCGCCGGCGGGCTCGGCGTGCTGGATCACCTGGGCGGATTTGCGGAGCAGATGCTCAAAGTCGCCGGCCAGCGTTGCGATCATCTCGCTCGCACTTGCCGTGCCGGTGTACTCCTTCAGCTCCGCCTGCGCGAGGACGTCGCGCAGCGTCGCCACGGGGCGCCCGCCGATCGTCAGAATCCGCTCGGCCAGGTCATCCGTGACCTTGGCGAACTGGTCATACAGCTCCTCGAATTTCGCATGCAACTGGAAGAACTGCGGTCCCGCGACGTACCAGTGGAAGGCATGCAGCTTCTCGTACAACACCGTCGCATCTGCCAGCAACCCGTTCAAACCGCGCATCACGTTGTCATTCGCCATCGTTGTTCTCCTTTCTGACGCAACTCGAATTGCACCGGGCGTTCCAGTTCTGATGAATTCATAAACTGTTTAATGACATGAGTTTACGGAATCACATCGTTTCCTCGTTGACGATATTTCGAAACAGCACTACCGTATCTTCGTAACAATACGAAATGTCGTTACCCATGCAGCCACGGGAACTCGAACACATTCTCGATGCGCTCGGGTCGGTCGTGACGGCGGACCTGGCCGTGATCCTCTCGGTGGAGGACGGACGGACGCTGCGCGTGCGGGCGGCGGCTGGGCCGCTGGCCAGTCCCGCATTGCTGGGCCGGCCGGTCGACCTGGCGGCGCGCCCGACGCTCGCCGCGATCGTGGCGGGCCGCCAGGCGCAGCTCGTGCACGACGAGCCCGACCATCACGTGCACGAGCCGGACACGTATGCCGGGCTGGTCGATTTGCCCGACTCGCACACGTGCCTGGCCGCGCCGCTCCGCGTGGATGGTGAGCTGGTCGGCGTGCTCACGCTCGACGCCGCCACGTGCCGCGCGTTCAGTCGCGACCAGATCCGCGCGGTTAACGCCCTGGCCGGCCTGGCTGCCCGCACACTGCATGCACAACAGCGGGCCGAGCAGCTCGCCCGCGAGGTCGACTCGCTCGCGGCCCTCAACGCGATGCTCAGCGAAGGGTCGCCCGCCGGCGTCTCGCTCGTCGGTCGCGCACCCGCCTGGCGCACCGTCATGCAGCGCATTCGCCTGGTCGCCCCCGCGCTGGCCAGCGTGCTCATCACCGGCGAGACCGGCACCGGCAAGGAGCAGGTGGCGCGGGCGATTCACCAGGGTTCACCGCGTGCGGCGGGGCCGTTCGTCGCGCTGAATTGCGCCGCGCTCGTCGCCGACCTGGCGCTCAGCGAGCTGTTCGGACACGAGAAGGGCGCATTCACCGGGGCGGATCGGCGGCGCGAGGGGCGCTTCGAGCTCGCCCGCGGCGGGACGCTGTTTCTCGACGAGGTGGCCGAGCTGTCGGCGCAGGTACAGGCCCAGCTGCTGCGGGTCCTCGAGCAGCGCACGTTCGAACGCGTGGGTGGGGCCGGAACATCGCTCAAGGCCGACGTGCGGCTGCTGACTGCCACGCACAAGGACCTGGCGGCCGAGGTGCGCGCCGGGCGCTTCCGCGAGGATCTGTTCTACCGGCTGAACATCTTCCCGATCCAGGTGCCGCCGCTGCGCGAGCGCGCCCAGGATATTCCGCTGCTCACGGCGCACTTCCTCCGGCTGTTCCGCGCGGAGCTGGCGATGCCGGAGCTGGATATCAGCGGCAGTGCCCTGCGCCGCCTCGAGCAGCACGACTGGCCCGGCAACGTCCGCGAGCTGCGGAACACGCTGGAGCGCGGGGCGATCCTCGCCGGCGGCCGGCGCATCCGCAGCGAGCATATCGACCTCGCGGCGCGGGTCGGCACTCCGGGTGCAGACGTGCGAACGGCGGCCGGCGGACGGCAGGAGCGGATTCCCCCCGGGCTGCGACGGCTGGACCGCGCGCTGGCGGCGGAGATCCTCGCGGCGCTGGACGAGGCGGGCGGCAAAGTCTCCGGCGCGGGCGGCGCCGCGGAGCGGCTCGGCGTCAAGCCCACGACGCTTCACAGCAAGATGAAGCGCTTGAGACTGCGCGGCCGGCAGGAGCCGGCGCCGGCGTGACGCGCGGCCGCGGGGGACGCTACGCGCCCGTCAGCCACGGCGCCTTGCGTTTCTGGAGGAACGCCGTGATCCCGTCCTTCGCATCCGAGCACGAGAAGCACTTGCTGAACTCGCCGATCTCGTCCCGTTGCAGCATCGCGCGCTTGGCGCGCGTGATCGCGTGCGGCGAGCCGGGCTCGAGCAGCTTGCACCAGCGCTGCACCGCGGGATCCAGCTCTTCGGGCGAGGCGACGACCTCGTCCACCAGCCCGATGCGCAGGGCTTCCTCGGCCGCGATCGGCGCACCGGAGAAGATGAGCCGCCGGGCCTGGGTGTCGCCGACGACTTTCGGCAGCCGCTGGGTGCCGCCCCAGCCCGGGATCAGGCCCAGCGTGGTCTCGGGCAGTCCGATCTTGGCGCCGGTCACCATGATGCGGAAGTCGCAGGCCAGGGCCAGCTCGCAGCCGCCGCCCAGCGCATGCCCGTTGATCGCGGCGAACGTCACCTGCGGCAGGGCGGAGATCGCGTTGAACACGTTGTGACCGTTCGTGGCGAATGCGCGGCCCTGGTCCTCGGTGAACGAGGACATTTCGCCGATGTCGGCCCCGGCCAGGAACACCTTGCCGTCGCCACGGAACACGACGAAGCGCACGCGGGCATCCTCGGCGACGCGTTTCACCAGGCCGCCCAGGTTCCCGATGACGCGCGACGAGAAGATGTTCACGCCGGTCTCGGGCGTGAACTTGATCGTGGCGACCGAGTCGGTCTTGAACAGCTCGACCTTGGTGGTGGATTTCTCGTTAGCCATAGGTGTAGAACCCTTTCCCGGTCTTGCGGCCCAGCAGTCCGGCGCGAACCATGGTGCGCAGCAGGGGGGTCGGGCGATAGCGATCCTCGCCCAGGTCGCGGTGCAGCACTTCCATGATGTTCAGGCAGACGTCGAGCCCGATCAGGTCGGCCAGCGCGAGCGGCCCCATCGGGTGCGCCATGCCGAGCTTCATCACCTCGTCGATCGTATTCGCGTCGGCCACGCCCTCCGCGAGGCATCCGATGGCCTCGTTGATCATGGGCATCAGCACGCGGTTGCTGACGAAGCCCGGATGATCCTTGACGCGGTGCGGCACCTTGCCGAGCTGCCTGGCCAGGTCCATGGTGAACTGGACGACCGGCTCGGCGGTGCGCAACCCGACCACGACCTCCACCAACTGCATCATCGGGACCGGGTTGAAGAAGTGCATGCCGATGAACAGCTCGGGCCGGCCGCTTGCCGCCGCCAGCTCGCTGATCGAGATGCTGCTCGTGTTGCTGGCAAAGACGACGTCGGGGGCGACGCTTTTGCTCAGCTCGGTGTAGAGGGCGCGCTTCGCGCCGACGTCCTCGAAGATCGCCTCGACGACCAGGTCGACGCCGCTCATCTCCGCCGGACTGGAGGGCTTGAGGTTGCCGCGCGTCTTCGTCGCGACGTCGGGCGTCAGCTTGCCCTTCTCGACGAACTTGGCCAGGGACTTGTCGATCGTCTTCAGGGCGCGGTCGACCGCGCCGGGCAAGGCATCGTAGAGGAGCACCTTGCGGCCGGACTGGGCGAATACCTGGGCAATGCCGCAACCCATCGTGCCGGTGCCGATGACCGCGACCGATTGAACCTGGGTTCGAAAGTCCATCTGGCTCCTCCTCGCTTCGACACGCGCGGATGGCGCGGCGCAGGCAGCGCCTGCCCGGGCCTCCACAATCAAGCCCCTAGAGCATTTCGACTGCCATGGCCACGGCGTTACCGCCGCCCAGGCACACCGCCGTGACGCCGCGCTTCAGGCTGCGCTGTTTCAGGACGTGCAGCAGCGTCACCAGCACGCGGGCGCCGCTGGCCCCGATCGGGTGGCCCAGGGCGATGGCCCCGCCGTTGACGTTGACGCGGTCGGCCGTGAGTTCGAGGGCCTTCACGCCGGCCAGCGTCTGCGAGGCGAACGCCTCGTTCAGCTCGAACAGGTCAACCTGGTTGAGGTTCCAGCCGGCCTTCTGGCAGACCATCTTCACGGCCAGGGGCGGGGTGAAGAACAGCTCGCGCGGCGCGGCGCCGGCGGTCGCGGTGGCGACAATCCGCGCCAGCGGCCTGCCGGTGCACTTTTTCAGCCCCTTCTCGCTGGCAATCACCAGGATCGCGGCCCCGTCCGAAAGCTGCGACGCGTTGCCCGCGGTGACTGTGCCATCTTTCTTGAATGCCGGGCGCAGTCCGGACAGCGCTTGCAGCGTGGTATCGGCGCGGAACGTCTCGTCCACCTCGAACTTGCCCTTGCCCTTGGGCAGCTCGATCGCGGCGATCTCCTCCCGGAAGCGCCCCGCCTTCGAGGCTTCGGCGGTTCTCTGCTGGCTCTGCAGCGACCACTCGTCCTGCATCTGGCGCGTCAGGCCGGCCTTCTCCGCCGTGTACTCGGCCAGCTCGCCCATCGCCTCGTTCGTGTAGACGTTGGTCAGCCCGTCGTAGAGCATTTCGTCGACGAGCTCGGTATTGCCGAACTTGTTGCCGCTGCGCAGACTCCGCAGCACGAACGGGGCCTGGCTCATCGACTCGATCCCGCCGGCCAGCGCCAGGTCGGCGTCCCCCGCCCGCACCGCCATGTCGGCGAACATGGCGGCCTGCAAACCACTGCCGCAAACCTTGTTCACCGTGCAGCAGGAAATTGCGTCGTGAATGGCGGCGCCCAAGGCGACCTGCCGCGCCGGGTTCTGGCCGCAGCCGGCCTGGAGCACCTGGCCGATGTAGACCTCGTTGAATGCCGCGCGGTCCGCGCCGGCCGCCTCGATCGCCGCCTTGGCGACCTGCGAGCCGATCTGCATTGCCGTCAACGGAGTCAGCGTGCCGAGGAACTTGCCGATCGGGCTGCGCTTGCCGGATACGATGTATGCCACGTTTGCCATCATGCACCTCGTGCTCGAGTTTATCGTGCCACCCACTGCGGCTCGCTGAGAATCTGGCGCGCGATAACCAGCCGCTGAATCTCGCTCGTGCCCTCGTAGAGCTCGGTGATCTTCGCGTCGCGCAGCAGGCGCTCCGCCGGGTAGTCCTGGCAGTAGCCGTAGCCGCCGAAGACCTGAAGGCACGCGTTGGTCACGCGGCTCGAAGCCTCGGACGCGTAGAGCTTGGCCATCGCGGCCTCGGCGCCGTACGGCCGCTTGTTCTGCTTGAGCCAGCCGCCGCGGTAGGTCAGGGCCCGGCTGGCGGCGATCCACACGGCGCTGTCGGCCAGCTTCCACTGGATGGCCTGCAACTCGGCAATCGGCTTGTCGAACTGCACGCGCTGCTGGCTGTAGCCCAGGGCCGCGTCGAGGGCGGCCTGCGACAGCCCGATCGCCTGGGCGGACACGCCGAGTCGCCCGCCGTCCAGCGTGGCCAGCGCGATGTTCAGCCCCTTGCCGCGCTCGCCGAGCAGCGCATCCTTGGGCACCAGGCAGTTCTCGAAGACCAGCTCGGTCGTGCTGCTGGCCTTGATGCCCATCTTCTTCTCGACCTTGCCGACCGCCAGGCCCGGCGTGCCCTGCTCGACGATGAACGCCGACATGCGGCGCTTCGATTGCGGATCGGTTACGGCGAACAGTACGATCACGTGCGCCTGCAGCCCGTTCGTCACGAAGCTCTTCGTGCCGTTGAGCAGCCAGCCGTCCGGGCGTTCGACGGCCATGCAGCGCGCGGCGCCGGCGTCCGAGCCGCTGCCAGGTTCGGTCAGCGAGAAGCAGCCGATCCATTCGCCGCTGGCCAGCTTGGGCAGGTACTTGCGCTTTTGCGCCTCGGTGCCGAAGTTCAGGATCGGGTCGACGCACAGGGAGTGATGGGCGGAGACGAGGATGCCGGTCGCACCGCAGGCGCGCGAGAGTTCCTCGACCGTCATCAGGTACGTCGGAATGTCCTGCCCGCTGCCGCCGTACTGCTCGGGAATGTACGTGCCGAACAGCCCCATGCTGGCGACCTTTTCGACCAGGCCTTCCTCGAAGCGGCCTTCGTGGTCGCGCTGTTCCGCGCCGGGCGCGATCTCATTGGTGCAGAAGTCGCGCACCGCGTCCCGCATCGCCCGCTGATCGTCATTGAATCGAAAATCCAAGGGTGCGCCCTCACTCTCGAGGGTGGGCGTGGCCCACCGCGCCGTTCAGGAAACCATGCCGGCCAGAAGGTCCTTGGCGATCACGATCCGCTGGACCTGGCTGGACCCTTCCCCAATCTCGCAGAGCTTGGCGTCGCGCATGTAGCGCTCCACCGGCATGTCTTTCGTGTAGCCGTAGCCGCCGTGAATCTGGATCGCATGGAGGCCCGCCTTCGTCGCGATTTCGCTCGCAAACATCTTCGCGATGCAGGCCTTGAGCCGGACATTCTCGCTCAGCCGCAGGTCATCCGCGGGGGCGTGTTCGGCGAGCGCGTGATCGCGCCGATCCAGCGCGGTGGCGGCATCCCAGACCAGCAGCCGGGCGGCCTCGAGCTCCGTCGCCATGTCCGCCAGCATGAACTGGATGGCCTGAAAATCCGCGATCGGCCGGCCGAACGCCTGGCGGTCCTTGGCGTACGCGATCGACTCTTCCACGCACCCCCGCGCCAGGCCGACGGAGAGCGCGCCGATGCCGACGCGCCCGCGCTCGAGCACCTTCAAGGCGTCGACGTAGCCCAGACCGAACTCGCCGAGCAGCCGGTCCGGGCCCACGTAGACGTTCTCGAAATCCAGCGTGACGGTGTCGCTCGAGCGCACGCCGAGCTTGTCTTCCTTCTTGCCCACCACGAAGCCTTCGTCATTGCGTTCCACGATGAAGGCTGAAATGCCCTTCTTGCCCGACCCGTGGTCCGTGCGGGCCATGATGACGAAGACCTGCGCCCGCAGACCGTTGGTGATGAACTGCTTGTGGCCGGTCAGCCGCCAGCCCTGCCCATCGCGCTCGGCCCGCGAGGCCAGTGCGGCGGCGTCCGAGCCGCAGCCGGGCTCCGTCAGGCCCCAGGCGCCGAGCCACTCGCCGCTGGCCAGCTTGGGCAGGTACTTGGCCTTCTGCTCCGGCTTGGCAGCCAGGTTGATTTGCGACAGGCACAGTCCGTTGTGCGCGGCCACGAGCAGCGCCAGCCCGCCGTCCTGCCGCGCCAGCTCCTCGATGATCACCGCGTTGGCCAGGTAGCCGTGCTCCGGGTGCTTGGACCCGCCGAACTCCTCCGGCGTCAGCGTGCCGAGCAGGCCGAGTTCCGCGAGCTTGCGGATGAACTCATCCGGGATCTGCTGGTCGCGGTCCCATTGCCGCGCCCGCGGCCGGATCTCCTCGGCGGCAAACTTGCGCACCACTTCGCGAAGGGCGACAATATCCTCGGGAAGCTCGAAATCCATGACCGCTCCGGCCTCTCAGAACACGCAAGAACGGATGTCGAGAACAATTCGAACAGGTCCCGCATTATATCGAATACGTCGGCTGGCGAAAGGTCGACGTGCCCGCCGCGGACGCTCGGATCGGGCGCCC
>CAZVRR010000031.1:0-11328 GCA_964629745.1 uncultured Planctomycetales bacterium | reverse complement strand
GGGCCGAACTTCGAAGGGAGCACACTCATGTCAACACGTCTTGTCGCCTGCGCGCTGTCCGCCTGCTGCCTGGTGGGGCTGACCCTGCCAGCGCCAGCGCAGGAGAAGAAACCGCAGCCGCCGGCGGGCGCGAAACCGGAGCCGCCGCAGCCAGGCCAGCCGCCCAAGCCGCCCGAGGGCCTCTCGCCGGAAATGCAGGAAGCGTTCGAGGCCGGCATGCGGGCCATGCAGCCGGGGCCCGCGCACCAGAAGCTTGCGGCGCTCGCCGGCGCGTGGACCTACAAGTCGAAGATGAGCATGCCGGGGCAGTCGGCGGAGGAGAGCGAGGGGACGGCGAAGTTGTCGATGATCCTCGACGGCCGCTTCCTGCACGAGGAGAACGCGGGAACGATGATGGGCATGCCGTTCCAGGGCGGCAAGCTGCTGGGCTACAACAACGGCTCGAAGAAGTACGAGGGCGTGTGGATGTACACGCTCGGAACCGGCATGCTGCTGCTGTCCGGCACCAGCGACGATGATGGCAAGACCGTCCGCTGTACGGCCAGCTTCGACAATGAAGTGGGGATCCGCGAGACGATGAACGTAACTTACAAGTTCACGGACAACGATCACTTCTCCGTGTTGCTCGAGGGCGGGAAGATGCCGGACGGCAGCCCGGGCCCCGTGATGGAAGCGACCTACACGCGGGTGAAGTAGACGACTGCCGGTGAAAACCAAGCGCGGCGTCCGGTTCAGCGGACGCCGCGCGGAGTTCGATACCCTGGTGCGGGGTAGCTTAGCGCTTGACCAGGTATGGCTCGTACGGCAGCCCGAAGGCCTCGGCCACCGGGCGGTTGGTGATCTTCCCGTAGGCCATGTTGATGCCGGCGGCCAGGCCCGGATCTTCGGCACAGGCCTTCTCGAAGCCGTCGTTGGCCAGGCGCAGCAGGTACGAGATGGTGGCGTTGGTCAGGCCGATCGTGCTCGTGCGGCCGACCGCACCCGGCATGTTGGCCACGCCGTAGTGCACGACGTTGTCCACAACGTAGGTGGGGTTGTCGTGCGTGGTTGGGCGGGTGGTCTCGCAGCAGCCGCCCTGGTCGACGCCGACGTCCACGATCACGGCGCCGTGCTTCATGAGCTTCAGGTATTCGCGCGGGACGAGCGTGGGGCACCGCGCGCCGGGGATCAGTACCGCCCCAATGACCAGGTCGGCTTCGGCCAGGTGATGCCGGATCGCCGCCGGCGTGCTGAAGATCGTGTGCACGTTGGCCGGCATGACCTCGTCGAGGTAGCGCAGCCGGTACAGGTCGATGTCCATCATGATGACGTTGGCGCCGAGGCCCGCCGCGAGGCGTGCCGCGCAGGTGCCCACGATGCCGCCGCCGAGGACCAGTACGTTCGCCGGCTCGACGCCGGGGATGCCGCCCAGCAGGATGCCGCGGCCCATCATGGGTTTCTCGAGGTACTTGGCGCCTTCCTGGATGCTCATCTTGCCGGCGACTTCGCTCATCGGGGCCAGCAGGGGCAGGCGCCCGCGCCGGTCCTCGATCGTCTCGTACGCGATGGCGATGCAGCCGGAGTCGCGCACGCCGGTGGTCAGTTCGCGGCTGGCGGCGAAATGGAAGTAGGTGAAGATCACCTGCCCCTTGCGGATCTTCTTGATCTCGGTCGGCAGCGGCTCCTTCACCTTGCAGATCAGCTCGGCCTCGCGCCAGATCTCGTCCGGCCCTTCCACGATATTCGCGCCGAGGGCCTTATAATCATCGTCGGCGAATCCCGATCCGGTACCCGCGCCGCGCTGGACCAGCACCGTGTGGCCGGCGCGTCGCAGTTGCTCAACGCCTGCCGGTACGACCGCGACACGATACTCCTGTGGCTTAATCTCTGTGGGAACGCCGATAATCATCCGGCAACTCCTGGCTGGGGGCCCCGTAGACGATATATCCGCCAGACCGGGCCCCGTTGGTCCGGGCGAAGTCCGTGGAGATTAGGGTTGCCCAGCGGAAGCCGCAAGGCATGTCACACTGAGAATGGCAAGCGCCATGCCGCGGACGGCCCGATGGCACGGCTGCGGCGCTTGGCGGCGGGCCGGCGCATGCTGGGTCTGCTCGTCTCAACTCTGCTTCTGAGCGCTGGTTGCGCATCGATGCCGCGTCCGCACGCCGTGGCGCTGCGCGACCTGGAACAGGCGCCTGCGCAGCCCATGCCCGACACCCGCCGACACATGATCTCCGACCTCGAGCCGCTGCGCCCGCTGTGCACGCGTCTGGGCCGCCGACTGGCGCTCGTCCAGGTCCGGACCCCCGACGACTGGCGGCGGCTGGCCGCGGTGATCCCCGAACTGGGCCCGTGCCCGGACCTGCGCCGCGGCATCGTCGCCGGCCTGCTGAGCTGCTCCGGCACGTTCGTGGGTGGCGACTGGCCGTTCGAGTGGCGCGCGCTGCGAGTGCACGAGGGGGCGGGACTGATCGAAGCGCATTTCGAGGCGGGTACCTACCTGCCCGACGGTTTCGCGTACCTGGAAACCGCGCATGTACCCGGGCTTGCAGCGGTGCTGGCCGTCTCCGTGGACGGGGTCCAGTTCCTCTCGCGCCAGGTCGGCGACGAATAACGCCGCCGTCCGTCAGTCCGCCAGGTGCAGCTCACCCCCGACCATGCACCCGCGAATCGGGATCTCGCGCAATTCCTCGACCGGGGTCGCGAGCGGATCGGCGCCCCAGATCGTGAGATCCGCCGCTGCACCCGGAGCGAGCGATCCCGCCGGCGCCGGCAGACAGGCGGCGCGGGCGGCGCCGACGGTAAACGCCCGGAGGGCCTCTGCGGGCGTGAGACGCTCGGCGGGAAACCATCCGCCGCGCGGCACACCCGCGGAATCGGTGCGACAGGTCGCAGCCCACAGGCTGCGCCGCGGGTCGGGAGATTCGATCGGCACGTCGGATCCGCCCGCCAGCACGACGCCCGCGTCGACGAGACTGCGCAGCGGGAACGCGTGGCGCTGTGCGCGCGGCCAGTGCCGTTGCGCGGTCGCGATATCGCCCGGCAGGTGGCACGGCTGCACGGACGCGACGATTCCCAGGCGCGACATGCGCCGGATGTCAGCCGGCCGCATGCACTGCGCGTGCTCGATGCGATGGGGGAGCGGCAACGACGGGCCCCTCGTCGCGGCCCGCGCACCGAGCACCTCGTGTGCGGCCCGATCGCCGATCGCATGGACCCACACGGACCAGCCTGCGCCGACGGCGGCCGCGACCGTCTCGCGCAGCTCCGCGCCGCCGAGCGTACACACGCCGTGATATCCCGGCCGACCCGGATACGGATCGAACATCCAGGCAGTCTGTGAGCCGAGGGCGCCGTCCGCGAAGAGCTTGACCCCACCGATCCGCAGCCACCCGTCGCCGAAGCCGGCTACCAGGCCCAGGCCGGCGGCGTGCGAGAGGTTCTCGCGCGCGATGGCGTGCACGACGCGGATCTCGAGGTGGCCGGTGCGGCGTTGCCGCTGGAAATGGCGCAGCGACGCGGCGCCCTCGACGGAGTGGATCCCCGTCAGCCCGAAAGCGTGAGCGATGCGATAGGCGCGGGCAAGTGCCCGGTCGATCTGCTGCGCCGCGTCGGGGTCGCAGCGTTCCGCAAACTCCCCCAGCGGGTCAGGCAGGTGCTGCCAGGCTTCCTGGACCACGCCGGTGGGCCGGCCGCGCGGATCGCGCAGGAGGCGTCCGCCCGGCGGGTCCGCACTGCCCGGCCGGATGCCCGCGGCCCGCAGCCCCGCCGAGTTCAGCCAGGTCGAGTGGTGGTCGCGGCTGCGCACCATCACCGGCCGGCCTGTGACGGCGCGGTCCAGGTCGCGCGCCGTTGGAAACGGCCCGCCCCAGCGGTTGTGGTCGAAGCCGGAAGCGAGGATCCAGTCGCCGGCGCCCCGCCGGGCGGCCTGCTCACGGATCCGGGCGAGCGTCGCCTCGAGCGAGGGCAGGCCGCTGACATCAATAACGAAGGCGCGCTGCACCGCCCACGTGAGGAAATGGGTGTGGCAGTCGACGAGCCCCGGCGTGAGCGTGACGTCCGGCAGGTGGAGTGTGCGAGTGCCGCGCGGAGCGGCGCTGCGCATCTGCCGCGCGCTGCCGACGGCTCGGATCACACCGTCGCGTACCAGGAGTGCGGTCGCGTTCTTGTTCGCGGTGAAGGCATGGCAGCGCCGCGCGATGACGATCATGTCAGCGGCGCAGCGTTCTGAGCGGATGGAACGTTGTGTGTGACGCATGCGGATCAGCCGTGTCGATGACTGGGGTGATAGGCCGGGAGAAAAAAGGTCGGAGCAGGCTGCGACGACCGGGGTGTTCGGGCCGAAGGGAGGGGGGGGTCGCCGCTTGGGTGCCTGCTCCGCTACGGTCAGGAGTATTATAGCAAGCCCTGTACCGGGGGAGAAATGCTTTTCGAACGGATTTTTGCATTTTCCGATCGGTTTCGCGGCAGATCGCGGCCGGTCCGGCCCTGGCCATGGCGTGGCTTGACGCAAGCGCAGCGGAAACTCGCTCAACGAGGACATTTCGGGACGCCGCGCTTGATTCCGAGCCTCGGTCGCCCTAATCTGTGCCGCGACGTCCTGGGGGCGTCAGCGCCGATGTAGCTCAATGGCAGAGCACGGCTTTCGTAAAGCCGGGGTTGTGGGTTCAACTCCCACCATCGGCTGTCAGGTTCGTCGCCGATGCGGGTTGGGATGCAGCCCGCGGACGACTGTCGTCGTACCGCAGCCAGGTTTCGACCTGTGCCGGCGTGGGCGTGGAACTCTTCCACGCCACTTCGATCATTGCGTGGAGCATTGCAGTCGCGTCCGTCAGGCGCGCGGTCAGCAGATCGCGGCCGGCGGCGGCATCCAGTTCGCCGTCTCGCTCCAGCGCGTAGAGCCGCTCAAGCTCGCTGAAGGAGCGCGCGAAATACGCAACCACATCCGTCGAGGGGTCGGTGGCATTGACCTCGATGTCGTAATGAACCGCCGGGCGCAGTGAATTGAATGTGACCGCGTGCGTGCGGGCCCAGCCTTCGTCAATGTACATGTGGAACCGCTCCCGCCAATGGTACCCGTGGGGATTTGCACCGATCCAGCCATTGAAATGTTTCGTGGTATGTAGCGGTTGCGCCACGTCCGCAACAAAGTGGGCAAGATTGCCCAGGTGGTCCACCGCAATCGCGCGGGCTTGCTCGAGCTGCTGCCGGCGCTCCGGGTCGGCGAGTTGTTCGAGGATCCGGACCTGGTGCAGTGCGGCCTGGAGCTTGGCGTACTGCTCGGCGATCGCGTGCAAAACGAAACCCGGCCAGGCCTGTACGCTCGCCGGATCGGGCGAGGCCGTTGGCTCTGGGTTCGGCGGGCCGCCGACAACCAGCGCGCGGATGTAGTCGCGGCGCAGCGGGGGAACGGTTTCCAGCGTGAGGCCGAACTCCGGCAGCCGGTCCGCGTCGAGGTAGTGGTCCGGGTGGTTCTCGTGCCGCAGGGTGCGGGAGTCCCAGCCGCGCCACCGGTCGGGCTGGTTGGACTGGAACGCGATCCGCTCCTGGACGGCCGGGTCGCGCAGCCACGCGGGCGCGTCGGAGGGCAGGTCGGCGAGGGCCAGATGGGTGATCGTGCGGTGCACGTCGGCGCCCCAGCCCCAAGCGTGCGGAAGTCCGAGTGAGCTGCAGAGAAGCCCGAGCAGTGCGCGGCGCATCGCGATCTCCGTGCGGATCGGCCCTGTGGCGGGAGGTCGTCACCCGCGCGGCGAGTCTACGCCCGGCGCCCGCGCTGCCGCAACGAGCGCGCGGCGGCTGTCAGGCTCTCGCTTCGTCGTTCACAAAGCGCATTCCCGCCAGCCAGAATTGGTCGTTCTCGTGGCGCACGCGCATGACCACCGCGCGGCGCCGGATGCGCGCGCCGCCGGCGACGTACAGTTCCACCTCCACGACGTCGTTGATGGACAGCGCCCAGGGAGTACGGAGCTGCAGCCCGCTGCGGCTGATGTCAACCGTCTCGAGCACCGCCGTCTCGCCTACCCCGATCGGGCAGGGCTTGCCCAGCCGGATGATCTTTACCGTGGCCGTTGCATGGCAGCGGTGACGTTCGTGCGTGCGCCGTTCGTCGGACCACAGCGCCGCCAGTCCGCCGCGAATGCTGCCGCTGGAAGCCAGCGCGGGGTCGGCCGGCGGCCGCTCGAGGAATTCGCCGATGGACACGGTCGGCACGAAGCCGGCCGGGTCCGGCGCGCGCTGCGGATCGGCCTCGAGGAGCTGTTCGACGCGTGCAGCCCACATCTCCAGCAGGTTGGAGTCGAACTGCGTTCCGGCGCCTTCGCGCAAGATGCGCAGCGCTTCCTGCGGCGGCGTGGCGCTCCGGTAGGAGCGGGCAGCGGTGACGGCGTCGTAGACGTCGATGATGGCGCAGATCCGCGCGGGCAGGGGGATCATTGTGCCGGACAGGCCGCGCGGGTAGCCCTTGCCGTCCAGGCGCTCGTGGTGATTGCGCGCCATTTCAAGCACCACGAGCGGCACGTTCGGGTTCTTCTGGAGATCCTGGTAGCCGGCCTGCGGGTGCTTCTTCATGATCGCCCATTCCTGGGCGTCGAGCTTGCGATCCTTGTTGAGGATCGTCTCGGGAACTGCGCGTTTACCGACGTCGTGCAGCAGCCCGCCCTGGATGGCCCGCGCCTGGAACTCGAGATCCTGCGGGTACAGGTCGCGCACCAGCATCCCGCAGCCGACGCCCACGTTGACCATGTGCGTGACCGTGTAGTAGTCGTGGGCCGACATGTCGAGCAGGTACGAGAACTCGTCTTCGCTCTGCGCGGCCCACTTGACGAACTGCTGGCTGATGTCGACCACGATGTCGACGGCCTCGGGCAGGTCGGGAAACAGCAGCACGTCTTCGACCATCTTGGAACAGGCCTCGCGCACCGTGTGGACGCGCGCGGCGCGGGCCTGCGTGGGGTCCTGGAACTGGCGATCGAGACGGGCCACGAGCGTGCGCCGATACGCCGCATGCTGGGAGAAGGGCACGTACAGGAACCGCACACCCTGCTCGATGAGCTTCTGACGATCAGCCAGCGCGAACTCGATCCCCACGGATCGGTAGAGCACCAGCGGCGCCTGCCGGCCCGCCTTCAGATACAGGTCCATGTTCAGGATGCAGGGGTCGAGCGTCTCAATGCTGACGGGAAAGGCACGAAGCGCTTCGACCTGCTGATCGCCCATGGCGCGCGACATCACGGCCCCTATGAAGCAGTCCTGGGAGCGCTATCGGGCAGGGAGGCGGGGTCGTTCACCGTCCGTGAAGGCGCGTGATCTGCCCGCACCAGGGCGTGCAATATCGGAGCAGCACGCCGCGCGCGGTCAAAAAAAAATCCCCTGCCGGAGCAGGGGATCGGGGGCAACGAGGCCGACGGGGCTCGAACCCGCAACCTCCGCCGTGACAGGGCGGCGCTCTGAACCAATTGAGCTACGGCCCCACGCCGTGCACCGCGGCCTTCAACCGCGGATCATCTAGTGTACATCTACGACCCGGTGTGTCAATCGGGAATCGGCGCGCCGCCCCGCCGGCTGAAATCACTCCGCCAGCACGATCGGCGGCTCGGGCGCGAGGTTCACGCGGCCCGCGAGCACCCGATCGCGCAGCAGGATTCCGCATCCCAGGCACGCCCCATAAAGGGCCAGGTGCACCAGCGCGCGCACCAGGATGGTATAGGCCCCGCCGCGCACCGGCGCCGCGCTGCCGGGGATCAGCCACAGCGCCGCCGCGGCGGTCGCGAGCAGCACGAGGAACTGCGCCGGCACCTGCAGCCAGAACAGGCGCATCTGGGTGAGCAGCACGCCGAACGTGACCGTCAGCAGGGTCAGACCCTGCGCCAGGATGATCACGCGGAATTCATCGAAGTACGCCGCGTACGCCGAACCGTACAGCACGCGCAGCACCCAGGCGCCGGCGAGCCAGGCGCCGGCGATCAGGGCCGCACCGACGGCGACCGCGATGCCCAGCAGGCGCAGCGTCAACCGCAGGAACGACGCCAGGTTTGTCTGGTAGGAACGGGCCAGCCGGTTTGCGGCGGCGTTGGCGGTGTGGAAGATCAGCAGGTTGCCGGCGAGCGTGAGACGCGCGAGCGCGCTGAAATGCCCGAGCGCGGCCTTGCCGTCCGGCTGCGCGTTGATGAACAGCGCCGGCAGGCTGTCGCACGTGTGCACGAACAACAGGACGAGCCCCAGGGGAAACGTCCGCCGCAGCAGCGCCCGCACGCTGTGCCACGTCCAGCCGGTCGCGTGATCCGCGCGCGCCGCGACCTGGCGCTCGTCAAAGAGCAGGAACAGCAGCACGGAACTGAGCACGTAGAGCAGGCTGGCGGCGGCGGCGCCCGCGCCCGCGGCGGCGGGATCCAACTGACCCTGCTTGACCGAGCGGGCCACCAGCGGCACGAGCACGACAAACGGCAGCAGCAGCACCGCGCCGCGCAGCGCTGCGGAAGCGGCCATCAGGTCGAGGCGCTCGCGCTTCTGGAACAGCCCCCAGTTCACCTCGACCAGCGCCAGGACCAGCTTGCCGCCGGCCATGCCCGCCAGGAGCAATCCGAACCACCAGTGCGGGGCCACCGCCAGTTGCCACAGGGTGAGGGCGAGAAGAACGGCGCTCGCCACGGCGGTCGTGAGCCGCCGCAGTGCGCGGTACGTGCCGAACGTGAATTCCTCGGCGGCGTCCGCGACCAGCGCGCCGCGCAGCTCGAACGACAGCAGCACGATCAGCGGCGCCGAGACGGCCAGGCTGAACTCGACCTGGCCAAGCACTTCCGGCGGCGTGCAGCGCGCCAGGAGCACGATCACGCCGAGCTGGCACGCATGAAACGTGCCCATGCCGGCGAGTGCGTAGAAGATATTGGTCTTCAGCGAGCGCGTCAGGGCAATGTCACGGCATCGAGCTCGATCGGCAGGCGGATGTCCTGCATGTCGGGGAACACCTTGACCACGAGCTGCACGTTCTCATCCAGGGTCTTGCCGCCCGAGAGCACGTAGCCGGTCACCGTCGCGCCGTCGCGCGTCTTGAACTGGCGCTCGCGCGGCCGCATCGGCTTCAGATAGGCGTCATGCAGGGCCACCTCGTGCACCCGGTCGCGGCCGCTGACGAACTGCAGGGCCAGGAACTCGTTTTGCGGCGGGATGTTCTCGTCCGCGAGCTGGTCGGCGGCGATCACGCGAATCTCGATGCCCAGCTCCTTCAGGCGCGCGTTGTCGAGCGTCGTGCCGACCAGTTGCAGCGGCTTCTCGAACGTCAGTTCCTCGCGCTTCTCGGCCACGATCAGCCGCAGGGACCCGCGCAGCCGCATACTGGCGGCCGCCCGCGCCGGCGAGTTCAGTCGCGCCCCGAGCAGGACGCCCTGGCTGCGGATGCGCTCCGGCGGCATGCTCAACGGACGGGTGTCCGTCTTCTGCTCCTCGGTGTACGTGTCGGCGGCGATGAGGGCCCGACCGGTGCTGTCCACCGCTTCCGTGAAGATCACGTTGCCGGTGCGCGCGATGTTATCGATGGATTCGCCGGAGACGCGAATCTGCAGCCGCAACTCGGATTCGCGTGCGCCCGGGGTCGCCTCGGCATAGAAGTAGCGCGCGTCAAACATCGCGATTACTTCGGCCTTGAGCGGTCCCGTGTTGTATTGCACGGCGGGCGCGGTGGTCGCCGGCGGTTGGGCCGGTCCCTGGGGGCCCTGTGCGCCCGGGACGGGCTGGGGAGCTGGTTGAAGAAACGCAATCAGGACGCCGAAGATCGCAACCATTACAGCTACCTCCGTGGAATCACCGCCCGGCCGCCGCCTCGTGACCAGACCGCTAGCCGCCGGGGCGTTCAATCAGGCCGGCCATATATTCGCGGCCCTGCCGCAGGGCGTCAATGACCGGGGCAGACGGAGAGCGGCAGATGACGAGCGGACCGGCATAGTCGCTGCCGGCCAGCCGCGCCAGCAGGTCGCGGAAGTCGACTTCGCCCGCGCCGAAGGGCACCTCCTCCATGCGCTCGCCGGCGCGACGCACGTCGCGCAGGTGCACACTCCCGAGCAGGTCGGCGTAAGGCGCGATCGCCGGCGTGTCCGATCCGAGCTGTCCCGTGTCCAGCCCCAGGCGCACGAGCGGCAGTTGCAGTGCACGAACGGGCGCCGCGGCGGCGGCCAGCGAGGCGGGTGCGCCGTGCAGCGCGACGGAGGTCCCGGTGCGGTCGGCAAGGTCGGCCACCACGCCCAGGAGTTCCCGGGCCAGGGGGCGCGTAGCGTCATCCTCGAATCCCGAGAGGCGCACCGCCGCCCGCGGCACGCCCAGCGTCCGGCACAGCTCGAGTGTGCGGCGCAGTGCGTCGACGCGCGCCTCAGCGGCCGCGGGATCGGCCAGCCCGCGCCCCGGGTACGGGAGCGCCAGGCAGTCCAGCCGCAAACCCAGGTCGCGCACCGTCCGCGCCAAGTGGCGCTCGGCGCTGGGCGTCAGATCCCGCGGATCAAGGTCGGGCTCGGTCGCGGTGGCGTGCAGCAGGTGAAATCCGTCGCGGGCGGCTTGCTGGAGCGCATCGCGCAGGCGCACACGATAAGACGCGAGCCAGGCCGCCAGCTCGGGCGGTTGCATGATCAGTCGGCCAGGAGCTTCTGCGTGACCTCGAGCAGACGTTCCATGCGGAAGGGCTTGTTCAGGTACTCATCAACGCCGAGCGCTTCGGCGTATTGGCGATGCCTGCGGCCCTCGTTGCCCGTGATCATGATGACGTGCGGTCGGCTTCCGCGCGGCTTGCCCTTGCGCAGCCGCTCCAGCACCAGGAAACCGCTCTTCTGCGGGAGCATGATGTCGAGAATCACGAGATCCGGGTCGTTCTGTTCAGCCAGCGTGACGGCGCGATTGCCGTCGCCCGCGGTTTCAATGGTCGCACCCGTGTCGGCCAGACTCGTCGTAATGGCGGTCACGATGTCGGGATCATCATCCACGACCAGTATTTTTCGTCCTTCCAGGCTTCCGGCCATGGATTCACTCCTTGTTCCGGCAGAGTCGTGGATAGTGTAGTATCCTTTTCCCCAACATACAAACCCAAGGCGGAGCGGGGCGCGCCGTCGTCCCACGGGAGCAAGGGCCATGCGCGAAGCGCGAACAAATCTCTGGGTCGGTCTGTTCGTCCTGGCAGGTCTGGTTTTCCTCGGTGCGCTGATCGTGTTGTTCGGCAGCGGGCCCACCGAACTGTTCGGCGGCCCCGGCTTCGAAATCGTCATCGAGTTCAAGACTGTGAGCGGGATCCGGGAAGGGAATCCCGTCACGATGCGCGGGCTCCCAATCGGACGGGTGACCGATGTCCAGCTCGGACGCTCCGCCGCGGTCGAT
>CAZVRR010000030.1:0-21146 GCA_964629745.1 uncultured Planctomycetales bacterium | reverse complement strand
ATAATCGCGGGCCATGGGCCTCCTCACTCTCCAGCACAACATACCGCGCCGCACACGCGGGACAACCGGATTCAGGACGCCCGGCGCGCGGAGCGCCGAACCGCGCGCTTCGCCTGCCAGTGCGCCACACCGCTTCGTGTTTTATGGGGCGGCGCACGGGCGGCGGCCGGAAAAAATCGGATGAGGGTAATAATTGCGCATCACGGCGGGGTGGTCGGCTGCGACTCGGGCGCGACTTCGTCCTCAGGTGCGGCGGGCTCGGCCGCGTCCGGCGGCTCGGCAGGCGCGTCCGCGTCCGCCGGCTGGTTGGGGTCGAAGGAATACTCGAGCCCGTAGCCTTCGAACGGCGTGCGCAGCGAATCGATCCAGTCGACGAGCATGTCGTACGCGGGGAGCTCGCGGCTGCGAATCGCGGCGCTGAGTCGGCGTTTGCCTGAGACGGGCGGATGGGGCCGCGGGTTCTCCTTCGTCGGCAGCATGTAGCTCACCAGCGCGCTGTTCTGCGGATCGTCGCGATCGATCAGCGGTCCGCGCGCCGTCATCAGCGCGTTGAGCACGACGAAGGCGGTGTAGGCGGCGGCTTCGTCCGAGCGGGCCCGGCTCGAGAGGCGGAACACCTCCGCGTCGTCGCCGCCGTGGCAACCCGAGCGCGCGCAGCCGCTGACTACGAGCGGCAGGACCCGTGACCGGAACGTGGCGAACACGTCCGGATCGTTGAGGATCGCGATCTGATCCACGTAGCGCGTGCCGGTGGTGGCCACGATCAGTTGCAGCTTCTCCTCGGCGCTGCCGCGCAGCAGGATGTCCTCCCACTGCGGTTTGTAGTCGGGACGCTGGGCGAGTTC
Organism: uncultured Planctomycetales bacterium; assembly: GCA_964629745.1. Classification (GTDB taxonomy): domain Bacteria; phylum Planctomycetota; class Phycisphaerae; order UBA1845; family Fen-1342; genus JAAYXS01. The sequence continues at coordinate 20,301 of CAZVRR010000030.1, read as the reverse complement.
CTGGAGCACTTCGCGGAAGAACTCCCGTCGCTCCCGCCCGCCGGCGAACTGCACGCGCACCGACTCCGCCGGTCCGTCGCGCCGCAGCTCCTGGAAGCGCAGCAACTGGATATCGCGCTGGGAAACCAGGGGCGGCTCCGGAGGCCGCGGGGCGTGCGGCTCGGCCGCGGGCTCCGTCGCCGCTCCGCGCTCAGGCGCCGCGGCCGGCTCCGCCGGTGCGGGGAGCGCCGGCGCTGTTGCCGACTGGCCGAGGGGAACGATGCGTTCGACGTCGGCAGGCAGGAAGCGGGCGGTGCCGAGGGCGGTTCCCACGACGATTTCCGAAGGGGATACGCTCACGTCGCCCCGCAGTCGCAGGCCGTTGCGCAGCCACACGTCAGCGGGCTCGGTCCGGGCCGGGGCGGCGACGGCCAGCAGCACAGCCGGAATTATCAGACCTCGCACGCGCTTCACCGGGCGGGCTCCCTTGTCTGACAACGGAGTTTAGTCGGAATCTCCTGAGGGTGGGGCGAGCGAATTGCGCTTTTCCACTTGCAGGACTAAAACGATGCGATATAGTTGACGCCGTTCGGGCTGATCGCCGCGCGCTGGTACGGCGGCACGCGGCGACGATTGAAGAACACCTTACAGCACTGACGTGGGTCAGGTCGGCTGCGGATTCTCTGCGCTTAACTGGCACGCGCGCGTCGCGTGTGCCTGTGGTTTTTGCGTTCGAACGATCGGAGAGAAAAGATGCATGGATTTTCGCGATTTACCCGCGGGCCGTGGACGGCCCGCCTGGTCGCCGGCTCGCTCATGCTGGGGCTGGCGGCGGCTGTGCAGGCCGGCGTGATCGCCACGCCGGGCCCGGGCACGGGCGCGCCGCCGGCGGTGCTCGGCGGGCATGCGATGACGGCGTTTCCGGCGGATGGCCGGCCGCTGCTCCAGGATGTGAGCGATGTCTCAGCGCCCGGCGGTGGCGTGGTCGGATTCAGCCCCAGCCTGAATCACCGTCAGATCGGCAGCGGCTGGAGCACGTGGAGTCACGGCTACACCGGCGACGTGTACTACACGAACGGCGCCAGCGCGGCGACGCTCACGCTGCCGGCCAACACGTATGCCTTCTACTTCTACGCCGAGCCCAACGACTTCGGTGCGTGGACGATCACCGCGACCACGGCGAACGGTGCGCACCTCACGAAGTCGGTGGTCGGCCTTTCCGGCGCCCAGTTCTTCGGCTTCTATGGGACGGACGGTGACACCCTCTCGACGATCGCCATCACCGCGGACGGCGGCGCGAACGGGTTTGCCATCGGCGAGTTCGGCATCGCCCGCGGGGCGGCCTGCGAAGGGCTGAACGAGCGCTCCGACGTCGGGACCGCGGCGCCCCCGGGCAGCCTGGGCGGCTACGCGATGACGGCTTTCCCGGCGGACGCCCGCCCGCTGTCGCAGCAGGTGTTTGACGTGGCGGCCCCGGGCGGCGGGACCGTCGACTTCTGCCCCGAGCTGACGCACGTGCGGATCGGCCAGGGCTGGGCCACCTGGAGCCACGGCTACCTGGGCGACGTGTACTACACGAATGAGGATCAGGCGACGCTGACGCTGCCGGGCGGGACGTTCGCGTTCTACTTCTACGTGGAGCCGAACAGCTTCAGCACGTACACGATCTCGGCCGTGGCCAATGACGGGTCGTCGATCACGCAGAGCGTGAACGGCTCGTCGGGCGCCAAGTACTACGGCTTCTACTCGTGCAGCGGCGCCACGACGATTGAGCGGATCGTCATCACGGCCGCCGAGGCCGCCAACGGCTTCGCGGTCGGCGAGTTCGCCATCAACCGCCTGCCGCAGTGCAGCGGGATCGGCGCCGACCTGAGCCCCGGGACGGATGGGCCCCCGGCGACGCTGGGCGGCTACGACGTGATCCCGTTCATGCCGGACCCGCGCGGGACGTATGAGGACGTGACGTGGGTCAATGCTCCGGGCGGCGGTGCGATCTTCTTTGACGAGCTGCTGAGCCTGCGCCGCATCGGCGACGGCTGGGCCACCTGGAGCCACGACTACGCCGGCGAGGTGTACTACAACGAGACGACCGAGGTCACGGTTACGCTGCCGGCAGGCACTTACGCGTTCTATCTCTACGCCGAGCCGGATCCGTTCTCGCCGATCCAGTTCCTGGTCCGCGCGAACGACGGCACCGAGGCGAGCGAGACCGTCAACGGTTCGGCCGGGGCGCAGTTCTTCGGCTTCTACTCGTGCAACGGCTCGGTCATGCTGACCTCGGTCACGGTGTCGGCGGCCACCGACTTCGCGATCGGCGAGTTCGGCATCGCCCGCGAGGACCGGGACGAGTGCGGCATCATGGCGGAGTGGTCGGTCGGCACGGCGGCGCCGCCGGCGTCGCTGGGTGGCTACAACATGGCGGCCTTCGGCGACGACACGCGGCCGGTCATCCAGGACGTGTCGGACGTCGAGGCCCCGGGTGGCGGCATCGTCGACTTCACGCCCGTCGTGAGTCACCGCCAGATCGGCACCGGCTGGAGCACGTGGAGCCACGGGTACGCGGGTGACGTGTACTACCGCGCGGGCAACGACCTGCTCCTGACCATGCCGCTCGACACTTACGCCTTCTACTTCTACGCCGAGCCGAACCTGTTCGGCAGCTACACGATCACGGCGATGGCCAGCGACGGCACCACGCTGTCGCAGAACGTCGAGGGCAGCGCCGGCGCGACGTACTACGGGTTCTATGCCTGCAACGGCCGGACGCCGCTCGTGTCGATTGAGATCGACGCGGACCCCGCCGCCAGCGGTTTCGCGGTGGGCGAGTTCGGCATCGCGCGCTTCCCGCGCGAGGCCGTGGTCGGTGACATGAATTGCGATGGCCTGCTGAACGCGTTCGACATCGACCCGTTCGTGCTGGCCCTCACCGACGAGGCCGGCTACGAGGCCGCCTACCCGTGCTGCTACCTGAATGCGGCGGACATCAATGGCGACGGCGCGGTCAACGCGTTCGACATTGATCCGTTCGTGGAGCTGCTGGCCGGGTAGACCGATCGCGAACGATGAGGGGATTGAGAGCACGCGAGCCGCGGCGTCGCCCGTCAGGGGTGACCCGCGGCTCGCCGCGTCTATAGGGGAAAGTGGGAAGGTGGGAAGGTGGGAAGGTGGGATCCCCGGGGGCAGGTGATAACGTGATAAAGTGAAAAGGTGATAAGGGGTCACCGCCGTGGGGCGGGCGCGTGCTGCTGACTACATCGCGCCGAAGATGTCGGCCTTCAAGCCGACGCGCTCGCCGGCCTGGCCGTCCCAGCGATGCGCCGACAGCGCTTCGACGATCTGGGTCGCCAGCCGCACGGCGGCCACCCCGTCTTCCGCCGAGACGGGCGGGGTCTTGCGATCGCGCACGCACTCCACGAAGGTCGCCAGCTCGGCCCCGAGGGGATCCTGCTCGTCGATCGAGAGCGGCTCGACGCGGACCAGCTTGCCGAAATCCAGCCCCGCGAGTTGCGAGAGGTCTTCCAGGTTGCGTTCACGCGCGAGCTTGAGAATGTCGAGATTGCGATCACGCGTGACCGCGATGCCCATGCGTTTCTGGTAGTCGAGCGAAACATACGCGGTCTCGCTGAACACGCGCAGCTTGCGCTCGGTCTTGAGCGCCAGGCGCGAAGCCGTCAGGTTGGCCACCGCGCCATGCCGGAAGGTGACCCGCGCGTTGGCGATGTCCTCCGACGGCCCCAGCACGTTCACCCCGACGGCATCGACGCGCTGCACCTCGTCCGCGACCAGGTGCAGCAGGATGTCGATATCGTGAATCATCATGTCAAACACGACACCCACGTCCGCCGAGCGAAACGTGAACGGGCTGATGCGGTGCGTCTCGATGAACTTGGGTGTGACGCGCAGCCGTTCCACGGCCTGCACGGCCGGATTGAACCGCTCCGTGTGCCCGACCTGCACCAGCGCGTGGTGACGCCGGGCCAACTCGGCGATCTGGTGCGCCTCGTCCACGTTGGGGGCCAGCGGCTTTTCGATCAACAGGCTGATGCCGCGCTCAAGCAGCGGCCGTGCGGCGGACAAGTGCTGCACGGTCGGAACGGCCACGCTGGCGGCCGCGATCGGTCCCAGCTCCGGGCTGTACTCCGCGGCCCAGCGGGCCCCGAGCGGCTCGGCCAGGCTTCGCGCCCGCTCCACGTCACGGTCGATGACGGCGACGAGGCGCGCCTGCGGCAGGGCAGCATACTTCTGCACGTGGTACCGGCCCATGTGACCGGCCCCGATTACCGCCACCGGCAGCGGCGTACTCATTTCGCAGTCTCCGGCCCCGTGTGCTGGTAGAACCCCCGGCGATCATCGTCCGTGTCGCGGCGCGCGTGTTCCCGTACCCGCCCGTGCACGCCGAATTCCAGCTTGCGCCGCAGGAAGTCGAGCAGGTAGCGCACGTGCTCGTCGTCGGCCAGGCCGTTGGCTTCGATGACCCGGATCGCCTCGGCGGTGGTCTGCGGCCCGATCCCCGGCTTGGGCCGGAAGAGCATGCGCGCCGCCGTCTTGACCGCGCGGATGGACGCGTCGCCCACCTGCCAGCGTTTCATGCCCTCGACGTTGACGCCGCGCACATTCTGGCGGTAGCCCTCGACCTTCACGTACGGCGGCACATCGTGCGTGACACGGGTCATGCCGCCCACGTACGCCCAGCGACCGACGGTCACGAAGTGGTGCATGGCGCTGACGCCGCCGACCACCACGTAGTCTTCGAGCCGGATGTGGCCGGCGAGCTGGACCGCGTTAGCGAGAATCACGTGGTTGCCGATGTCGGCATCGTGGGGAATGTGCACGCCGACCATGAACAGGCTGTGGCTGCCGAGGCGCGTGACGCCGCCGCTGCGCTGGTCGACTTCGGTTCCGCGGTTCGCGGTGACGTGTTCGCGGAAGGTATTGTGGCTGCCGACGAGCAGGCGCGTCGGCCCCCCGCGGTACTTGAGGTCCTGCGGGCTCGTGCCGAGCACGGCGTAGGGATAGAACGTGTTCTGCGCGCCGAACTCCGCCGGCCCGAGCAGCGTGACGTTGCTGAGCAGCTCGCAGCCGGGGCCCAGTTTCACGTCGGCCCCGACGTGGCAGAGCGGCCCGATCTTTACGTCGGCGGCCAGCTCGGCTCGCGGGTGGACATACGCGGTCGGATGAATTTCCGTCATGCTCTCTGCTTCAAACGGGGTCGGCGTCCACGAGCATAAAGCGAATATTGGCCTCGGCGGCCAGGTCATTGCCCACGTGTGCCTGGCAGAACACCTCGCCGGTCCGCGCCCGCACGCGAATGGCCTGCGCCTCGAGCACGAGCTGGTCGCCGGGCACGACCGGCCGGCGGAACTTCACCCCGTCGAGGCTCAGCAGCATGGCCACCTTGCCGGTGTGCTCGAGTTTCTGCGACAGGAGCAGTCCGCCGAGCTGGGCCATGGCTTCGATGATCAGTACGCCCGGCATGATCGGCTGGCGCGGGTAGTGGCCCGTGAAGAACGGCTCGTTGATCGTCACGTTCTTGATGCCCACCGCCCGGCGGTCACCCTCGACATCGATGACGCGGTCGACGAGCAGCATCGGGTAGCGGTGCGGCAGGATGCGCTGCACGTCCTGGATGTCCAGGCGTGCCGGGCGCGTGAGCTGCTGCTCGACGTTGCGCATGCGCTCCTGCTCGAGCAGGCGGCGCACGAGTTCGTGGTTCAGGCTGTGGCCCGACTTCCGCGCGAAGACGCGTCCGCAGACGAACGCCCCCGCGAGCATCAGGTCGCCGACCAGGTCGAGGATCTTGTGGCGGACGCACTCGTCGGCAAAGCGATAGCTGTTGTTGATCGGACCGTCGCGCGCGATGACCAGGACGTCCTCGTAGGTCAGGTGCAGGCCCAGGCCGGCGGACTGGAGCTGCTTGGCCTCATCCTCGGTGACGAACGTGCGGGCCGGGGCGATTTCGCGCAGGAAGCCTTCGCGCTCAAGGACGAAGTGGTGCGTCTGGCGTCCCACCGGGCTCTCGGGTCCGTAGTCGAGCTCGTAGTAGACGTCGAGCCGCTCGTCGGCGCCGGGCCAGGCAACGACCTCGGCGTCTCCCTCGCACACGCGCACCGCGTCACGGACCGGCAGGTAGCGCCGCTCGCCGTCCTGGGGCGTGATGCCGGCCTGGAGGAGCGATTCGATGAAAGGCAGGCAGCTGCCGTCGCCGGCGGGCAGCTCGGCGTTATCAAGCTCCACGTCGGCGTTGTCGATGCCGAGGGCGGCCAGCGCGGCCAGGCAGTGTTCGACGGTCTCGATCGTGACGGTGCCGTTTTTCAACGAGCTGCGCCGCGCGCGTCGCGAGAGGTTTTCGACGTGGGCGGCGACGCGCACCGGTTCGGGCTGATCGGCGCGGACGAACGTGATCCCGCTGCCCGGGGCGGCCGGCTTGAACCGCACGCGCACGGGAAAGCCCGTGAACAGGCCGCGCCCGCTCAGCTCGACTTCGCGCTCAATCGTGTGCTGTGGACTCAAGCCGCTCCACTCGTTCTGTCAGTTCGCGCAACGCTTCCAGCATCTGCGGCAGGTGTCGCACCGCGATCTGCTGCCGCTCGTAGGCGGACCGCTCCACCGCGGGAATCCCGCTGAAGACGCCCTTGGGCACGTGGCGCGAGACACCCGATTTAGCGGTCACCTGCACCCCGTCGCCGATGCGGAGATGGTCAATCAGGCCGACCTGGCCCGCCAGCAATACGCGGTGGCCCAGCGTCGTGGAGCCCGAGATCCCGCACTGGGCGACGAGGATGCAATCCTCGCCAATCTCCACATTATGTCCGACCTGGCAGAGGTTATCAATCTTCGTGCCGCGACCGATGCGGGTGACGCCGCTGCGGGCCCGGTCGATGCAGGTCCCGGATCCGATTTCGACGTCATCCTCGATGATGACGCTGCCGACCTGCGGGATCTTCACGTTCCGGCCGGCGCGCGGGAGATAACCGAAGCCGTCGGTGCCGATCACCGTGTTAGCGTGAATAATCACGCGGTCGCCGATCGTGACGCGTTCGCGTATGACAGCGTTCGGCCACAGGACGCAATCGCGTCCGATGCTTACGCCGGCCCCGATTCGCACGCCGGCGTGCAACTGCGTGCCCGGGCCGACGCGAGCCGCCGGCCCGATGCTGGCATGGGGCCCGATGTGTGCGCCGGCCACCTGTGCATCGTCGGCGATCACGGCACTCGGGTGAACCCCGGGTGGTACGCAATCGGGCGGCGGCGCGAGCCAGCGCAACACATCGCACATGGCCAGGTCCGGGTCGGCGACGCGAATCGCGGTCCGGCCGGGGGGCACCGGGCATTCCAGCGGCATGAGGACCACGCCGGCGCTGCTCGTCGCGAGGCGCGGCAGCAGCTCGGGCGTGCCGACCCACGAGAGCTCCTCGGGGCCCGCCTGCTCGAGCGTGCCGATGCCGCGCACGATGCGGGCCGGGTCCCCTGCGAGCGGCGCGGACAGGCGTGCGGCCAGCTCGGCGGCCGTCAAAACGCGTGCTGGTGTCATGGCCGGCCGCGCTTACGGAACCTGGATTTCCGGGGCGGGCGGCTTGGACCGGTAGCTGGAATTCAGGCGGTCCAGCACGAACTGCGTGATGTCGATGTTCTCGCTGGCGTAGAGCACCTTGCGGGCGCGCATCTGGGCCTGGATTTCCTCGGGATTCGTGCCCAGCGGCTCGTAGGGCTCGCGGTAGAGCACGAGGGAGAAGCCGGACTCCCGCGCGACCTGCTCGGCCGCGCCCGTGATGTCGCGGTAGATGCGATCCGTGGCGACGGCGATTTCGCGCGTGGCATTGGCCTGCTGCAGCTCGAACCAGGTCTTGTGGCCGATGCGCGACTCGAGCACTTCGTTCATCTTGCGCGTATACGTCGGATCCGCCGGGTCCATCTTCGAGACGGTCGCTTCGAGCATGTCGGTTTTCTGCTTGCGCTGCTCGTTTTCGAGCTGGAGGCGGTCCTCGAGCTGCTTCAGCTCGTCCTGGGCCGTCTTCATGCGGTCGTACTCGTTGAAGATCTTCCCGACATCGACGACGGCGACGCAGCGGTGTGGATCGGAACGCCCCTGGGCATGCAAGACGCTGCCCAGGCTGAAGAGGGTCAGTCCCACTGCTGCCCCGGCCAGCAGACCCGCAGCCCACGCACGTTTCATAAGTTCCTCGCTGGTTGGGGGATTTACTCCCGGCCCGGCGGGCTGGCCAGCACGCGCTGCCGTCCGCCGCACCGGCACCATTGTCGCCGGGCGACCCTCGCGCACAAGCCCCCGTGCCGGGCGCCGTGCGCCGCGCGCGTCCCGGGGCGTGCGCAGCGCGCACAGGAGCCGTAAGTTTCAGGGATTGCGTAGGATATCGTGGATTTGGCCGGATTGGGACTTTGAATGTAGAAGCCGTGTCATTCAAGGCCCAAAAGAGGTAAACTGGCCTCTGGTCGGAAGAAGCGTTTTTTTCGACCTGAATAGGATATCCAGATTAGGAGGTTGTGGATGCGCGCGTTCCTTGCACTGGGATTGGCGCTGAGCATCGGGTTTGCCGCGGCGGCCGCCCCGATCTCGGTGGACTACACGTTTGAGCGGCCGTCCATCCGTCCGGTTGTGATCGATGGCGTGACCTACGATCGCGTGGTCATGCCCGCGGCCCCGGCCTATGGGCAGGCGGGTGAACCCGCCCTGCCGGCCTGTGGCGCCAGCCTGCTGCTGCCGTTCGGGACGGAAGTCGCCGGCGTCCGCGTTACGCCCGGGGAGCCGGTGGTTCTCGCGCACGCGAATCCGGTGGAGCCTCGATCGGAGGTCTTCCCGCTTTCGCTGGGCCCCGCGGCGGCACGGCCGCCGGTGCCGAATCCGGTCATCTATGGCGCGTCCGAGCCGTTCCCCGGCCCGAGCGCGGTGCACGTGACGACCCAGACTTTCCGTGGCTATTCGATTGCGACCCTGCGCCTGCATCCGGTGCAGTACGTTCCGGCCACGGGCGAGCTGCTCTACTACCCGCGCCTGACCGTGGCGCTCGATACGGTCGAGACCGGCCGCGCTTCGTCGCTGCTGCGCGGCTCGGCGGGCGACATCGCCGCCGTGCGCAGCCGGGTGGACAATCCGGACGCGGTGGCTTCGTACCCGGTCGGCCGTGACGGCGAGACGTATTACCTCATGTGCATCCTGACCACGCCTGCGCTGGCCGCCACCTTCGAGCCGCTGAAGGCCTACCACGATGCGCAGGGTGTTCCCACCGCGATTCGCACGACGGCGGACGCGGGCGGCAGCTCGGCCGAAACGGTCAATGCCTATGCCGAGCAGTGCTACCTGAGCGAGGGCATCGAATACCTGCTCATCGGCGGCGACGAAGACCTGCTGCCGTCACCAAAGATCTACACCGACGGCGGCGGCTATTACTACGACAACATTCCCTCCGACTTCGCCTACGGTTGCTTTGACGGGGACTTCGGCGACGATCTCGTGGCCGAAGTGTACATCGGCCGCGCGGCCGTCGGCGACGTGGCCGAGGCGACCCGCTTCGTCAACAAGAGCCTGTTCTACATGCTCGGCCAGCACCAGCACATGGAAAACATGCTGCTGTGCGGCGAGTACCTGGGCTTCGGCGGCGTTTCGGAATATGCGACCGGCTCGATCGAATGCCTGCGGGATGAGTCGTTTGCCGACGGCTACTACACCGTCGGCATCTCGTCGGAAGCCTACACGATCGATGACCTGTACGACGCGCCGGGTTATGACTGGCCCAAGAGCGAGTTGATCGACCGCATCAATGCCGGGCTTCACATGATCCATCACCTCGGGCACGGCAGCTATGACTACGGCCTGAAGCTCTACAACAGCGACGCGTATAACCTGACGAACGACGACCTGTGCTTCATCTACACGCAGGCCTGCGACTGCGGCGGCTTCGACTGGGGCGAGTGCTTCGCGGAGACGATGAACATCAAGCAGGACCACGGCGTGTTCGCCTGCATCATGAACACGCGCTACGGCTGGGGTGACTACGACAGCACCGATGGGCCGTCGGAGCGCTTCCACCGCGAGTTCGTCGACGCGATCTTCAACCCGGACGAGCTGAAGACCGAGGCCGGCCGGGCGAACCAGGATTCCAAGGAAGACAACATCTACCGCATCGACGAGGACTGCATGCGCTGGTGCTTCCACGAGATCACCCTCTTCGGCGACCCGGCCCTGCCGCTGGCCGAGGTGGATCTCTCGATTTCGTTCCCGGAGGGACTGCCGATGGTCGTTCCGCCGGTCGAGGACACCGCGATCACGGTGCTCGTCGCGCCTGGCACCGACAGCTACGTGACCGAGACGGCGAAAATGTACTATCGCCTGCACGTGACGGACGAGTTCGTGGTCCAGGCCATGGAGCCGCTGGGCAGCAACATGTTCCGCGCCGTGCTGCCGGGCGGCGACTGCTTCTGCCGGCCGGAGTTCTACTTTGAGGCTGCGGGCGTGGATACCGGGACGGTCGTCAGCCCGACCAGCGCGCCCGGGCAGCTATACAGCGCGCAGGTCGCCACCACGACGGTACTGCTCGACGACGATTTCGAAGCCGAGCTGGGCTGGACGGTGGAGAATGACGCCACCCTGATCACGGGCGCATGGGAACGCGGGGATCCGGTGACGACACCCTACAGCCCGTCCGCGGACTACGACGGGTCCGGCCAGTGCTACCTGACGGAAAACCTGACCGGCAATCACGACGTGGACGGCGGCCCGACCCGCCTGTTGTCGCCGGTCTTCGACCTGGCCGGCTCCACGGATCCGGTCCTCCAGTACGCGCGCTGGTTCTACTGCGACGACACCGTCGAACCGGCCAAGGACCTGCTCGACGTGCTGATCTCGACCGACGGCGGCGCGAGCTGGAGCCTGCTGGAGCAGGTGAGCTCGGGCACCGAGTGGGTCTTCCGCACGGTGCACGTGAAGGACTACGTCCTGCCGACCGACTCCATCCGCCTGTGCTTCAGCGTTGCGGATCTGCCGAACGATTCCCATACGGAAGCCGCGGTGGATCGCGTGTATGTGTTCGACCTGCCGTGCGAAGTGCCGCCCACGGGCGACCTGAATTGCGACGGCGAGGTCAACGTGTTTGACATCGACCCGTTCGTGCTGGCGCTGACCGAGCCGGAGGCCTACCTCGCGGCGTACCCGGAGTGCCACATCGAGCTGGCGGATGTGAACCATGACGACGTCGTCAACAGCTTCGATATTGACGCCTTCGTCGAGCGGCTGACGCGCTAAGCGCGCCGCTTCCAGTTCCGACACCCTGCACGAGGGTCGCCCATCCGGGCGGCCCTCTGCTGTTTCCGCGCCGGACTTGCGCCGGTTACACTGGCGCCATGGCGCTGCCTGCCGAGTCGCTCATCACTCCGGAAGCCGTGCGGGCTGCCGTCCGCGCCACGTGGGGCTACGAAGCGCTGCGGCCACTCCAGGAACAGGCGATCCAGGCCGGCCTGGCGCGGCGCGATTCGCTCGTCGTCATGCCCACCGGCGGGGGCAAGTCGCTCTGCTACCAGGTTCCCCCGCTGGTCGCCCGCCGTACCGACGTGGTCGTTTCCCCGCTGATCGCCCTGATGAAGGACCAGGTCGACGGCCTGCGCGCGTGCGGCTATCCCGCGGCGGCGGTGTACAGCGGCCAGCTGCCCGCCGAGCGGCGCGGGGTGGAGGAGGAGATCCTGGCCGGGCGCTGCCGGCTCGTGTTCCTGGCGCCGGAGCGCCTGCTGGGGGCCGAGATGCGCGGCCTGCTGGGCCGGCTCGACGTCGGCGCCGTCGCGATCGACGAAGCGCATTGCATCAGTCACTGGGGGCACGACTTCCGCAAGGAATACCGGCAGCTCGCCGGGCTCGACGAGCTGTTTCCGCGCGCCAGCCGGCACGCCTATACCGCGACCGCCACGCCGCAGGTGCGCGACGACATCGTCGCCCAGTTGCGCCTGCGCGACCCGGAGATCCTCGTCGGCCGGTTCGATCGGCCCAACCTGGTCTACCGGGTCGTGCCGCGCCTGGAACTGCTGCCGCAGGTGCGGGAAGTGCTGGAGCGCCACCGCGGCGATGCCACGATCATCTATTGCATCACGCGCAAACAGACGGAAACACTCGCCGCCCACCTCCAGGCCGCCGGTGTGCGGGCAGCCTGCTACCACGCCGGGCTGACCGCCGAGGTTCGGCGCGTGACCCAGGAGGCGTTCGCCCAGGAACGCCTGGACGTCGTGGTCGCGACCGTGGCGTTCGGCATGGGCATCGATCGCAGCGACGTGCGTTGCGTCATCCATGCCGGCATGCCCAAGACCATCGAGCACTACCAGCAGGAGACGGGCCGGGCCGGACGCGATGGGCTGCCCGCCGAATGCGTCCTGCTGTATTCGCCCGCCGACGCCATGAAGTGGGAAGGGCTGATTCGCCGCAGTTGCGAGGAGGCCGCGGCCCCGCCGGAGGTGGTGAAGGCGGCGCTGGATCTGCTGGCGCGGATGCGGAACTACTGCGCGGCGTCGTTGTGCCGGCACAAGTTCCTGGCGGAGTATTTCGGGCAGACGTACCCGGCCGACAACTGCGGGGCCTGCGAGGAGTGCCTGGGCGAGGTGGCGCCGGACCCGGCGGCGACCGTGCTGGCGCAGAAGATCATTTCCTGTGTTGCGCGCGTCGAACAGCGCTTCGGCGTGCAGCATATCGTGAAGGTTCTCACCGGCGCCAACGACGCGGCGGTGCGGTCGTTCCGACACGAGCAGCTCAGCACGTTTGGACTGCTGAAGGAATACGACCGCAGTGCGCTGACCAACCTGGTCTTCCAGCTCATTGAACAGGGCCTGCTCGACCGCACGCCGGGCGATCGGCCGATCGTCAAGCTCAATGCGGCCTCCCGGGAGATTCTGCGTGGAACGCGCCAGGTGCGGCTGGTGCAGCCGCGGCGGCAGGCGGCGCGCGCCACGCAGTTGGAACGGGAGTCGTGGGAGGGCGTGGACCGCGCGCTGTTCGAGAAACTGCGGCAGCTCCGGCATGCACTCGCGCTGGAGCGCGGCGTGCCGGCCTACCTGATCTTCAACAACGTGACGCTGCGCGAGATGGCCCGTCGCATGCCCACCAGGCCGTCAGAACTGTTGTCGATCCCCGGCGTGGGCCAGCACAAGCTCCGGGATGTCGGGCCGCGCTTCGCCGAGTGCATCCGCGCGCACCTGGGCGTTCGTGCACCGCAAAAGCGGCGGGCGGATTGAACGACTCGGGCGGGGTTCGGCGGGCGGGAAAACGACGATTCTCGCCCGGCCGGAAGGTCACCGCACGCGCCAGAGGCGCAGCCGAATCCGGAGCAGGTTCGGCAGGGCCCAGAGCGCCTCGCGGAACAGGCGGAGCCGGGTGTCCGGGTTGTCGCGCCAGGTAATGCCGACCTCCTGGATGCGGTAGCCCAGCCGAGCCGCGATCCCGAGCATCTCGCAGTCGAACAGCCAGCCGTTCGTGCGGTGCCGCGCGAAGATCTGCCGCGCCGCGTCGTGCCGCAGCAGCTTGAAGCCGCATTGCGTGTCGCGGATCGCCGGCAGCAGGATCAATCGTCGCAGCATCCGGAACACGTGGGCCAGGCGGCGCCGCAGGGCCGGCTGCGGCGGATCCAGCCGCGACGCGGGCAGGTCGCGCGAGCCGATCACCAGGTCGTAGCCCGCGGTGATGAACGGCAGGAGCTTGTCGAGCTCTTCGATGGGAGCCGACAGGTCCGCGTCGCACAGCAGCAGCAGGTCGCTCGTCGCCACGAGCATGCCCTGCCGCACGCAGTAGCCCTTGCCGCGATTGGCCCGGCCGGCGATCAGGCGCACGCCGCGCACTCCGGCGGCGAACTGCCGCACGCACTCGGCGGTTCCGTCCGTGCTGCCGTCGTCCACGACCACGATCTCGTGCCGCCACCCGGCCGCCGCGAGATATTCGCGCACCCGGTGCAGCGTGGGACCGATCCGGTTGACCTCGTTGTAGGCGGGAATGATCACGGAGATCGTGCGGGGGCCCGCGTCGGCGGGCTCGGCGGCGAACTCCGGTTCCAACACGTGCTGCGTGCTATCCATAGCGCTTGTGCCATCCCTGGTTGGCAGAGCATGGCTAACATACCGGCCCGCCGCGGCCGTGGCAACGCAAGCCGGCGCGGCTCACAGCAGGTCGATCGGATCGACGTCGATGCGGAAGCGCCGGACCGCGGGCCGCAGTTGCCGGGCGACGAGCGCGGCATGCAGCAGACGTTGCACGCTGCCGTCGCGCGGTCCGCGCAGCAGCACCTGGTGGCGGCGCAGGTCGCGCAGCCGCTCGATCGGGCAGGGAGTCGCGTCTGACACATGCAGGCGCGGGTTTGTGCGCTGCGCCAGCGCGCGCAGCGCGACGCACAGTTGCGCCGCCTCTTCCGCCGCGCGGCGCGGGCGCTCATCGGCCAGGACCAGGCGCACCAGGCGCGCGAACGGCGGATAGAAGAAGCGCTGTCGCAGCGCCAACTCGGCCCGCGCGAAGGCCTCGTAGTCCATCTGTACGGCGCAGCGTACCGGCACGCTGTGCGGGTCTTCACACTGCACGATCGCCAGCGAGGATCCGGCGCTGCGCCCCGCACGGCCGACCACCTGCATGATCAACTGGAACACCTGCTCCGCGGAGCGGAAGCTCGGCAGCGCCAGGGCCGCATCGGCGTCCACCACGCCGACCAGCGCCACGTTCGGAAAATCCAGCCCCTTGGCCACCATCTGCGTGCCCAGCAGGATCTCCGCCTCGCGCTGCTCGAAACGCCGCAGCGCGGCCGCGTAGTCCTCGCGCCGCCGCATCGTGTCCCGATCCAGCCGCAGCAGCCGGGCGGCGGGGAACTCCTGCCGCAGCTCCTCTTCGAGCCGCTGTATGGCGAGGCGCTGCGGCACGAGCCGGCCGGCGCAGGTGGAGTCGCGGCAGTGCGGCGGCGGCGACTCGCGCGTCCCGCAGCGGTGACAACGCAGCGACTGATCGCTGCGATGCAGCACGAGCGGCGCGCCGCAGGCCGTGCACTTCAGCGCCAGTCCGCAGCGCTGGCAGCAGAGCTGGACGGCGTAACCGCGCCGGTTGTGCAGGAGGATGGCCTGGCGGCCGGCGGCGAGCGCGGCGCGCAGCTCCTCCTGCAACTCCGGGGCGAGCAGGCCCGCGCGCTGGGCGCCGCCGCTGTGCGGCCGCCGCAGCACCTGCGTGCGTGGAAGGACCGCCGCACCCACCCGCTGCGGCAGCCGCAGCAGCCGGTAGTGCGGCAGGTGCTGGGCGTTGTGCCAGGTTTCCAGGGCGGGGGTGGCCGAGCCCAGCACGACCGGGATTTGCTCGAGCTGCGCACGCTTGATGGCCAGGTCACGCGCGTGCGTGAACGGCGTCGACAGGCTCTTGTAGCTGCCGTCCTGTTCCTCGTCGACCACGATCAGGCCGGGCGCCGGGCACGGCGCGAACACGGCGCTGCGCGTACCGATGACCACGCGCGCCGCGCCGGCGGCGATGGCCCGGTGGGCCTGCGCGCGCTGCCGGGCCGCCAGCCGGCTGTGCAACACCGCCACGCGCGGGAACCGCCGCGCCAGGCGCTCGACGACCTGCGTGGCCAGCGCGATTTCCGGCACCAGCAGGATGGCCTGCCGCCCGTGGGCGAGCACCTGCCGGATCGCCCGCACGTATACCTCGGTCTTGCCGCTGCCCGGCACCCCGTACAGGACCAGCACCCGGAATTGTGGCGGATCGCCCGCGGCGTTGATCTCGTCCAGCGCCGCCTGCTGGGCCGCGGTCAGCAGGAAGGAATCGGCCGGGCTCGCCGGCGGCGCGTCGGGGGGCGGCTCGGCCGGGACACGATCGGGCGCGGCGGCGCGCTGGACGACCTCGACGAGTGCCGCGTCCAACAGTTTCCGGAGCACGGCCGGCCCCGCCCCGGCCTGCTGCAAGGCGACCCGGCGCGGCAGGTCGCCGGCCGCCAGGACCTCCAGCAGTCGCTGTTGCTTGGCGGTGAGGGGCGAGCCCGGTGCAGCGCCGGTTGCGTGCAACAGTGCAACGTGCGGCACCGGCGCGCGCTGCAGCGCGGCCGGGACCATGCTGTCCAGCGCGCGGCCCGGCGGGCAGACGTAGTAGTCGCTGATCCACACGCCCAGTTCGACCAGCGCCGGCGGCAGCGGGGCCAGGTCGGCGGCGACACTCGCAACGGGCGGCAGCGAGTGATCCCATGCCCCGCCGCTGCGTCGCACGCAGATGCCGTCGACGATGCGCCCCCGGCGCCCGAACGGTACCTGCACGCGCGCCCCCGGCACCACGGCGGCATCGAGGGGGGCGGGGATCGCGTAGGAATGCAGGCGATAGGTTCGGACCGCCACCGCGACTTCCGCGATCGGACCGCTTCCGGGAACTCCAGATTCGCCCAGCAGCCAGAACTGGCGGGTCGGTTTGGGTGGTGGTGCGCTCACGAAACCCAGATCTTATCGGCGGCGGCGGGGTCGGGGAAACGGGCGCCCGGTATTCCGGTGCGCACGGGAAGGAGTCGATACACACCATCGGGTAGCGCTCCGATCCAGAATTTGCGCAGGAGTGCCGGATCAAGCAATGTTCGCTGCGCCCGAGATGGAAGGTGAGCGCAAGCACCGGATCCTGCTGGTCGAGGACGATCCGGATACGCTGCGCCTGATGAAACGCCGGCTCGAGTCGGCCGGCTATCCCGTGCTGGCCTGCGGCAACGGGCTCGAGGCCGTCGCGGCCCTGCGCGAACTGGGCGCCGACATTGTCGTGACCGACTGGGCGATGCCCGAGATGAGCGGCCTCGAGTTGTGTCGGGCCGTACACGAACTGCGCGATTCGCAGGCGCTCGGGGCCATCTACCTCATCCTGATCACGGCCAGCAGCGAGCGCACCCGCGTCGTCGAAGCATTCGAGGCGGGGGCCGACGACTTCCTGCACAAGCCGTTCGACTTCGATGAGCTGCTGGCACGACTGCGGGCCGGCGAGCGCATCCTCAAGCTGCACGAGGAGGTTCGACAGCGCCAGCTCGAGTTGAGCAAGTACACCGCCCAGCTCGCCGGGCTGAACCGCCGGCTGGAACGGCTGGCCAACACCGACATGCTGACGGGACTGCCGAACCGGCGCCAGGTGCTCGAGCGGCTCGATGAGGCTTGGGCGCTTGCGGTCCGCCGCAACGTGCCGCTGAGCTGCCTGATGCTCGACGTCGATCATTTCAAGCGCACGAACGACACGTACGGACACCGCGGCGGAGACCTGGTGCTCCAGGAGCTGGCGCGGCGCGTGCAGGCCCTCATCCGGCGCTACGACGTGTGCGGCCGCTTCGGCGGGGAGGAATTCCTGGTCATCTGTCCGCAGGAGTCCGTGCGCAGCGCCGTGCGGCTGGCGACGCGCCTGCGGGAAGCGATTGCCGCAACCCCGGTATGGTGCGAGGGACGCCGCGTCGACATCACCGTCAGCATCGGGGTTGCCGAGCGGCGGGCGGCCCACGCTGATCCCGAGGCGCTCATCGGCGAGGCCGATCGGATGCTCTACGTCGCCAAGAGTCGCGGCCGCAACCAGGTCTGGCACGCCGATGAGGCGGGCGAGGCCCAGCACGCGACGGCTGCGTGCGGCGCCGAACCGCCGCTCCCGACGGTTCCGGTCCTGACGGCTGCGGACGCGGCGACTTTGGACTCCGAATAAGCTAAGCTCTGCATGTGCTGCTTGCCGTTGAGACATCGCACGGGCAGGGGAGCATCGCACTTTCCGACGGAGCGACGGTTCTGGACGCGCGCGGGCTTTCCGCCCAGCGCCGCCATGCCGCCGAGCTGTTGCCGGCCATCGTGGAGCTGATGCAGTCCGCCGGTCATCACCTGCGCGCGGTGCGCGTGCTGGCATGGTCGAGCGGGCCCGGCAGCTTCACGGGACTGCGGGTGGCGGCGACGCTGGCGCGGATGCTCCAGTCCGCGACCGGCTGCGAGGTGGTGGCGGTTCCCACGCTGGCCGTGATTGCGCAGAACGCCCTGGAGGCCCCGGCGCGGTCCGAGCGGCTGGCGGTCATGCTGGACGCACGCGGGCAGCGCGTCTTCGGAGGGTTGTTCGCGCTGGGCGGTGCGGTGTACGAAACGGTGCAGCCGGCCGGCGTGTTCGAACCCGCGGCCTGGCTGGCAGGCCTGCCGCGCCCGGTGGCGGTGGCAGGCGAGGGCCTGCGGAAGTACGCCGACCTGGCGCGGGGGGCGGGGGTCGAACTTCTGCCCGAATCCTGCTGGGCTCCGCGCGCGGAGCACGTGGCGATGCTGGGCACGCGGCTCGCCGCCGCGGGCCGGTTTTGCGCGCCCGACGAGATCCTGCCTCACTACGTGCGGCCGCCCGAGTGCGAGGAGGTCTACGAGCAGCGGCGCGCGGCGGCCCGCGCGCGACGCGGGGAGTGAGGGCCGCGGGGGGCCGCGTCGGATCGGCGACCGGGGCCGCTATAATTTCGCGCTCAGGGTTTCCCGGGACAAGGGAGCTGTTCATGCGATTTCTTCTGGCGATGTGCCTGTTTACCACCTGTGCCGCGCTGGGCGGCGAACCGAGCGGCGCGGAAGCGCAGTTCACGGCCCTGCGCGACGAGTACGTGAGGCAGTTCGAGCCGCTCTACGTGCAGCGCGAAATGGCGGACTGGGACGCGAGCATCGCGGGTACCGACGAGGCCTTCGCGCGGAAGGAGGAGGTCGAGCGCCAGTTGATCGAACTGCACAGCCGGCGCGACGTGTTCGAGAAACTCAAGGGGCTGCGGGAGGGCGGCAGCGTGCGCGATCCGCTGCTGGCGCGTCAGCTCGACGTGATGTACCGCGCGCATCTGCCGGGCCAGGCTGATCCCGAGCTGCAGCGCCGGATCGTCACGCTCAAGAACGAGGTCGAGCAGATCTTCAACACCCACCGCGGCACCGTCGACGGGAAGCCGCTCAGCGAGAATGATCTCCGCGAGATCCTCGGCACAACCCGGGACTCGCGGCAGGCGGAGGCGGCCTGGAAGGCCTACATGGAGGTGGGACGCAAGGCCGAAGCCGCACTGCATGAGCTGGTCGGCCTGCGGAACGAACTGGCGCGCAGCCTGGGATTTGCGAACTTCTACGTGATGCAGCTCGCGCTCCAGGAAATCGACGAGCAGCAACTGCTCGCGCTGTTCGAGGAGCTGGAGCACCTGACGCGCGAACCGTTCGCCGCGTTGAAGCAGGAGATCGACGCCAAGCGCGCCGCCCATTTCGGCGTCGGCGTCGCGGACCTGCGGCCGTGGCACTTCGCGGATCTGTTCTTCCAGGAAGCTCCGCCGCTGGGCGAGATCGATTTCGACGAGCTGTACGCCTCGGCCGACCTGCTCGCACTGGCGCGGCAGTACTACGCGGGGCTCGGCCTGCCGGCGGACGACATCCTCGAGCGCAGTGACCTGTATGAGAAGCCGGGGAAGAGCCCGCACGCGTTCTGCAGCGACATCAACCGCGCGGGCGACGTGCGCGTGCTCTGCAACCTCAAGCCCAACCTGTACTGGGCCGATACGCTGCTCCACGAGCTGGGGCACGGCGTCTACGACAAGTTCATCGACCCGGATCTGCCGTTCCTGCTGCGCTCCGCCTCCCACGGCATTACCACCGAGGGGATTGCCCTGCTGTTCGGCTCCATGTCGAAAACACCGGTCTGGCTGGAAACCATGCTCCAGCTCGATCCGGCGCGGATGCAGCAGGTGGCGCCGCTGGCACGGAAGTTCCTGCGCGCCGAAAAGCTCATGTTCAGCCGCTGGGCACTGGTCATGGTGCACTTCGAGCGCGGCATGTACGGTCAGCCGGAGCAGGACCTGGGCAAGCTGTGGTGGGACCTCAAGGCGCGCTACCAGCTGCTGAATCCGCCCGAGGACGTGCAGCGTCCCGATTTCGCCGCCAAGGCCCACGTGCTGACCACGCCGGTGTATTACCACAGTTACATGATGGGCGAGCTGTTCGCGGCGCAGGTGAAGGCGAAGCTGGTGCAGGAGCTGGGGCAGCGCGACGTGCAGAACGTGTGCTTCTGCAACCAGCCGCAGGCCGGGCGCTGGCTGCGCGAGCGTGTCTTCGCGCCGGCTAACCGATACACCTGGAACGACCTCACGCGCCTGATCACAGGCGAGCCGCTGACGGCGCGCTACTTCGCGGCGGAGTACGTGGAATAATTGACCGTTCGCCGGCACACCGGCGGCGCGTCAGGGCAGCCCGGCGCGCCGCGCCTCGAACGCCATATTTCCGGCCAGGTAGGCTTGCAGCTCGTCGAGAGTCGCGCTGTGCAGCCGGTCGTCCGACTCGATCACGACGCGCCGGGCGGCCGTGGCGATGACCGGAGGCATCCGGCCGGCCGTCGTG
>CAZVRR010000029.1:5832-21707 GCA_964629745.1 uncultured Planctomycetales bacterium | reverse complement strand
CGCGCAGACCAACGTGAGCGCCGGGCCCGCACTCAAGAGCATCAGGATCGCCCAGGCAAGCGCCGTGGACGTGGCGTCGAGTAGCGAGGGCCCGTAACGCAACTCGTTGAAAGCTGCGACAGGAATGAGGCACACTAGAGCTGTCATCGCAGTACTAAAATATGTCGCACAGGCCGCAACCAACGACGGTATCGATGCGGTTGTGCCGCGAAGTACAGTTCGAAACAGCACATGCAATGTGAGCGCGATCACGGCGATGAGGGCAGCAGCAATGCTCGGTTGCAGGATCACGATCCAGCCTACGACATCGGGCTTGGGCCAGGTCCAACTCAGCTTTCGTGACTGAATCTCCCATCGACTGTTCACGCCTGGGGTGCCGGGACCCCATGGTCCTGCAAACAGATCAAAATTCCATACACGGAACTGATAGTCGTCGGTCTTGTCGTGTAATGGTGGACCGACTCGGCCGGGGATGTACCAGATGTCTCGAATCCGCAACTCGGCGACGATCCCGTTCGCAGCGACGAGGGCGCCGGTCGCCAGCAGCCAGGGCAATACGACGCCCAGCAGCAGCCGGCGGCGCGCGACCCGCCGAGCAAGCGGGGCGTCAAGAAAGCGCGCCACGTGTGGCGGCGACCGCCACCACCATAACCCGCGCCACGAGCCGAACCAGGCGAGCGCCGCTTCCCCATCGGCAGCGGCATCTGCCATCCGGCCACATTCGGGACAGGCGCGCGGAAGCTCCAAACCCACCAACGAGTACCCGCACCCCGCGCACACGTCCGACCCAGACGAGGCTCCAGCATGGCTGGGACCGACATTTCGCATTTGACCGACGGACTGTGCGGGGTCCACTGTGCTGCACTCTCGCTCGCTGACACGCCGCTTTCGGAGACTACGCGCCGCAAATTCTGGTACGGATGGCCCCGTCGAGCAAGGGACAGTTGCACGGCTCATGCCGCGGCGATGACGACCTCGGCCGGCCCGTAGCCTGTCGCCGCCCGCAGCGCCAGCGCGGCCGCCCAGAAGTAGTCGCCGTGCGTCTGGTTGCCGCGCGAGGCCGCCACGCGCACGTTGTTCTGCTCCGTGACCTATACGAAACTGCGTTTACAAGATTTGACGGGTGCCCTCGAGGTACTGCCGCGCCTGGCAGCCCCTCAGCGGGAGCGGCTCAGGGCCACCGGAAGCATAGAATGATCAGCCCCATCTCCCTCACGACCCCCCACTTAACCAACGACATTTGCAGCGCCCAGCAGCGCTCAGTAGCGCTCGAGTCGGAACGCATCCGGCATCGGCGGCGATCGTCGCGTCGATCAAAAATCGCCTGAAAACAGGGAAAAAATGCGCCGGTGCGCTCACCAGCGCTCAACCAGGATCAGACGCGCCCGGCAGGACTCGAACCTGCGACCGGCGGATTAGAAATCCGCTGCTCTATCCACCTGAGCTACGGGCGCTGCGCCGGCGATTCTACCCCGGCGGACGGCGCGCCGGTACGTCGAACGGCGGGCGGGCGGCGCGAGCCTGACAGCCCTTCCAGCCGGCGATACACTGGTAGCGTGCGGGGCAGCCTTTGCGCGACGGCGCGACCTCCCTGCCGGACGGCTGCCGCCGGACGCGCGCCCCGGAACCAGGAGACGCAGCATGCGACGATACGGATGGCTGGCGGCCGCTTGCCTGCTTGCGGCGACCGGACTGGCCTGGGCCCAGGAAGTGGGCGAACCGGCACCAGATCTGTACGTTGCGGACGAGCGCGGGGGGCGCTCCAAGGATTCGCTGCCGCTTCAGAAGCGCTATCCCAACCGCATCATCGTGCTGTTCTACTTCAGCACGATGGACTCGCGCTCGGAGCAGCTCTTTCCGATGATGAAGCAGCTCGACGAGAAGTACGGGCCGCGCGGCGTGATGATCGTCGGTCTCACGCGCGAGAACCTCAAGTCGATCGAGAACCGCATCAAGGAAGCGCAAATCACGTTCCCGGTGAACTCGATCATCGGGCTTTCCACCTGGCGGTTCCCGGCGCCGCCGCTGGCCTACATCATCGATCTGTACGGCCGCGTGCAATACGCCCGGTTCGATCCGACGGAGGGGCTCGAAGAAAAGATCCAGACCGTCCTCGAACGCACGCCGCCGCCAACCGCGACACCCGAGCGCCTCAAGGCATTCATGGACCAGCTCTCGAAGTGGATCGATGAATCCGATTTCGCGCGAGCCTACAGCGGCGCCAAGCTGCTGAAGGACTTCTTCATCGAGGGCCAGGAAGAGGAAGAGGCGAGCATCGACGAACTGCTCGTGAAGATCGCACTGGGCATCGAGCAGCAGCTCGAGCAGGCCGGCAAGGAGATCCAGGAGGAGAAATACGAGGAGGCGTCGCGCACGCTGGCTGCGCTGAGCATCCGCCTGCAGGTTGACGACGACGAGAAGCAGAAGGGGAAGCGGCGCCCCGCCACCAAGCGCCGCCCGCCGCAGCAGCGCGGCAAGACCGCCACGGCCGGCCCCGTGCCCAAGAGCTTCAAGGATCTCAAGGAGAAGGTCGAGACCGAGATCGGGCGGATGCAGGGAGACAATTACCAGAAGGCCATCATCCTGAAGGCCCTCGACAACGCGCGGGGTGAGGTGCGGAATGACCAGGCGGCCGAGCTGGTGCAGATGGGCCAGTTCGGCGCCGCACGCGACCTGTACCGGTCGGTCGTCGACGACTTCGACGGCACGCCCGCGGCCGAGACGGCGGCCGCCGCGATCGAAAAGCTCGCCACCGACCCGGAGCTGCGCAAGGCCGTGGCCCAGGCGGAGGCGGCCCAGCAGGCCCAGCGCTGGTACGACCTCGCCGATCGCTACGCGCGGGCCGGCCTCTTCGACCCGGCCCGGACCCAGCTCGAGAAGCTGGTGAAGGAGTACCCGTCGAGCGCGGTAGCGCAGGACGCCCGCGCGCGGCTGGTGAAGCTGCCCGACGAGGCGGAGAAATTCGAGGAGAGTCGCCGCAAACGCGAGGCCATCGAGCGAACCGCGGTTTCCGAAGAGAAGAAGGACAAGTAGCGCGCCGGGCTACGGCGCGCCGGGAGATTCCGCCTCGTCCAGCGCGTCCAGGATGCGCTGCGTCAGGCGCGTCGCCGGGCGTGCCGCCAGCCTGTCCCGGCGCACCCACGCGGACGGCCGATCGGTTCGCGGCATGGTTCGTTCCGCGACCCGCGCCGCGAACACGTGTCGTTGCAGCACGCGGTGTGTGAACTGGTGCGTGAACCGGCCGCAGTCGGTCACGTCCGCGCGGGGAAGCCCCAGCGAGCGGATCAGGCGCTGCGCTGCATCGCGCGCCGGCAGGGCGGATTCCAGTTCCGCGCTGGGCAGGTCCCACATCGCCGCGAGCAGCCCGCTGCCGGGCCGCTGAACGAGCAGGATGCGACCGTCGCACCGCAGCACCAGCGCCGCCTCGTGGATCTCGCGCACCGGACGACGCGGTTTCGCCGCCGGCAACTTGTCCGCCAGGCACTGTTCATGGGCCGCGCACCACGCACGCACGGGACACGCGCCACAGCGGGGCCGCCGGGGCAGGCACACCCGGGCGCCGAGCTCCATCAGCGCCTGGTTGTGCGCGCCGGGCGCGCGCCGCGGAACCAGCGAATGTGCCGCGTCCGCCAGTCGCCGTAGCGTCGAGCGCTCTTCCGGCGGCGCGTGCAGCGCCAGCAGTCGGGCCAGCACGCGTTTCACGTTGCCATCGACGGCGGCGACCGGCTCACCGAACGCGATGCTCGCAATCGCGGCCGCCGTGTAGGGGCCGACGCCCGGGAGCTTCCGCCACTCTTCCGCCCGCCGCGGCAGCGTCCCGCCCGCGGCCTGCAGCGCCTTGGCCGCCGCGTGCAGGTGCCGCGCCCGGTTGTAGTACCCCAGCCCCGCCCACGCGCGGAGCACCGCGGCGGGCCGCGCGGCGGCGAGGTCGGCCAGCGTCGGGAACATGGAGATGAAGCGCTCGTAGTACGGCCGGCCGGCCTCGACGCGCGTCTGCTGCAACAGCACTTCGGAAAGCCAGATGTGATAGGGATCCCGCGTGCGGCGCCAGGGGAGATCGCGGCGAGCCCGGTCATACCATGCGCGCAGGGCGCGGCGAAAGGCGGTACGGCCCGCGGGGCTGGCCAGCGCAGCATCCGCCACGCCGCGCGCACCTGTCGGATCGGTCGTCACGCGCCGGGCCCGATCGCGAGTTCGGTAAAGAGCGCCCCCCGTGCGCGGTAGTCCTCGAACTGATCCCACGAGGCGCAGGCCGGCGAGAGCAGTACGACGTCGCCGGGCGCCGCGGCCTCGCGGCAGCGCTCCACGGCGCGGTCGAGTTCGGCGCAGAATTCCGCCCGCCCGCCCGCCGCCGCAATCAGCTCGGCGAGGTGCGGACCGGTCTGTCCGATGCACGCCGTGAGCTTGGCGCGCCGCGCCACGACGCGGGCGAACTCGCTCAGGTCGCTGCCCTTGTCATAGCCGCCGGCGATCAACAGCAGCGGCGCAGTGATGGCCTCGAGCGCGGTCAGGGCGGCGGTGGGGGTGGTGGATTTTGAATCGTTGTAGTAGGTCACGCCGGCGCGCGTGCCGACACCCTGCAACCGGTCGGGGAGGGCCTCGAAGCTCGCCAGGGCCTCGGTCGCGATCGCGGCGGGGATTCCGAGCAGGTGCGCGACAGTCAGGGCAGCGGCCGCGTTCAGGCGGTTATGACGGCCGGGGACGCCCAGGTTCACGTTCGGCCAGCGTTCGTGGCGGTCGTCGCACTCGACGGCCGGACGGGTCTGGCACACCGCCGCCGGCGCCTCGTTCTCGAGCCGGTAGCGCCACACGCCGGCCAGGTCGCCGAACATGCGATCGAGGCTTGCGCGGAGGGTGGCGTCGTCGCCGATCACGATCGCGTCGGTGCGGGGGTCCTGGAAGCGGACGATGTTCAGCTTGGCCGCCAGGTAGGCGGCGAAGCTGCCGTGCCAGTCGAGGTGGTTGGGCGATACGTTCGTCAGCACCGCGATGTGCGGGCTCCAGCGCACCAGCGGGGTACGCTGGAGCTGGAAGCTCGACAGCTCGAGGACGACCACGTCGGGCTGCCGGATCTGCGCGAGCTCCTCGAGCAGCGAACAGCCGATGTTCCCGCCGACCCAGACGCGCCGCGGCGTTGCGCCCGGCTGCCTCGTCACGGCCTGGAGGATGTGGCCGAGCATCGCGGTCGTGGTGCTCTTGCCGACCGAGCCGGTAATGCCGACGCAGGGCGCGGGGCAGCGCTCGACGAAGAGATTGATTTCGGTGGTGACCGGCACGCCGGCGGCCTGGGCGGCCTGCACGTAGGGTGAGTTGTCCCGCACCGCCGGGTTCACGACGACCAGGTCAGCGTCCTGGAAGTCGGCCGGCTGGTGTCCGCCCAGGTGCAGGACGGGCGCGAGGTCGCGCAGGGCGCCGAGCGAGGCCGCGAGCTGCTCGGCGGGCAACTGGTCGGTCAGCGTCACGCGCGCGCCCTGGCGGACCAGCCAGCGTGTGACGCCCACGCCGCCGCCGAAACGACCCAGCCCCATCACCGTGACGCGCTTGCCGGTCCAATCGTGGATCATGCTTGTGGTGCGGACTCGACTACAATGCCAGAGGGCCGTTCGCCCGCGGCGACACGGTGGCGCCCGCGTAGCGGCCCAGGGCAACACGTTCGCACGGACGACAGGACGCGTCAACCCGCATGGACGAGATCCGCATTCGAACCGCGACCCTGGCCGACGTCGACGTCATCGCGGCCCATAACGTCGCGATGGCCCTGGAGACCGAGAACCTCGTGCTCGAAGCGGCCGTGGTCCGCTCGGGCGTGCGCCGCGTGCTGACCAGCGACACCGAGCGCGGGCAGTACTTCCTGGCGCAGCGCGGCGGTCGCATCGTCGGCCAGTTGCTCATCACGCGCGAGTGGAGCGACTGGCGCGACGACTGGTTCTGGTGGATCCAGAGTGTCTACGTCGTACCGGAGGCGCGCGGCGCGGGGGTGTACGGCACGCTGCACCGGCATGTCGAAAGCCTCGCCCGGCGCACGCCGGGCGTGTGCGGCCTGCGGCTGTACGTCGATCGCACGAACACCGCGGCGCTGCGGATCTACGAGCAGCTCGGCCTGCGCGCCACGAACTACGACCTGATGGAGATCCACTGGAAGGAATTGCCGCGGCGCAGCGAGAACGCCGGGGGTGAGCACTGACGGCCTAGCTGGCGGCGCTGTCGTCCGGCGGGTCGGCGGGCGGGAGCTGCGAGGCATCCGGGTCCAGGTGCACTTCGCCCGCCCGGCGGCGGCGCGGCTTCTTGAGGTTCACGTTCTCCGGCCGCGCCGGCGGCGGGCGGCGGCCCGACGCCAACTCCGCTTCGAACGCCTTCTTGCGCCGCAGCAGGTGGTGGTAGTGCTGGCCGAAGCGGTGTGCTTCGTCGCGGATCTGCTGGAGCAGCCGCAGGGCCGGGTTGTTCCGCGCCAGGCGCAGCGGTTGGCGGCGGGCCTGCACGTAGACCAGCTCTTCGCGCTTGGCCAGCGAGACGACCATTGGGGGGCGCGCGGCCCGGCGGCCCTCCAGCTCGAGCGCATGATGCATCTGGTCGAAGACCTCGAGGGCCGCGTGCAGTTGTCCGAGTCCGCCGTCGATCAGGATCACGTCCGGGAACAGCTCTTCCGAGGTCGCCGCGTGCTTGTAGCGCCGGAGGAGCACCTCGCGGATCATCGCGTAATCGTCGACGCCCTCGACGGCCTTGATGCGGAAGCGCCGGTACCCGGACTTGTAGGGCCGCCCGTCGATGAAGCAGACCAGCGACCCGACCGAGGCCTCGCCGTGCAGCGTGGCGATGTCCACGCCCTCGATGATGCGGATGGCGTCGGGGAGCTCGAGGAGACGTTGGAGCTTCTCCAGGCCGGAGCGCGGGTCGATGTGAAACACCTCGGGCTGCACGTCCTCGTCCGGGTCGCCCGACAGCGAGAGCGACTGGATGGCGTGGATCCGGTCGCGCAGCGTCGCCGCATCCTCGTAGCGCCGCTCGGCGGCGGCCTGCTCCATCTCGCGCGTCATCTGGCGCAGGACCACGCTGCGCTTGGAATTCAGGAAGCGCATCAGGCGGCGGATGTCGGCGGCGTAGGCCTCCGGCGAGATCAGCGCCGCGCAGGGGGCGGTGCACTGGTGGATCGCGTGCAGCAGGCAGGGCCGGAAGAAGCGTCGCTTGTCGTCCGCGGCGCGGATCTCCAGCTCGCAGGTGCGGAAGCGGAATACCTTCTGGAGGGCGTTGACGGCGTCGCGCAGGCCGGCGGCGGCGACGAACGGACCGTAGAGCTTGCTCCCCTTCAAGCGCGGCTTGCGCGTGACGTACACCCCGGGGAAGTCGTCGCCGGTGGTGATCTCGAGATAGGGGAAGCTCTTGTCGTCGCGCAGGCGCTCGTTGTAGCGCGGCTGCGTGTCCTTGATCAGGCGGTTCTCGGCGAGCAGGGCGTCGACCTCGGTCTCGCATTCGAGGAAGTCGATGTCCTGGACCAGCGCCGCCATGTGGGCGATTTCCGGGCCGCGCGTGGCGAGCAGGTCGGCGGAATCCTGGAAGTAGCTGCCGACACGGGCGCGGAGGTCGCGGGCCTTGCCGATGTACAGCACGACCCCCTCGCGATCCTTCATCAGGTACACGCCGGGAGCCCGGGGAAAAGCGCCGATCCTCTGGCGCAGCCGGGCAATGCGCGCGTCGTCCGCTTCCGTCATGACGCCCGGATTATACGTGCCGGCCGGCCGCGGACGCCGCACCAGCCCCGGCGCCGCCCCGCTCAGGCTATAATCCCCCGCCGTCGGTTGCCAACCCGGCGCTGGAGCAGGGGCATGGATCCCGGCACGATCGTCTTCGAATCGCCGAAGTTCCGGGTGCAACGGCGGCATGTTCGGCTGCCCGACGGGCGGACGCATGCGTTCGACATCATCCGCCATCCCGGGGCCGCGGTGATTCTGCCGATCCTGGACGATGGCCGCATCGTGCTGATCGGGAACTACCGCGTGGCGGTGGATTGCGAGTTGCTGGAGCTGCCGGCGGGCACGTTTGACCCGGGCGAGTCGGCGCTGGAATGCGCCCGGCGCGAACTGACGGAGGAGACCGGCTACCGGGCCGGGTGCCTGGCGCCGCTCGTGTCGTTCTACTCGTCGCCCGGCATTCTCGACGAGAAGATGGAGGTCTTCGTGGCCCGCGATCTGACGCCCGGGCCGGCCGAGCTGGATGCCGGCGAGCAGATCCGGCTGGTGCCGCTGACGTTGGCGGACGCCCTGGCGGCGATTCGCGACGGCCGGGTGCCGGACGGCAAGACGATTCTCTCGCTGCTGTATTACGAGCGCTTCGCGCGGAGCTGAAGGACGCGGCGCATGGATTTCCTGAACGGCTCATTCCGCATCGGTCAACTGTTCGGCATCAACGTGCGCGTGCATGTCCTGTTCGTGATCTGGGCGGTTTTCGAGCTGCTGAGTTCGCCGGGGGACTGGCGCATGCACGGCATGTTTCTCGGGCTGCTGTTCGGGATCGTGCTGCTGCACGAGTTCGGCCATTGCTTCGGGGCCCGGGCGGTGGGGGGGGACGCGCGCGACATCCTGATGTGGCCGCTGGGCGGCCTGGCCTACGCGCATGCGCCGATGCGGCCGTGGCCGCAGTTCGTCACCGTGGCCGCGGGTCCACTGGTGAACGTGGTGCTGTGCCTGGTGAGTGCCGCGATCCTGATCGTACACGAGCAGACCGCGGACCTGTTCTCGTGGAACCCGCTGATCGGCGTGCGGTACTGGTTCGAGGAACCCTGGCTGAACGTCGTGGCGACGTTCTACCGGGTGAACCTTTTCCTGCTGGCGTTCAACCTGCTGCCGATCTACCCGCTTGACGGTGGGCAGATCTTTCACGCCATCCTCTGGCCGTTCGTCGGGCTGCAACGGGCCACGCTCATCGCGTGCTACGTCGGCCTGGCGGGCTGCCTGGCCCTGGGCCTGTGGGGCCTCCGGCCGGACAACCGGATGCTCTTGTTTATCGCGTTCTTCGGCGGCTTCACCTGCTGGCAGCGGCTGCGCATGGCGCAGATGGGCCTGCTGGTCGAGGACGAGCGCTTCACGGCGTACGACCCGATTGCCCGCCCGCGCCGCCTGGGCTGGCTGCGGCGCCTCTTCCGTTCCGGCGGCGGCCCGCGGCCGCGCCGGCCGCTCGAGTACCCCACCCCCAATCCCAATCCCGGGGGCTGGGAAGCACGCCTCGAAGAGGAACAGCGCCTGGAGGTCGAACTGGACCGGATCTTGAAAAAGGTCTCGGCCCAGGGCATCCAGAGCCTGACCTACGTCGAGCGCCAGACGCTCGAACGCGCGACCCGCGCCCGGCAGGCCCGCGAGGATTCCGCCCGCCCGCGCTAGGCCGTCTTGCGCATCTTTCCTGGTTTATCTAGACAGTCTATCGGACGTCGCGCCGCCCGGTTGCGGAATGCAGGCCGCGGGCGACGGTTATTTCGAGACCTACACTCCAGGGCGTTCCCACCGGCCTAAAAGCAAGCGGACACCCGCAGTGGTTACGGCGGGTGCCGGAGGGACGTGCTGACCGTACGCGGCGCACGGCGCGTTGCGCGGTTTGTCCGGCACGCCCCGCGGAAGAACGCGATCCGTCTGGCTGTCGGATGGGAAAGTCGCCCGCACGTCTCGCGGCGGCCGCCCGCGTTCGGGAAACGCCGCTCATCGACGCGCCGCGCCAGCTCGGCCCACACGATCCGCCATTCAGGATCAGGGAATCCGAAAAGGAGAACTGTATGCGTCACAGTGCTGCACTGGTCACGTGTGTGCTGGTCGTGTGCGGGCTTGGGTCCCGGAGCCTGGCCGATGGTGAGTTGCCGGCGGATCAGCAGGTCGTCTTCTGCATTCACGAGAGCCCCGGCAATTCCGAGAGCCCGATCCGGCAGGCGATCATCCTGCAATTGACGGCGCAGTCGATCGACGACGGCGAAGTCGGTTGGCAGATTGCAGCGGTGCAATTCCACGACATCTCGTCGGGCGTGTCGCGGATCTGGACGCAGTTGGCGCCGGTCGTCAATTCCAGCGACGGGCTGTGGTGGGTGACCCACAACGATCCGCTCACCCCCGACGTCGCCGAGTTTGCCAAGCCGCCGCACCTCCAGGGCCAGGCGGCGGCGGCGGAGGCGGGCGCGCCAGGGCTGAGCTATGACCTGCACGGCAAGGCGTGGGGAACAGCCAACAGTCCGTTCCCGCGCACCGGCTGCCTCGATTTCCTGCTCCAGTTGCTGGACGAAACCCAGCCACTGGTCTTTGGTGCAGAGACCCCCGTACCGGTAACCGAGTCGGATCCCATACCGCCGACGTAATGCGGCGGCGAATCTCACACTAGCGGCGCTGTTCCGGGACGGGTGCCTGGGTGCGGCGAGCCTCGTGCTCAGCCAGGAGAACTCTGTATTCCTGGATCCGCGCCGTCCAATCCCGGAGGCGCCGCTGCTGCCCTTCCATCTTTCCGGCACGCTGGAGCGTCTGGAGCGTCTGTTCCGCCTGCGCGAGGTACGCGGCCGTGCGCGCGTCCGCCTCCGCCGTGTCGAAATCCAGGAGCCAGGCAGAGAGGACGATCTGCGAAAGCACGCAGTCAAGCTGGGACTCGACGAACTCGGGACGTGCCGCCAGCAGCTCACGCCGGATCGCGAACGCCTGCTCGTAGGCCTGTCCGGCACTCTGAAGATCTCCCGCCGTGTGGTAACAGCTTCCCAGTGCTTCCAGGTCGACGGCGAGCTTGCGCCGCGGGGTCGTCGCGTCCGGTGCGGCGGCACACAGCGAGTGCCGCAGCGCCACCATTTCCTGAGCGTGCATCAGGGCCTCGTCCAGCGATCCTCGTTTGAGCGCAATCTTGGATGCGTAGCTGTGGATGCCGGCAAGCAGGTCCACGGCCATCAGATCCTCCGGATCGGACTCGTGAATTCGCGTCACCAGATCCAGGGCCCTGCTGCAGTGGACTGCCGCGGAATCGAGTTCCGGGATGTCGTGGAGTTCCAGCGCCAGGCTGGCGTGGGCGACCGCGAGATCTTTGGTCCAGTCAGTGACGGTCGGATCGACGAATACCAGATCCTCACCGATCCGGATGGCTTGCTGCAAATGGTCGCGGGCCAACTCAGGCCGGACTTGTTCGCGGTATGCCTGTGCCAGTCGGCTGTGCGTGCGGAGCACCTTGTGCCGCAGGTCGGCATTTGCCGGACTGTTCGCACTGAGCTGTTCGCGCAGGCGCAGACATTCCAGGAGTGCGTTGGTGGCACGCTCCGCGTCGGCCAGCCTGAAGTACAGGTCACTCTCCCGTTCGCGCGCGAGCGCGAACAGGGCCGGCCCGCCGGACTCGAGCTGGGACTCGAAATCGTGCGTCTCCGCCACCCGGAGGGCCGCGTTGATCTGGTCGGCCGACTGCGTGTAGTCGCCGCGCAGGAAATAGAACCGCGCAAACTGAATATGCGTCTCGCACAGCTCGGCGTAATCCCGGAAGCCGGCGTGCCCGTCGGAAGCGACCGCGGTCCCCAATTCCACCGCCTGGCGATATTGCGGTTCCGCCTCGTCGATGATCCCGGCCAGTTTGCGGTGTGCCCGCGCGATGATGGCGCGCGTGGCGTGGTTCTGCGGCCGCAGGGCCCGCGCCCCGTCCAGGAAGGCCGTGTAGCAGGCCCGCGCGACCGCGCGGTTCCCCTGTGCCGCGGCGATGTCGCCCTGGTGCTCCTTCAGGAGCGTGAGGGTGGGGAGCAGCTTGGCGTCCGAGGACGTGACTTCCTCGAGCTCCGACAGACGCGCGTCCACGAGCGTGAACAGCTTGTCGCCGACGGCTACGCCGCCGGCCAGGGTACGCACGTCGTTTTCGAAAACCGTGCTCAGGTCATCGAACAGCGAGTAGCTGATCGCGGCCGCCTGGGTCGCCGTGTTGTGCTGGGCCGCCGCCTCCAACCACATGGCGGTGGATACCGTGACGCCGGCGATCAGCACCAGGAGGAACAGCGCGCCGCCCGCGTATGCCCAGCGATACTTGCGGACGGATTTGCGCAGCAGGTACAGACGGCTGTGGGCCCGCGCCTGCACGGCCTCGCCGGCGATGTACCGGTCCAGGTCGTCCGCAAGCGCTTCCGCCGACTGGTAGCGT
This sequence comes from uncultured Planctomycetales bacterium, assembly GCA_964629745.1. Taxonomy (GTDB): domain Bacteria; phylum Planctomycetota; class Phycisphaerae; order UBA1845; family Fen-1342; genus JAAYXS01. The sequence continues at coordinate 9,587 of CAZVRR010000029.1, read as the reverse complement.
TCGCTCGTTTCGGCCGCCAGCGCCTTGAGCAGGATGAGTTCCAGGTCGCGATCGGCGGCGACGGGGCTCCCGTCCGGCCGCTGGACCTGCGACAGCCGCGGCGGGCGTTCATGCAGGATCTGGTCCCGTAACTCCACCGCACTGCGCGCCAGGAATGGTCGACGCCCGGACAGCAGAGTAAAGAGCACGGCGCCCAGGGAGTACACGTCGGAACGGACGTCGATCTCGGTATCGTTGCCGCTGATCTGCTCGGGACTGAGGAATGGCAGGGTGCCGACGACCTGCCCGGTCTGCGAGATTTCCGGCCCGCCGGCCAGCCAGACGTCCTTGGCCAGGCCGAAATCGAGCACGTGCGGGACGCCATCGAGATCGACCATCAAGTTGGCCGGGCTCAAGTCGCGGTGGATGATGCCGCGCTGGTGCGCATAGTGGATCGCACGGCAGACCGCCGCAATGAGTCGCACGATCTCCCGAGGCAGCGGTCGGTGCAGGAAGACGAACTCATCGATCGGTAATCCGTCGATGAATTCCATGGCGCAGTAGGGGCGGCCGTGAACGGTGCCGCTGGAGTACAGCGCGACCACGTTCGGGTGCGTCAAACGCGAACAGAGCTCCACTTCGCGGGCGAAGCGTGCGCGTTGCCGCGGCGTGGCCAGCGGACCATCGAGCAACACCTTGATCGCCACGACTCGTTTCGTGGCGCGCTGCAGGGCCTTGTACACGACGCCCTGCCCCCCGTACTGCACGCGCGTCAGAATCTCGTAATCGCTCAACTCGGCTTGCAACAGTTGCAGATCGGTCTCAAAAATCCGGTCGAGCAGTTGCGCGGGGCCGGAAGCGGCGCTGTGGCCGGCGGCGCGTGCGGCGGCACGCCGGATGGAGCGCAGGGCGGTGACGCGGTCAGCAAGCTCCGGCATGAGGTCCGGATGGCTGCGCGCGAGATCCGCGTCGCTGGGCCAGGCGCTTTCGTCTTGCGCGAGGAGGTTAGCGACGACGCGTTCGATCGCCTCGCCGTGGGTCATCGACACCGCCCCCAGGCGGCTCGGAAATTCCGGAGTGTGGCCCTAGTGCTGCGAACCATCGGTGGAACGTGCGTCGCTGAAAAAGCGGTTGGCTTGACCGAGCCGGCGACGCAAGTCGCGCAGCGCGTGGAACAGCAGGCTGTTCACGGCGGCGTAGGACTTTCCCAGCCGCAGGGTGATCTGGCGCGGCGAGAGCCCCTCCACGAAACGGAGTTGAACGACCTCACGGCGTTCCTCTGGCAGCCCGCGCAAAGCGCGCTGCACCGCGCGGGCCGCCTCGCGCGTGGCTACATCGCGGCTGGGCGTTACAGCGTCTTCAGCCAGCCGCTCCACCCACGCGCCCGGCGATGAAGTCGTGCGTTCGACGGCGGTCAGCGCCGGTCGGCCGGCACCTCGTTTTCGACAGTGGGCCGACTTGAGTGCGTCGATCAGCTTGCGGTTCGCGATGGTGATCAGCCAGCGGTCCAGTGCCTGCGGCCCGCTCGAAACGAAGGTTTCCACGTGGGAGAAGGCCGCGATCCAGGTCTCCTGGAGAACGTCGTCGGGCGAAACAACACCTGCCAGTCGTTCGGGAATGCGCCCGGCGACGTATTTTCGCAACGAGTCGGCGCGCGCCAGGAGCGCCCGCTGCAACTCAAAGGAATTCAGTCGACCGGGATCTGACATCTCGATCCCTGCACCCGACGCGGCTGCCCGCCGTGCGGAGTTTTTTGAGCGCGCCGCACCGAGATCTCGTTAAAGAAGTCTAGGTACGTCCGGTGATTGCCGAGAGATACGGCCTCATCGACGCGCAAATTCAGAATAGCGACAACGGCGCGCGATCGCAACTTCTTTGTCGGGCGCGTGGCTCGGCGACTTGAACATGCGGCTCAGTCTGACGTGCGGTTCCGCTGGCGCGCTCACGTCACATCTTACCGCCCCTGCGAACCGGACCGCGGGCCCGCCTGGGACCGGGGCCGGTTTCCGTGAGCGACGCGGCGGCAATGGTGCGCGCGATTCAACGCGTGGTCGCGCGCACCCCGCGCGTCCCTGGTGCGTTGGCACTCAATCCGGATACGGCTCGGCTGGAACGCCACCCGATCGGGTGTCATCGCAACGGTGCGACTGCGCTGCTCGCGCTAGTTTACCGTATTTATGGCTTGGCCCGTGCGCTTGAACTCGCGCACGATTCGCACCGTCTCCTCCGCGACTGCGGACTGCGCCTGGTCGGTCGACGCACCGATGTGGTGCGTCCCATATACGTTGGGCGCATCACACAAGGGGGAGTTTGCTTCTTTCGCGTCGGCGGCGGGCTCGTTTTCGTACACGTCCACGGCCAGGCCCTTGAGCTGGCCGCTCTTGAGCGCGGCCAGCACGGCCGGCTCGTCGATGACCGACGCGCGACTGGTATTGATCAACAGTGCGCCCTTCTTCATCGTCGCCAGCCGCTGGGCGTTCACCAGGTGCTTCGTGTCACCCGTGCCCGGAACGTGAAGCGTGACGATGTCGGACTTCTGGAAAACCTCATCCAACCCGACACGCTTGCAGTGCGGGTCATCCAGCGGGCGCAGGTTCGGGATCACGTCATACCAGAGTACGTTCATCTCGAACGCGAGGGCCCGCTTGGCGACGGCGGTGCCGATCCGCCCCATGCCGACGATCCCGAGCGTGCGGCCCTTCAGCCCCGCCGCCTTGCTGTACTCCTTCTTGTTCCACTTGTGCGCACGCAGGTCGGCGACGTTATCGGGGATCCGCCGGTCCAGCGACAGCATCAGGGCCATCACGAGCTCCGCGACCGCGATCGCATTCATGCCGGGGCAGTTCGCCACCTTGACGCCGCGCTTGGTCGCATGCGCGACGTCGATCGTATCCACGCCCGAGCCGGCGCGAATGACCAGCTTGAGTGACTTGCCGGCGTCGAGTTGCGGCGGCTGCACCTTGGTCGAGCGCACGATCAGGATCGTGGGGTCGAAATCGGCGATGCGTTTGGTCAACGTATCGTCTTTCAGATCGGGCTCGCAGACCACGTGATCGGTGATTTCCTTGAGCTGCGCGATGCCGAATGCCTCGAACTTGTCCGCAATCAGAATCTTCATGATGTGCTCCGTTCTGGGGTGCGCCTTCTCTCGCCGCCTGCGGCTCCCGGGCGCTTGCCGGGGCCCGGCACGCCCCGAAACCCAGCAAGCGGCATACCCGGAACGCTGGGGCGTAATTTTATACGTGACAAGGAGATAGAGCGAGGGGGCGGCTGCGCCGTCAGATCCTCGCGCGTCGGCCGCAGGAGCTCACGGCTCGTCCTCGTGTTCGAACGGTGGATTCGCGATCAGCATGGGCCGGCGCTGGGCGACGTTCACGAGCAGGCCCAGGCCGAGGAAGTTTGCCCACAGGCTGCTTCCTCCCGCTGACACGAACGGAAGCGTCATGCCGGTGATCGTGATCAGGCCGACGGTCATGCCGATGTTGAGCAGCGCCTGTGCGACGATCATCACGACGACGCCGATCGCCAGCAGGCGTCCAAACGGGTCATTCGTGACGGTCGCGACCTCCATGCCGAGGAACACGATCAGGCTGTAGGCAAGGATGACCAGTGCACAGCCGATGAATCCCCACTGGTGGCCGATCATGGCGAAGATGAAGTCGTTGTGCTGTTCGGGCAGCAGCGGCACCTTGGATTCGAGAAACACGCCCTGGCCCCATCCGGCCCCGGTCATGCCGCCGGCGCCCAACGCGATCTTGGATTGCCGAAGCTGAAAT
>CAZVRR010000029.1:5190-5822 GCA_964629745.1 uncultured Planctomycetales bacterium | reverse complement strand
CCCACGTTCTGCCGCAGGAGGCCCAGCACACGCTCCTGCTGGTACGGTTTCATCCCGTAGAAGTAGAACGCCGGCAGGGTGGCACACCCGACAAAGATGACCAGGGCCAGGTGGCGCAGCCGGGCTCCCGCCACGAACAGCATCATGAACAGTACGGGCAAGAGCATCAGGGTCATGCCCAGGTTCGGCTGGCGGAAGATCAGCACCATCGGGGCCAGCGTCAGCAGGAAGGGCGGGACCAGGCCCGGCAGCCGGCGATACGTGCTGCGAAATCGCAGGTAGCGCGCCAGGGCCAGGATCAGCACCAGCTTCATGAACTCGGCGGGCTGGATTGAAAGCGGTCCGAGGCTGATCCAGCGCCGCACGTTGTTGCGGACGGGGACGAATGGAATATCTACAAAGCGGTCGAGCGCCAGGAGGACCAGCAGCAGCAGCGTGGCGGCATACGCCGGGTACGCCAGTCGTCCGAGGCGCTGGTAGCTCGGCCCCAGCACGAGGAACATCAGCCCCGCGCCGCTCAGGAAATAGACAATCTGACGCACGGTCAGCGGCCCGATCGCCAGGTACAGCCGGTCGATCCAGCCGGCGTCGTCGCCCGGCGTCCCCTCAGTTGCGAGCAGCCCTTCGGCAGT
>CAZVRR010000029.1:0-5180 GCA_964629745.1 uncultured Planctomycetales bacterium | reverse complement strand
CGATGAGTCCCAGGAACAGCACGGGAATCGCCAGCCCCCACCCCAGGCGCGTCAGGTTGAGTACCGGCGTGGCGATCATGGGCGGGCGGCCTTGGGGCGTGTCAGTGCGTGTTCCCCATCACGGTCGAGCAGGTACTCGGCCAGCTTCATTGCCACGGGGCCTGCGACGCTGCCGCCCGACTCGCCGTACTCAACGATGACCGCGATGGCGTAGGACTTTCCGCGCGGTGCGTTGCCGCGCGGCGTATCCGCCGACTGCGTGTAGCCCATGAACCAGGCATGGGCCGCGGACTCGCCCTCGAGCAGGGCGGGGTAGCGTTCGATGGTGTACTTACCCACGCGCTGCGGCTCACCGCCGTGCTCGCGCAGCGCCAGCGCGCGGGCGTCGTCTTCCAGGTACGCCTTGTATTCGGCGCGCCGGCCATCGGGCCACCGGAACGTGTAGCGGTAGAGCACCGGTAGCGGCGCGGCCTGCGCCGAGCCGGTCTTGCCGCAGAACACGGTGTCGCGGCGCTCGAGCCGCGCGTGCTTGTAGGCCGTCCCGCCGGGCTCGTTGACGACGCGCCACATTCCTGTCCGCAACACGCGCAGCGCCGCCTCGTCCAGCGGTGCGGAGGGGGCCGGGACTTCGTTCGGCGCGTACGGTTCGCGGATCAGGCGTGTCGGTGCCCAGTGGCCGGCGGCGATCGTGGCGCAGACGTTGGCGACCTGCAGCGGAGTCGCACTGACCTCGCCCTGGCCGATCGACCAGTTCCAGGCGTCGGCCCGTTCGAATTCTCGCCCCTGGGCGGCGCGCAACCACGCTGCACTGGGCACAATCCCGCGCGACTCCTCGATCAGGCCCGTGGCCTGGAGGCTCCCCAGGCCGAAGCGTTCGAACCACTCGCACAGTCGACCCGGGCCGAGCCGGTCGCCCAGCTTGTAGAAGTAGATGTTGCACGAGTTCCGGATCGCGTCTTCGCCGCGCTGGCCCCCCGGCATTTCCGCGTCGTGCGTCGTGCGGTACTGGTTATAGATCCAGCAACGGAACTGGTTGGGCTGCTCCGGCAGCAGGTGCCCCTCGCAGTGGATCCGCTCGTCGGGATCGACCTTCCGGTCCATGATGGCGCCGACCAGCGTGATCGCCTTGCAGGTGGACCCGGGCGGATACAGCCCGCTGACGGCCCGGAAGCGCAGCGGCTGCTGCTGCGCATTCCGCAGCAGCAGCTCGTAGTCCTCGTCAAACGTGCTGTAGCGGTAAACCGGGTAGCTGACCAGGGCCAGGATTTCGCGCGTCTGCACGTCCAGCACGACCGCGGCGCCGCCGACCTTGTACGTCGATTCCTCGACCGCGGCGCCGAGCAGTTCCAGTGCGTATTCCTGGAGCTCGGTGTCGATCGTCAGCACGACGTCGCGACCCGGCACCGGATCGAGCCGCTCGATCACGGTCCCGTCGAGCTCCTCGACGATGCGGCCGCGCGTGCCGCGCAGGATCGGCTCGGCGAGGCGTTCGACGCCGCTGAGTCCGCAGCGCTCCCCGGGGTGCAGGGCCCGCAATTCGTCGCCCGCCAGCGGATCGTCACTGAGCCGTTCCTGGCTGACGGCGCCCATGCGGCCGAGCAGATGCACGACCGAGTCGGCGTTGCGCGCCACGCGCCGCGAGCCGGGCACCAGCCGGACCCACGGCATCGCTTCCAGTTCGAGGCGTGCCGCCAGGGCGGTCTGCTCGTCCACGTCTTCCGCGATCGGATGCAGCGCGAGCAGGGGGTCGCTCTCTTCACGGACCGGCTGATCGACGCCGGTGCGGCGGCGCACCTCCGCCCGCACGCGCGCGACCTGCGCCCGGACGCGCTCGCCCCGCTCGATCAGCTTCGCGACCGGCTCGCCGGTCAGCTCGGACAGCCGCCGCCACATGTCGCCGACGCGCAGGCGGAGCGTATCGGTGATCTCGTCGATCCGTGCGGTGGCCGGGAATTCGCCGCGGGCCTTGAGACGGCGCGCCACGGATTGCAGGTAGCTCTTGCTCTGCCCGGTCAGGACGGCGTAGTGCACGCACAGGTCGAAGGAAGGCTCATGGCTGACGAGCACGCGTCCGTGCCGGTCGAGGATGGAGCCGCGCGGGGCGGGCAGGTAACGCACCGGCTGGGTCAGCAGTGCCGCGGCCTGTTCCTCGTAGTCCGCCGCATGGACGAGCTGGATGTCGACCAGCCGGACCGCCAGCGTGAGGGCGGCGGCGGTGAGCAGGATCCAGAACCACGTCAGGCGGCGACGGAACATGACATCCGTGTCTGTGCAGGTCGGCGTACTCCGGCGGGCATTGTACGACCGTCCGTGCCGCGCAGCGAACGCAGGGCCGACGTGTGTCGCGGTCGCACAGAAACAAGCAGGCAGAGTGGGCCGTAAGCCGAATTCTGTTCCCGCCTCGCCGGCGGGCGGCGATCATTCATCTGGGCCCGCCGTTACCGACGGGCTCGTGCGCCCTACCCGGGGCTGATAACGAGCCGGGCCGGCTCTCGCCCCCTATTTGGGCTTGCTGCCGGTGGGGTTTGCCGTGCCGTCGCTGTCACCAGCGACGCGGTGCGCTCTTACCGCACCATTTCACCCTTACCGTCTGACGTGGGAAGTCGGGAGAGCGTCGCGCGGTGCGGAGCATCACGCTCGCATCGCCGCACCCGCCCGTCTTCCCACGTCAGGCCGGCGGTATGTTTTCTGTGGCACTTTCCCTGGGATCGCTCCCGGTGGCCGTTAGCCACCACCGTGCCCTGCGCAGTTCGGACTTTCCTCCAGCCCGCTCATGGCGGACCGGCGACCGCCCGGCCCACTCTGCCTGGATGAATTCTACCCCGGAAACCGCCTGCTACCGAGCCGCATTCCCGGTTTCGCACATGCTAGAAAGGAGCCCCCGCCGCGTCGGTGTTCGTCACGATGACGTGACCGCACTCGGGGCAGCGCGGCTCCGGCGGTCCGGTGCGGGGAGATCCGCAGTCCGGGCACCGCCCGGTCTGCATCCATCGCTCACGCTGCCGGGCCGTACGCCGCCAGCCGAAGTAGTACACGAGCGGAACCAGCGCGCTGATTGCCGCAATCGCCAGCACGAGCGGCCGGTGCTGGCGCGCGAGCGCGGCGTCAGCGAACTGGATGACCATCACGCCGTCCAGGCCGAGCACGACCGCCACGAGCTTCCGCGTGCTGAACGGCTCTTTGAGGAAGATGCTCGCCAGGATGATCGCGAAAATGACCGACGTCTGGTTGAGAACGGCGGCCACCGAGGCGTAGGTGTACTTGAATCCGGCCATCCAGGCGACGAGCGACAGGTACGTGCCGAGAATCGCGCCGGGAACCGCCACCAGCCAGACGCTGGACGGTCGATATACAGACCACAGCAGACTCCAGCGCCGGCGGGCCAGGTCGCGCAACAGCAGCGGAATGGCCAGCGCCGCCGTCCCGGCGAGAATGCGCACCAGCGTCGCCCAGAGCAGGGCCATGCGCTCGACGATCGGCTTGGCCACGACGATCGCCAGCGCCATCGAGCTGATTGCGACGATCGCCAGGAGAATGCCGGTGGCCAGTTGCCCGCGCGTGCGGCCGGCCGGCGGCCGGTGGCGGAAGGCGATGAACACGCCGGCCAGGATGAGTGCGCCCCCAACATAGTGCGGCTCACTGAGCGTCTCCGACAGCAACAGCCACGCGAACAGCAGCACCGCCGGGCTGTAGCAGCAATCGACGATCGAGATCAGCCCGACGCCGATCAGGTTCAGCGCATAGAAGAAAAGTGTGTCCGCGATCGCGATGCCGACGATTCCGGACAGTGCCAGGATCACGAATTCCTGCGCGGTGAACTGCGCGAGTTTCGCCGCGGCATGACCATCGTCCCACGCGGCGGCGAGGGGCAGCGTCGCGACCAGCAGCAGGATCGCGACCGCGTTCTTGAGCAGGTTCAGGCCGATGGGCGGCAGGCGCTCGCCGCTGCGTTTGAACAGGACGACTGCCATCCCCCAACAGAGCGCCGAGGCCAGCGAGTAGACCTGTCCCAGGGGATGGTTGAGCGCCGGTCCGTCCACCGCGGTACTGCCTGGATGCGGGACTGCCGCGCCCCCGCACCCGCCTGCGCGGCGGCGCGGGGCCGGCCCGGGCAGCATACCTCAGCCGGCACTCGGCAGACAGGACCCTTTCCGCGCCGGGGTTTCGCGGGTAAGTAAACACGAAGTTCAGTGCGGGAAAGTGCGATGGCCAGGTCGCGAGGTCGAGCTGCCACGGCCAGGTCAGCGGAGCCGCCGCTTGTGACCGGCGCGGGGCAGACGTCGCCCGCGCGCCAGCGCCGCCTGCACTGGCTGCTGGTGGTTCTGCTGCTCGCCGCGTCCGCCGGCCTGGCGCTGACGTCACTCGTCGGCGACAGCATCACGTTCGACGAGACGAGTCACCTGGCCGCGGGCATGAGCTACCTGCTGAATCACGATTACCGACTGGCGCCGGACCATCCGCCGCTGGCGAAGTTCTGGGCGGCCTGGCCGCTGGTGGCAGGCGTCGCGATCGTCATCGTCACGTACGCGGGCGCGGCGCTGGCCGGCCACATCGACGTCGGGCACCGGCACCTGTGTCCGCCGCGTTCGCTGCTGTTTGTCCTGGCTGGAGCCAGCGTGGCGCGCGGCAGGAATGGGGCAGGCCCGGCGCTGGCGGCGGCTGGACCGGCTGCGGCACCGCACGCCGGACGGACGGATCGGGTATTTGTTTGTGTACTTCCGGCTCGACGCGGCGACGATCGACGGACTTACGCGCGCGGAGTGACGGCGGAGTATTACCGCGAAGAGAAATGCTGCGCAGCGCGATCGGCACGCAGGCGCGGCGGTGCGCGAGCGAATGACACCGCGAAGGGCGCGAAGGGCGCGAAGGGCGCGAAGGAAGTGGCGCTGCGAGCGGCCAACCACGCGCGTGGCACGGTCCGCGCAGCGGGCCGTGGTGCTGAGAATGCAGAGTGATGACACCACGAAGAACACGAAGAGCACGAAGGCGTGGCGATGTGCGAACTGGACCCGGCGTGTGGCATGGTCCGCGCAGCGGGCCGTGGTGCTGCGAATGGGAGTGATGACGCCGCGAAGTGCTCGAAGGGCACGCAGGCGCGCGACGGTGCGCGAACGAATGACACCGCGAAGAGAGCGAATTGAGCGAACACAGTAGCGCTGCGAGAGGACCCCTAAGCTCGT
>CAZVRR010000028.1:19217-22179 GCA_964629745.1 uncultured Planctomycetales bacterium | reverse complement strand
TACTACAGTTGCGCATTGATGCGCTTTGTGTGGTATGTTCTCCGCTGGGCCGTGTTGGCCCGGCAGGGAGTCGTCATGGGCATGGATGCCGCGACGGTTGCGCGCTGGGAAGAGCGCTTCCAACAACTCACGGATGCCATCGGGCCGTGCTTCAAACGTCAGGACCTTCGGCGGCAGGCGCTGGGGTACGTGCAGGGCCTGCTCGGCCGGGTAGAACGCAAGAACAGTTGGCAGCTCTCGGAGTACCTCGGTCGCGACGGGCCCTACGGCATTCAACGGCTGCTGGGCCGGGCCCGTTGGGATGCTGAGCCAGCGCGGGACGTGCTGCTGGCGTACGCCCGGCGGCACTTGCTGTCCGAGGATGAGCCGGTCGTGTTGGTGATCGATGAGACTGGCTTCCTGAAGAAGGGCCGCAAGAGCGTCGGCGTCCAGCGTCAGTATTCGGGCACCGCGGGGCGAATCGAGAACTGCCAGATCGGCGTCTTCCTGGCGCTGGTTGGTTCCCGGGGTCGGGCGCTGGTTGACCGGGAATTGTACTTGCCCGAGTCGTGGTTCCGGGAGCGGGCGCGTTGCGCCGAGGCGGGTGTGCCCGCGGACGTGACCTTCGCCACCAAGCCGCAACTGGCGCGGAAGATGTTGCAGCGGGCCTTCGCGGCGGGGTGTCGACCCTCCTTTGTGCTCGCGGACGAGGTGTACGGCAACGACAGCAAGTTCCGGCGTTTTCTCGAGTCACGCGCGCAGCCCTACGTGCTGGCGGTCAGTTGCCAACAGCGGCTGTGGATCGAGTTTCGACAGCAGCGTGTGGACGCGATCGCCCGCAGGACGCCGGCCCAAGCCTGGCAACGCCTGAGTGTCGGCGACGGCGCCAAGGGGCCGCGGGTTTACGATTGGGCGGCGGGGCAATTTGGCGCCGCGACCGAAAGCGGTCTGATCCGCTGGCTCTTGATCCGAAGAAGCGTGACCGATGCGGACGACCTGGCCTACTACTTGTGCCTTGCGCCCCAGGGCACGAGCGGCAAAGATCTGGCGCAGGCCGCCGGCGGGCGCTGGGCCATCGAAACCTGCTTTGAATGTGCCAAACAGGAAACCGGTATGGACGAGTACGAGGTGCGCTCCTGGGTAGGCTGGTACCGCCACGTGACCTTGAGCCTGTTGGCCTTGGCTTTCCTCGCGGCGGTGCGTGCCGAGGCCAACCGGCCGCGTCGTGGATCGCATGCAAAAAAGGGGCGTCGCTGATCCCGCTGACCGAGCCGGAGGTCCGGCGACTGCTGTTGGCGATCATCTGGCCGCGGCTGACGAACATCGAACGGGCGCTTGTGTGGAGCGACTGGCGCCGCCACCATCAAGCTCTCGCCCGCGCCGCCCACTATCGCAGAAGAACCAATGCGCAACTGTAGTACTAAGTCGCAACGCTCAAGGGAAGCTGCAGGTCGCAAACGTCTAGGACCTGAAGACCCTCAAAGGAGGAAAATAAGTGGTCAACCCCTGTGCCGAGATATAGATAATCGCCTACTCGTTGGGCGGCAAAGACCCTGCCCACCCCGCAACGCGCAATGCGCGTGGGCGCAGTGGCCTCGGAACTGTCCAGGACTTGTACTCCTGGAGTATAGCCACCGACGAAGACGGTTCGTCCACATAGGCTTACCATCTGAGCGTGGTTGAGTTCATCATATTCGCCGACGTATTCGGGCGCAACCGGGTCTGACACATCCACGATCTGTAGACTCCGATACCAATCGGCGACGTAGGCACGGTCTCCGGAAACGAACGTCTCATCAACCCAGCCAACAAAATTGTCAAACATGCCAAGCCACACCGGTTGATATGGATTGGAAATATCGACGATCTCAAGATTCACCTCCGAAACGTATGCGCGGTCAGCCTGGATGTGCACGTCCCTGATATGCCCGGCCGTAGGGCAGCGGCTTACCTCTTGGGGTAACCAGGGAACGGAAAGATCGAGAACCAGCAGTTCGTCGATGTAGATCGCATACGCATATCCTCCTTGGACCTCAATGTCCCAGAGCGGAGGCCCGGAGCAGTACATGCCAGACCAAAGCGCGTTAAGGGGGTCGGACACATCGAAGATCTGAATGCTGTTGGGCGGATCGCCAGGAGCGCCGGTCGCGAGACTGACGACATACGCACAGTTGTTCGCTACAGAAATAGAAATACCATGTGTTGGTAGATTGTAGCCACCCACGAGTTGGGGGCTGCTGTAATCGGAGACATCGAACACCTTCAAGCAAGTGTCATAATCAGCAACATATATGTACTGTCCCTCAATAGCAAGATCCCGCAAATCCCCTTCGACGGCCGTCCCGCCAATCCATATGGGGCGCGTATTTTGCGAGATATCGACAACCTGAAGTCCATGTGTACCACACGGGACGTATGCATAGTCGCCTTGGAATTCGAAGTCTCCGATTACGTACGGAAGCTGCTCGGTCTGCGCCAGCCGCACCGGACCGGTTGGATCTGTAACATCAAGTACAACAAGGCGACCTCCGATGCCAGCGTACAGTAAACCGCCCAGCATCCGTACGCATTGGACGCTACCTCCCCACTGGCCGACCTGTTCGAGCGAAGGTTGAGCGGCCGAAAACGGTGCGGCCAGGCTGGCCGCGAGCAAGGCGGCTGACGCAGTTCGCGGAATGCGATTCGACATGCCTCATCCTCCACGACGAGCCGCGCCTTTCCGCGGAACGCGATGACAGCGCACAAGCATCATTCTAACGCTGGGCCGGCGACGATGAAACGGCAGATTGCGAGCCGGCGGTAGTCGAGCGGGGGGAAATCGCTCGGAGGGGCTGGCGGTTCAGCGGTCCGAACTCACCATCGCACAGCACGGCCGTTCTGGGGCGAACTCCGGTACAGTCGCCGGATGGCCCACCACTCGGGCACGAAGCCCGGATCGGTCGTTGTCACGTTTTCGCACCTCGCCAGTGCATCGGACGTTGAT
>CAZVRR010000028.1:4001-19207 GCA_964629745.1 uncultured Planctomycetales bacterium | reverse complement strand
GGCGTGAAGTCGCAAAGCCGGGTGATCGCCCGGATCCGTGCGCCGCCGGCGGACGGCAGCATGATCCGGGCGCGGCGACTGTTGACCTGGTTGGCGAGTTGTCGTTTCATCTGTTGCGGCTTCTGGCGGTCATACGGGTGCAGCTTGCGTGCTCGCACGCGATCCACTTTTGAGGTCTCCACGCGAACGGTCCTCGACAAATCCAAACGTGAAGACTTCATTTATCACCGCTCAGAACAATGCGCAACCCCATTCATTGGAAACACTCGCACTCGTCCGTCCGAGAATACGAATTCCATAAACTGGCGACGGCACTGGTGCAGTCACTTCTCGGCATGCGCACGCAACGTGAGCACCGATAGCTCTGGCGGGCAGAACAAGCGTAGCGGCGGGGCGGTGGAGCGTTCCATGCCGACGCCCCGGCTGACGTAGACGAGCCGGCCGTCTACCTCGTGGAGTCCGCCGGCCGCGACCGTGCGGTTCACCGCCGCCACGGCGAGCGGGCCGAATCCCGGGATGACGACCTGCCCGCCATGCGTGTGTCCGGACACCAGCAGGTCAAACGGGCCGGGAAAGTAATGAACCGCCGCGGGTGAGTGACTGAGCACGATGTGGACGTCCGCCGCGGGCCGGCCGCTTGGCAGGCGCCGCGCAGTGTCGGCGCGACTGCGCCGCGGCCAGTCGACGCCGGTGAGCGCAATGCGGCAGCCGCGCAACCGGGTGACGATCGTCTCGTTGCGCAAGACCCGCACGGACGTGCCGGCGAACAAAGTGCGCAGGCGCTGATCGTGGTCAAGATTGCCCTGGCACGCGTAGACGCCGGCGGGCGCGGCGAGCCGGTTGAGCAGCGCACGGTACGCTGGCAGCTCGGTCGCGAACTGGGCATCCGTGCCCTGGAAGAAGTCGCCCGGCAGGAGGATCAGATCGGGCTGCTCGGCCAGGGCGCGCGTGACGGCATCGTGCTCGTAGTCTGTGATCCGGTCGGTCTGCAAATCCGCGATGACCACCACCTTGAGCCGCTCACGCGGCGCCGGGTTCGTCGAGAGCGGAACGTCGACCCGCTCGAGCCGCAGCCGGTAGGGCTCGATGAATGAGGCCCAGACACTCAGCGGTGCGGCGGTCAGGAGCAGGCACGCCGCGCACATCGCCGGCGCCGTGACGCGGACACGAGACAGCAAGCGCAGGCCGAACAGGACGAGCCCCAGCGCCACGCAGGTCACGACCAGCGTGACGTAGACCACGCGGACCGGCGCAAACATGTTCCCGGCCCGGGCGGCCGCCGCTGCCGCCGCGGGCACAACGAGCAGCCCGGAAACCAGCGCGGCCAGCAGGATCGACCGGAACCCGATTTGCAGGCGGAGTGTACCCGAATCCGGTGTGGCGACCTTGCGGCGCGCTGCCCACAAAACGGCCAGGCTGATGGCGGCGACCAGGGCGGCCAGCAGCCACACGGCCAGATTGAAGAGCGCGACGGGCGACAAGCCTGCCCTCCCGAGCATGATCACTGCATCCGTACGTCGCTCCGGGCAAGCCGTTGCCCGCGGACATGTGATGTCCATAAGTACGCCTGTCTCACACGTAAGGTTCGGCGTTTCGCCGTGCGTGAGTACCGGCTCTTCGGAGTTGGTTTCCTGACTCCGGGTAGATCCGAACGGCCCGTGTAGAATTGACCGGGTCGGAACTGGTGATCATCCGGTCCCGCGACTGGTGGGAGAGTGCCATGCGTTGGCGCGGACTACGCCGCAGCGGAAACATCGAGGACCGGCGCGGGATGGGACGCGGGGTGGCGGGGGGGGGCGGTGGGGCGCTCGTGCTGATCGTGCTGGCGCTTTTGTTCGGCCGCGACCCGAGCGCCCTGCTGCAACAGATATCCGTCGACGGCGGCGCGTACCCGGAGGACGTGGGCTCCGAGGGCGTCGTGGCTACCGGCGACCCCGCGCAGGACCAGCAGGCCGAGTTCGTCGCCGTCGTGCTGGGAGATACCGAAGCAGTCTGGGGCGAGCTGTTTGCGCGGATGGGACGCAGCTACCGCGAGCCGAAGCTGGTTCTGTTTCGCGACCGTGTCGGCTCGGCCTGCGGGCTGGCCGGGGCGGCGGTCGGGCCGTTCTACTGTCCCGCCGACGAGAAGGCCTACCTGGACCTGTCGTTTTTCGAGGAGTTGGAGGCACGCTTCGGCGCGCCGGGTGACTTCGCCCAGGCCTACGTGATCGCCCATGAGATCGGGCATCACGTCCAGAACCTGCTGGGAATCAGCGACCAGGTGCACAGCCGGCGCCGCCAGCTGAGCGAAACGCAGGCGAACGCGCTGACGGTGCGGATGGAGTTGCAGGCCGACTTTCTCGCGGGCGTGTGGGCCCACCACGCGCAGCGCGCCCGCGATCTGCTGGAACCCGGCGACCTGGAAGAAGGCCTGCGCGCTGCGGCCGCCATCGGCGATGACCGACTCCAGCGGCAGGCGCAGGGCTACGTTGTGCCGGACGCCTTCACGCATGGGACGTCGGAGCAGCGCGTGCGCTGGTTCCGCCGCGGGTTCGAATCGGGGGACATTTCAAAGGGCGACACGTTCGACGTGGCGGAGCCGTAGACCATCACTCGGTGGGAAAGTGGGAAGGTGGGAAAGGGGGAGGGGGATAGCGCACACTGCGACATGCAGGATCTCCGCAGCAAAATGCGGCTGATCATTTCGGGGGAAAGAATGCTACACTGGCAGGCGTGACGTGCCCGGCCGGTGGCGGCTGCGCGCGGTACCGTGAGTGCTCGGGGCTGCTGCGATACATGCAAGGATTAACTGGAGCGATGCTGCGTGCCGTCGTGCTCGCCGGCCTCGGCGCGTCGCCGTACGGGACGGCGGCGACGATCTACGTCGATGCGGCGACGGGCAACGATGCATGGACCGGTCTGTGCGCCGAATGGGACGGCGGCACCTGCGGGCCGAAGGCGACGATCCAGGCGGGTATCGACGCGGCGGCGGACGGGGACGCGGTCGTCCTCGCCGATGGCGTGTACCGGGGCATCGGGAATCGCGATCTCGATTGCCACGGCCGGTCCATCACCGTGTGCTCGAGCACTGCCGATCCGACCCACTGCGTCATCGACTGCCAGGGCGCCGGGCGGGGATTCAATTTCCACGATGGCGAAACAGCGGCGTGCCAGGTGCGCGGGCTGACGATTCACAGCGGGTACGCCAATGCCGGCGGCGGCGTGCTCTGCCGCGACGGGTCGAGCCCGACGCTGAGCGACTGCCTGATTACCCGCAATACGGCCTACGACGACGGCGGCGGCGTGTGCTGCACGACCGGCGCCCATCCCACGCTGACGAACTGCGTGCTCACGGGCAACGTCGCGAGCTACTCGGGCGGCGCCGTGGCGTGTCTCGACAACGCGGGCCCGACGCTTGTCGCCTGCACGATCGCCGGCAACCTGGCCTACGACGGGAGCGGCGGCGGCGTGGCGTGCCGGGTCTTTTCGCACCCGACGCTGCTCCGCTGCTCGATCACGGAGAACTTCGCCGGGTACTCCGGCGGCGGGGTGTCCTGCCACGACGAGTCGCACCCGACGCTCGTGGCGTGCACGATCGCCGGCAATACGGCCGAGTACGCCGGCGGCGTGTCCTGCTACTACGGCTCGAGCCCGGTGCTCACGAGCTGCGCGCTGGCGGGGAACGCGGCGCATGACGACGGCGGGTTGACGTGCCATGATGGATCGAATCCGGCACTGACGACCTGCACCATCATCGGCAACCGCGCGGAATTCGGTGGCGGACTGGCCTGCCATCTCTCCAGCCCGACTGTCGCCAACTGCATTCTGTGGGCCAATGCGCCGGCGGCGGTCTACGTTGCGGCGGCCGAGCCGGTGGTCACCTACTGCGACGTGCAGGGTGGCTGGCCCGGCGAGGGCAACTTCGACAGCGATCCCTTGCACGTCGATCCGGACGGGCCCGACGGCGATCCCACGACGTGGGAAGACAACGACTATCACCTGGCGGCGGGCTCACCGTGCATCGATGCGGGCGAGCCGGGCTTCGTAGCGGAGCCCGGCGGAACCGACATCGAGGGGCGTTGTCGCGTGTGGGATGGCGACGGCGACGGTGCGGTGCGCGTGGACCTGGGCGGATTCGAATACGGGTCGCATCGCTTCGGTGATCTGAATTGTGACGACGCGTGCGATGCGTTCGACATCGACCCGTTCGTCCTGGCGCTCGCGGACGCGGACGCGTACCAGGCGGCATACCCGGCGTGCGACGTGCGACTGGCCGATGTGAACTCCGACGGTGCGGTGGACGCGTTTGACATCGACGCTTTGGCGGGACTGCTGGCCGCCGGTGCGCGTGCCCGGGCGGCGGTGCTCGAGTGCCGTCTCCGCCACGGTGGGCACGAAGCGATCAAGCGGCTGTTTCGCGGGCGGTGACCGCGTCCGGGGCCGCGGGGGTCGCGGGGGCTGCGGACGAGTCAACGATCTGGATTGCTGCGCCGGCCGGCGGTGCGCCTGCGAGGCTCACGTCGCGCGGCAACGCGGGCAGCCGCACGGTCGCGACGGTGCCGCCCGTCTCCGCGGCGACGATGGTGAGGGTGCCGCGGTGAGCATCCACGATGCGGGCGGCGATCGGCAGCCCCAGCCCGGTGCCCTTGCCGTCGGCCTTCGTTGTGAAGAACGGCTCGAAGACGTGCGGCAGGACGTCGGGCGGTATGCCATGGCCCGTATCCACGACCTGGGCAACCACAACGGGTGCAGCCGCGTCCGGATCGCGGCGCAGCACCAGTGACAGCGCGCCGCCGGGCTCCATGCTGTCGAGCGCGTTCAGGATCAGGTTCACGAACACCTGTTCCAGCAGTTGCGGATCGGCCTCGACCCAGTCGTCCTCCAGCTCGAAGCGCGAGGTGACGCGGATCTCGCGCGCGGAAATCCGGCTTTCCGCGGCGGCCAGCGCGGCGCGCAGCACGTCGCCGACGCGCGTGTGCGTCGGCCGGATCACGTGCTCGCGCGCGAGCGTGAGCAGCCGGCGCACGATCAGGTCAATGCGCCCCAGGCCGCTGTCGATCAGGTCGAGCATGTGCTGAGCGCGGGACGGGTCCTGACCAGAACGCCGCAGGATGCGTACGCAGCTCTGAATCCCGTCCAGCGGATTGTTCACCTCGTGCGCCACGCTGGCGGCGAACTCGCCGAGCGTCGCCAGGCGCTCGCTGCGCCGCAGCTGCTCCTGCAAACGCTGCTCCTCGGCCGTGAGTTCCTCCAGCCGCCCGGCAAGCAGGTTGACGACGGAGACGAGCTTGTAGAGGTCATCGCCGCGGCGGACCGTCAGCGGCGACGCGGGCCGGCCGCGCCCGATGTCCTCGGCCACGCGGCGCAGGCGGCCGACGGTGCTGCGCAGCCAGCGACGGGCCAGCCGCTCGCTGAACCACGTTGCGATCAGTCCGCCGCAGAGGCAGACCAGGATGCCCTGCCACGATTCGGGATAGATAACCCACGCCAGGGCGGCGGAACTCGCGATGCCGGATTGCACGAGCAGGAAGAGAGTGTGCCGGATGCCGCGGAACATGCGGGCATTATCGCCGCGCGCGGCCGGTCCGGCTATCCCGGCTTGGCTACCAGCACGGCGGCCCAGCAGGCGATCGCTTCGCCGCGGCCGACAGCGTCGAGCCCCTCGTTGGTGGTGGCCTTCACGCCCACGGAGCCGGCGGGCAGGCCGAGGATGCCGGCCAGGCTCTCCCGGAGCGCGGTCTTGCGCGGTCCGAGCCGGGGCTCCTGGGCGTGGATGATCACGTCGGCATTCACGAGCCCGTAGCCGGCAGCGGCGACGCTCCGCAGGGCCTCGGCGACGAAGCGGCGGCTGTCGGCGTCGCGGTGGGCGGGGTCGGTGTCGGGGAACAGGTCGCCGATATCGGGCGCGCCGACCGCGCCGAGCAGGGCGTCGCACAGCGCGTGCAGCACCACGTCGGCATCGCTGTGTCCGAGCAGGCCGCGCGCATGCGGGATGGTCAGGCCGCCCAGGATCAGCGGCCGGCCGGGCACGAGGCGATGGAGGTCGTAGCCGATGCCGATGCGCTGGCTCATGGTTCGCGGCGGGTGCCGGTTGCGGCACGCGCCGAGCGGGCATGATACTCCGGCGCGGGGCGTTTCGCCGCGCGCGGCGCGCCGGCGGGTATAATCCGGCGGGACCTCAAGATGCCGAGTCGCTACCCCCTGGACGTGGCTGCACCGCGATCGCGCTCCGCGCAGGAGTACGTCGACTGGGGCGTATCGGCGCGGCGTCGCTGGTGGGCGAATGCGGCGCGGATCGCAGTCGGGCTGGTGCTGCTGGCCGGGGCGGTGCTGCTGTTCGTGGCACTGTACCAGCGCCCCGAGCCGGAGGTGCTGGCCGACCGTTACCCGGTCCGGGTCGAGTGTGCCGCGTGCAATCACCGGGCGGTCATCCAGATGCCGTACGAGGAGCGCTTCCCGGTCAAATGTCCCAAGTGCCGGGCCGAGGCGGCGTGGCCGCTGTGGCGGTGCCAGGCTCCGGGCTGCGGGCAGGAGTTCCGGCCCGACATGCGGGAGAGCACGGCACGCTGTCCGGCGTGCGGTTCGACGGCGGTGGGCGCCGCGGTCCCCCCGCCGCGGGACAGACCATGAGCGAAGCCGGGTGCGGGGGACGCCGATAAGACCGATGTGCGGCGTTTCGGACCCGCGTTGACTCCGGTTCCGCGGTTCCCTAGCATCAGTCGGCTTTGAGCGGCCGCGTGGGAAGCCCGCGATTATCGGGTCGGGGGTGCGCTGTGCAGCACGCCGGCGCCTCGCGCGAGCGTGCCCGACGTCGACACGACACGGAGGTGTTCGATGGCCAAGCGTGACGAAGTCCTCTCGGTAGTAGACCGTCACCTCGACAGCCAGACGTTTCGGCAGATGCACTGGGAGGGCACCTTCTGGGAATACCTGGACCTGGTGCTGGGCAATCCGCGCCTGGCGCGGAACGCCTTTCAGCGCATCTATGACATGATCCTGCACTTCGGGACGCAGCGCTACTCCCACATGAAGGAGGATTATGTCCACTACAAGTTCTTCGACGACCCGATCGACAACGGGGCGGACGCCGTGTTCGGGCTGGATGCGGCCCTGATGCGGCTGGTCGACTGCTTCAAGTCGGCGGCGCAGGGGTACGGCACCGAGCGGCGCATCCTGCTGCTGCACGGCCCGGTCGGCTCGAGCAAGAGCACGATCGTCCGGCTGGTGAAGAAGGGCCTGGAGTACTACTCGCGGCTGGACGAGGGCGCGCTCTACAGCTTCGCCTGGAAGAACGTGGGCGAGGACGGCAATGCCGAGCCGGCCAGTTGCCCGATGCACGAGGAGCCGCTGAAGCTGATCCCGCGCAAGCCGCGCAAGGAAATCCTGGCGATGATCAACGCCGACCTGCCGGAGGACCAGCAGGTGCGCGTCGACGGCGACCTGGACCCGTTCTGCCGGCGCACGTTCGAGGACCTGCTGGTGCGCTACGGCGGCGACTGGCGCAAGGTGATGGACCACGTCGTCGTGCGGCGCGTGATGCTGTCGGAGAAGGACCGCGTCGGCATCGGCACCTTCCAGCCCAAGGACGAGAAGAACCAGGACTCGACCGAGCTCACCGGCGACATCAACTACCGGAAGATCGCGCTGTACGGGTCGGACAGCGATCCGCGGGCCTTCAACTTCGACGGCGAGCTGAACATCGCCAACCGCGGCGTGTGCGAGTTCATCGAGATTCTCAAGCTCGAGGTGGCGTTCCTGTACGACCTGCTGGGCGCGACGCAGGAGCACACGATCAAGCCCAAGAAGTTCGCGCAGACCGACATCGACGAGGTGATCGTCGGCCACACGAACGAGCCCGAGTACAAGAAGCTCCAGTCGAACGAGCTGATGGAGGCCTTCCGCGACCGCACGATCAAGATCGACATCCCCTACAACATCCGGCTCACGGACGAGATCAAGATCTACAACAAGGACTTCGGCCGCGAGCGGGTGCGCGGGATCCACATCGCGCCGCACACCATCGAGACCGCGGCGATGTGGGCGGTGCTCACGCGGCTCGAGGAGCCCAAGAAGGCCGGCCTGACGCTGCTCCAGAAGCTCAAGCTCTACGACGGCAAGAGCATTCCCGGCTTCACCGAGGACTCGATCAAGGAGCTGCGCGAGGAAGCCCCGCGCGAAGGCATGCAGGGCATCAGCCCGCGCTACATCCAGGACAAGGTGTCCAACGCGCTGGTTTCGGAGCAGGCGCAGGAGGATCGCGTCGTCAACCCGTTCATGGTGATGAACGAGCTGGAGGAGGGGCTGTCGCACCACTCGCTCATCAGCGACGAGGAGGTCAAGAAGCGCTACAAGGAGCTGCTGGCCGTGGTGCGCGAGGAATACGAGGACATCCTGAAGACCGAGGTCCAGCGGGCCATCTCCGCCGACGAGGACGCCATCGCGCGGCTCTGCGCGAACTACATCGAGAACGTGCGGGCCTACACGCAGCACGAGCGCGTACGGAACAAGTACACCGGCCGCGACGAGCCGCCCGACGAGCGCCTGATGCGCTCGATCGAGGAGAAGATCGACATCCCCGAGGCGCGCAAGGACGACTTCCGGCAGGAGATCATGAACTACATCGGGGCGCTGGCCCTCGACGGCAAGAAGTTCGAGTACCACACGAACGCGCGGCTGCACAAGGCCCTCGAGCTGAAGCTGTTCGAGGACAGTCGCGACACGATCAAGCTCAAGAACGTGGTCTCCGGCGTCGTGGACGACGAGACGCAGGCCAAGATCGACGTCGTGAAGCAGCGCCTGATCAAGTTCTTCGGCTACAACGAGACCAGCGCGACCGACGTGCTCAACTACGTCGCCAGCATCTTCGCCCGTGGCGACGCCAAGCAGCGGGATTAGCCGCGGGGCGCCGGCCGCCCCCGGCGCGGCGCGGGCCGGCGGGCGCCCAGGCGGGTCAGACCACGGCGCGCGCCCGGCGCGGCCCGTGCGGCAGGCACCATGAAGATCGAGAAGGACCACCAGCGCTTCCGCCAGATCGTGAAGGGGAAGATCCGCGCCGACCTGCGCAAGTTCCTCACGCGCGGCGAGCTGATCGGCAAGGAGGGCAAGCACCTCGTCAGCATCCCCGTGCGCGGCGTCGACCTGCCGCATTTCCGCTACGGCGACAACGCCGACGGCGGCGTGGGCCAGGGCGAGGGCCAGGCCGGACAGCCGGTCGACGGCGAGGCGGAAGGCATCGGGCCCGGCGGGACGGAACCCGGCCAGCACATCCTCGAAGTCGATGTCACGCTCGACGAGCTCGCCGACATCCTGGGCGAGGAGCTGCAACTGCCGCGCATCCAGCCCAAGGGCCGCCGCAACATCACCAGCATCAAGGACCGCTATTCGAGCGTGCGGCAATCCGGGCCCGAATCGCTGCGGCATTTCAAGCGCACGTTCCGGCGGGCGTTGCGCCGCATGATCATGACCGGGATGTACGATCCGGCGAAACCCGCGATCGTGTTCGAACGCGCCGACAAGGTGTACCGCAGCTGGAAGCCGGTGAAGAAACCCGATTCCAACGCGGTGATCGTCTACATGATGGACATCTCGGGATCGATGGGGCACGAGCAGAAGGAGCTCGTGCGCCTCGAGGCGTTCTGGATCGATGCGTGGCTGCGGCGCAACTACGACGGAATCGACAGCCGCTACATCGTCCACGACGTGCAGGCGGCGGAGGTCGACCGCGAGACGTTCTTCCACGTGCGCGAGGACGGCGGCACCAAGATTTCCAGCGCGTTCCGGCTGTGCCGCGAGGTGCTCGACAAGCACTACAGCGCGGACGAGTGGAACATCTACCTGTTCCACTTCTCCGACGGGGACAACTCCTCGGAGGCCGACTCGCGCGAGTGCTGCAAGCTCCTCCAGGACTGGCTGCTGCCGCGCTCCAACCAGTTCGGTTACTGCCAGGTGGCCAGCGCGTACGGCAGCGGCGCCTTCATCAACACGCTGCGCGAGCACCTCGGGCAGGCGGAAAACGTCGTGACCACGCGCGTCAATACGAAAGACGATATTTACGACAGCATCAAAGAGTTTTTCGCGCGGGGTCGGTAAGCGCGGTCGGGCCTGACGGGGGCCGGGAGCGGGGAGAAGGGCACATCATGCCGCAGCTCAACATGATCGTGGGTCTGATCCTGGTGCTGCTGGGAGTGGTCGGTTACTTCGCCTCCGGGCGGGCGAGCTGGACAGCGCTGATCCCGGCGATCCTCGGCGCGCTGTTCGTGCTGTTGGGCCTGCTGGCGGGGCGGGCCAACCTGCGCAGGCATGCCATGCACGCTGCTGCCGTCGTCGCGCTGCTGGGCCTGGCCGGCACGGCCAAGGGCGTGATCGAGGTGGCTAAGCTGGCCGCCGGGCAGACCCTGCCGCGTCCCGCGGCCAGCGTCGCGAAGAGTATCACAGCACTGTTATGCGCGGTGCTCCTGGTGGCTGCGATCAGCTCGTTCGTCAAGGCGCGCCGCGCGCGGGCCGTGAGGTGAAACACCGTCGTGCGCGCACGGCTAATTCGGTGGTGGGGGGGCGGCCGGTGTGTCGCCTTTCTGGGCGTCGAGGAATGACTGGAGGATGACTTGGGCGGCGAAGGCGTCGCGCAGGGCCTTCCGCCGGCTGCGCGGAACGGCGGCCTCATCCAGGTGCGCGTCGGCCTGGAAGCTGCTCAGGCGTTCATCCCACAGCTCGACGCGCAGGGCCGACGATGCCAGATGTTTCGCAAACACTTTGCAGACAACGGCTTGTGGGCCTGATGAGCCGTCCATGTTAAGCGGCAGGCCGACCACGGCGCCCTCGGCGCCCTGCTGGCGGGCCCAGGCTGCGACCCGGACGGCGTCCTGTGCGGGTGTGCCGGCGCCCGGCAGGTTGCCGGCGGGGGAGGCGAGTGTCGCACCGGGGTCACTGAGCGCCAGCCCGATGCGCTTGATTCCGTAGTCAACGCCCACCCATCGGCCCATGTTTGCTCCCGGGGCAAAATCCCTGCCACACCCAAAAATTTTTCGAAATTCGCCTTGCCAGCTAAAGGTTCCCCAGTATAGTTGCTTGATTACGCGGTGATGGTGCGCGTCGTTGAAGATTCACCAACGGCGGCCGAAGGGCGTGGTGTCTGCCACTACAGGGCAACCATCGGAATGAGCCGGCTGCAAATATCGACGTTGCGCCAGCTCTTCCCGCGTGGGGGGCTTGACTGCGTCCGTTGAACAGTCGGCCAGAGGGCATTCCAGCATGCAAATCGCCTATGTGCGTGATTTCAGTCGCCACGGCGACGCCGTTCCCGTGCCGAATCTGATCGAGCTCCAGACCGAATCGTATGCGCGCTTTTTGCAGGTGAGCACGGATCCTGAGTCGCGCAAGCCCATCGGGCTGGAGGCCCTGTTGCGCGAGGTGTATCCGATCGAGAGCTACGACGGAAACATGAAGCTCGAGTACGCGGGCTACACGCTCGACCCGCCGCGCTACACGCCGGACGAGGCCCGCGAGCTGGGGCTGACGTACGGTCGTCCCTTCCGCGTGCGCGTCCGGCTGCTCCGCAAGGATGCGCCCGAGGTGAAGGAGGAGGCGATCTACCTCGGCGAGATCCCGATCATGATGGGTGGCGGGGAGTTCATCGTGAACGGTTCGGAGCGCGTGATCGTCTCGCAGCTCCACCGTTCGCCCGGCGTGGACTTCGTCAAGGAGTCCGCCGAGGGTGACCGGGCCCTGCATGCCTGCCGGATCATTCCCGAGCGCGGCTCCTGGATCGAGATCAACGTCACGCGCAAGGACGTGCTCGCCGTCCGGATCGACCAGAGCAGCAAGATCCCGGCGACGACGTTCCTGCGGGCGATGGACGAGAAGTTCGGCTCGGACGAGGCGGTGGTCCGGACGTTTTACCCGGTGAAGACCGTCCGCACGCAGAATCTCAAGCCCGACATGTACGCCGCGGCCCCGGTTGTCGACCCGGAGACGGGCGAGGAGCTGGTCCGCGCGGGCGCGCAGATCGGCGAGGCGCTCAACAAGATCCGCGAGTCGCAGATCAAGCAGGCCGACGTGATCGGCAAGATGGCCGATCCGATTATCCTGAATACGCTGGCCGAGGACGGCACGCACTCCCACGAGGAGGCGCTGCTGAAGATTTATGCCCGGCTGCGGCCGGGCAACCCGGTGCAGCTCGACAAGGCGCGCAAGCTCTTCCAGGAAAAGTTCTACGACGAGACGCGCTACCGGCTCGGCAAGGTCGGCCGCTTCCGGCTGAACCGCAAGTTCGAGCAGGGCATCTCCGAGGCGGAGATGGTGCTGCGGCCCGAGGATTTCGTCAGCTCGCTGCGCTACCTGCTGGCGCTCCGCGCGGGCGAGGGGCAGGTCGACGACATCGACCACCTGGGCAACCGGCGCCTGCGCACGATCGACGAGCTGGCGGCCGACGAGCTGCGCAAGGGCTTCCTGAAGCTGAGGCGCACGGTGCAGGAACGCATGAGCCTCAAGGACCCGGAGTCGATCGGCAAGATCTCCGAGCTCGTCAACACCAAGAGCATTTCCAGCGCCATCGATTTCTTCTTCGGACGCAGCGAACTCTCGCAGGTCGTCGACCAGACGAACCCGCTGGCGCAGCTCACGCACGAGCGGCGCCTCTCGGCCCTCGGGCCGGGCGGCCTCAACCGCAAGCGGGCCGGGTTCGAAGTGCGCGACGTGCACATCAGCCACTACGGCCGCATCTGCCCGATCGAGACGCCGGAAGGCGTTAACATCGGCCTGATCGCGTCGCTGGGCATCTACAGCGACGTGGATGAGTACGGCTTCCTGATCACGCCCTACCGCAAGGTGGAGCGCGGCAAGGTCAACGGCGACATCGTCTTCCTGCGGGCCGACGAGGAGATGCGCGCCACGCTCGGTCCGCCCGACGTGGTGGAGGAACTCCGCGAGTCGCCGCTGCCGCCGCTGCAGCAGCGCGAGACGGTCTTGAAGAAGGGGCTGGCCGGTCACGGCGACGGCAAGCCGCGCAAGCTGCGCGAGGGGGCGCTGCTGGCGCGCGTGCGCGGCGAGCTCCAGCAGTCCACCAGCGCCGAGATCGACTACGTCGACATTTCGCCCAAGCAGACGGTGGGCGTGTCGGCGGCGCTGATCCCGTTCCTCGAGCACGACGACGCGAACCGCGCGCTGATGGGCTCGAACATGCAGCGCCAGGCGGTGCCCCTGATCCGCACCGAGCCGCCGATCATCTCCACCGGCATGGAACGGCCGGTCGCCACGAACAGCGGCATGGTGGTGCGGGCCCGGCAGAATGGGAAGGTCACGTTCGTCGACGCGCGGCGCATCGTGCTCAACGACACGGACGAGTACGAGTTGCGCAAGTTCGTCGGCCTCAACGAGCGCACCTGCCTGAACCAGCGGCCGGTGGTGCGGCCGGGCCAGGCGGTCAAGGCGGGCGACATCATCGCGGACGGGGCGGCGACCCATCACGGCGAGCTGTCGCTGGGCCGCAACGCGCTCGTCGCGTTCCTCACCTTCGACGGCTACAACTTCGAGGACGCGATCCTGATATCCGAGCGGCTGGTGAAGGAGGACACCTTCACCAGCATCCACATCGAGTCGCACGACGTGGAGATCCGCGAGACGAAGCTGGGGCGCGAGGAGTTCACGCGCGACATTCCCAACGTCTCGGAGCGGGCGCTGCGCAACCTGGATGAGCGCGGGATCGTCCGCGTCGGCACGCGGGTCGGCCCCGGCGACATCCTGGTCGGCAAGGTTTCGCCCAAGAGCAAGAGCGAGCTCTCGCCCGAGGAGAAGCTGCTGCACGCCATCTTCGGCCGCGCCGGCGAGGACGTGAAGAACGACTCGCTCGAGCTGCCCGCCGGCCAGGAAGGCATCGTGATCGGCACGCGCCACTTCAGCCGGCGCACGCACCTGTCGGAAGAGCAGAAGCGCGACCTGGAGCGCCAGATGAAGGCCTTCCAGGTCGAGTCGGACGAGCGGCGGATCAAGCTGTTCCGGCAGATGATCGCGGCCCTGGAGACGGCGACCGACCAGGTCGTGGTCGACCCGAACACGCGCCAGAAGGTCGGGCGCAGCGAGAACCCGGAAGTCATCCTCGAGCAGATCGAGACCTTCGACCTGCGCTGGATCAAGCCCGCCGCCAAGCGCGACGAGGCCCGGCCGGTCTACGAGCAGTACTGGCCCAAGATCCAGGAGATCGCGGCCGAATGCGAGCGCAAGCTCGGGCACATGAAGCGCGGCGACGAGCTGCCTTCCGGCGTGCTCGAGATGGTCAAGGTGTACGTCGCGACCAAGCGGACGCTGAGCATCGGCGACAAGATGGCCGGCCGGCACGGCAACAAGGGCGTGATTGCCAAGATCCTGCCCGAGGAGGACATGCCCTTTCTCGAGGACGGCACGCCGATCGACATCTGCCTGAACCCGCTGGGCGTGCCGAGCCGCATGAACGTCGGCCAGATCCTCGAGACGCACCTGGGCTGGGCCGCGGCCGTGCTCGGGTTCCAGGCCATCACGCCCGTGTTCGACGGGGCCAGCGAGGCGCAGATCAAGGGCTGCGTCGAGGAGGCCAACGGGCACATCCGCCAGCGCCGCACGGACGCGCAGGTCGTCCAGGCCGCCGGCCAGACGCGCGAACTGCTGGTCGAGATGCCGCGCAGCGGCAAGGCCACGCTCTACGACGGGCGCACCGGCGAGCCGTTCGACCAGCCGGTGACGGTGGGCTACATGTACCTGCTCAAGCTCCACCACCTCGTGGATGACAAGATCCACGCGCGCTCGACGGGCCCGTACAGCCTGATCACGCAGCAGCCGCTGGGCGGCAAGGCCCGCACGGGCGTTGAGGGCCGCACGAAGATCTACGAGAGCATGGTCAAGGGCACGAACACGCTCGACGCCGGCACGCCGGTGTCCTTCGACGTGCTGTGCAACGAGATCCGCGGGCTCGGGCTCAACATTCAGCTCGAGAAGCGGCGGCTCGGCTAGCGATAGGTGCGGGCCGCGTGCCGCACGGCACGCGCGGCCCGCGTGGTCCGGCGGCGGCCAGGCGGAGTGCAGGAATGTCCAGCCCGATCGTGTACGGGAGCGGACCGCACGTGACGCCCGAGGAACTCACCGAGTTCTATCGGCGCGTCCAGCACGACCTGGTCGCCCGGCCGGAGCAGATTCGCAAGATGCTCCAGAGCAGCGCGGCGTTCGTCACGGCCCGCTGCGACGGCCGCCTGGTCGGGCTGGCC
>CAZVRR010000028.1:0-3973 GCA_964629745.1 uncultured Planctomycetales bacterium | reverse complement strand
GGGGCGTCTGCGACGGGCTGCGCGGGTACCTCACGGAATGCAAGCTGGAGGCGAGCTTCCAGGGGCCCGCGGCGGTCACGCGGAAGGACGGCCGGATCGAGCACGACAGCGCGGGCATCGCCAAGGAGATGGCCCGGCGCGTGCTCGCCGCGATGTTCGCCGACGGCGTGCGGCGCGTGGACGTCGTGGCCTGGGGCACCGAGGTCGATTTTCTGGCCGAGTTGGGATTTCAGCGCCAGGGAGGGCTGGTGGGCATGACGCTGCGGGCCGAGCGGTGGCCGGCCGCGGCCGGTCCCGCCCCGGGGGCCCGCGCCGCCGCCGATGCCGCGAGCGCAGGAACTTGACGCCCGGCCCGCGTGCCGGCGTGGAAACGTAGAAAGGTAGCAACAGCCCATGGCCGAGACGGTTTACGACCGGATCAACGACTTCACGGCGGTTCGCATCTCCCTGGCTTCGCCCAATGACATCCGGGCCTGGAGCTTCGGCGAGGTGAAGAAGCCGGAGACGATCAACTACCGGACGTATCGGGCGGAGAAGGACGGCCTGTTCTGCGAGCGCATCTTCGGTCCCGAGCGGGACTGGGAGTGCTTCTGCGGCAAGTACAAGGGAACCAAGCACAAGGGCATGATCTGCGACCGCTGCGGCGTGAAGGTCACGCACAGCCGCGTGCGGCGCAAGCGGATGGGGCACATCAACCTCGCCGCGCCCGTCGTGCACATCTGGTTCTTCAAGGCCATGCCGAGCCGGCTCGGCACGCTGCTGGACATGAAGACGGCCGACCTGGAAAAGATCATCTACTTCCAGGACTACGTGGTCGTCGACCCCGGCGCTTCCAAGCTCGAGCCCAAGCAGCTCCTGACGGAAGAGGAATACCGGCGGGCGGTGGAAGAGTACGGCGACACGGGCTTCCGGGCCCTGATGGGGGCCGAGGCGGTGCGCGAGCTGCTGGCGCAGCTCGACCTGCCGAAGCTCTCCGCGGAGCTGCTGGACGGCCTGCGCAAGACGGGCAGCAAGCAGAAGATCAAGGAGCTCTCGCAGCAGCTCAAGCTGGTCGAGGCCATCCGCCAGAGCCACAACGAGGCGCAGTGGATGGTGCTCGAGGTGATCCCGGTGATCCCGCCGGACCTGCGGCCGCTCGTGCTGCTTGACAGCGGCAACTTCGCCTCCAGCGATCTGAACGACCTGTACCGGCGCATCATCAACCGCAACAACCGGCTGAAGAAGCTGATCGACCTGAACGCGCCGGAAGTGATCATCCGCAACGAGAAGCGCATGCTGCAGCAGGCGGTCGACGCGCTGTTCGACAACGGCCGCTGCCGCCGGCCGGTGCTGGGCAGCTCGAACCGGCCGCTGAAGTCGCTGACGGACATGATCAAGGGCAAGCAGGGCCGTTTCCGCGAGAACCTGCTGGGCAAGCGCGTCGACTACTCGGCGCGCAGCGTCGTCGTGGTGGGCCCCGAGCTGAAGCTCTGGCAGTGTGGTCTGCCCAAGAAGATCGCCCTGGAGCTGTACCAGCCGTTCATCATCCGCAAGCTGCGTGAGCGCGGCCTGGCGGACACGATCAAGAGCGCCAAGAAGATGCTGGAGCGGCGCGAGCAGCCGATCTGGGACATCCTGGAAGAGGTGATCTACCAGCACCCCGTGCTGCTGAACCGCGCCCCGACGCTGCACCGCATGGGCATCCAGGCCTTCGAGCCGGTGCTGGTGGAAGGCAACGCGATCCGCATTCACCCGCTGGTCTGCCGCGGCTTCAACGCCGACTTCGACGGCGACCAGATGGCGGTGCACCTGCCGCTGTCGATCGAGGCCCAGGCCGAGGCGCACGTGCTGATGATGAGCACGAACAACATCTTCAGCCCGGCCAACGGCTCGCCGATCATGTCCGCCTCGCAGGACATCGTCATGGGCATTTACTACCTGACCTGCGACCATGCCCGCGAGCCGGGCGAGCGCGAGGCGGGGAAGGAGCGCGCGTTCGCCGGTCCGGCCGAGGCACTGATGGCGCTGGACCGGCGGCAGATCGGCATGCACACGCCGATCCGCGTGCGGGTCGCGCGCAGCGCGACGATCGAGGGCAAGACGAAGGGGCCGCAGTCGGTCCCGGCGGGCGGGGTGATCCGCACGACGGTCGGCCGCTGCATCTTCAACGACATGCTCGATCCGCGCATGCCGTTCTACAACTACCCGCTGGGCAAGGCGATCTCGCGCGTGATCGATGACTGCCACCGGCAGCTCGGCCGGGCCGCCACGATCGTGCTGCTGGACCGCATCAAGGAGCTGGGGTTCCGCTGGAGCACGCTGGCCGGCCTGTCGTTCGCGCTGACCGACCTGCGGATTCCCGAGTCGAAGCCGAAGATCGTCGAGGCCGCCCAGAAGCTGGTCGACCGCGTGGAAAAGAACTTCCAGAACGGCAACATCACGCCGATGGAACGGCACAACCAGCTCATCGACATCTGGGTCCACGCGCGCGAACGCGTGACGCAGGAGATGATGAAGACGCTGGGCGAGGACTGGCGGGCCGACGACGGGAGCGAGGCCAAGAAGGAAGCCAGCAAGGCCAGGCCCTACCTGAACCCGATTTACCTGATGACGGATTCCGGCGCGCGTGGCTCGGTCGACCAGATCCGGCAGCTCGCCGGCATGCGCGGCCTGATGGCCAAGCCGTCGGGCGAGATCATCGAGGCCCCGATCAAGGCGAACTTCCGCGAAGGCCTGTCGGTGCTCGAGTACTTCAGCTCGACGCACGGCGCCCGCAAGGGCCTGGCCGACACGGCGCTCAAGACGGCCGACTCGGGCTACCTGACGCGCAAGCTGGCCGACGTGGCGCAGAACGTGATCATCAACCGCCTCGACTGCGGCACGATCGAGGGCATCACGAAGAGCACGATCTACCGGGGTGAGGAAGTCGACGTGAAGCTGTCCGAGCTGATCGTCGGACGCGCGGCCCGCGACACGATCCGCGATCCGCGCACCGACGAGATCATCGTCCGCGAGCACGAGCTGATCACGCTCGAGATCGCGCGGCGGCTCGAGGCCAAGCCCGAAGACGGCGGCCTGGGTCTGGACAGCATCCGCGTGCGCAGCGCGCTGATCTGCGAGAGCCCGATGGGCATCTGCGCCCGCTGCTACGGCGCCGACCTGTCCACGGGCATGCTGGTCGAGGAGGGCCTGGCGGTCGGCATTATCGCGGCCCAGTCGATCGGCGAGCCGGGCACGCAGCTCACGATGCGCACGTTCCACACGGGCGGTGTCGCCAGCCGCGCGGTCGTCGAGAACGAAATCGCGACGGCCCAGGGCGGCATCATCCGCTACCACGACCTCAACGCGGTCGGCATGGTCGACGCGGAGAGCAAGCAGACCATCTTCCGCGTCCTGAAGCGCAACGGCGAAATCGCGGTCAACGACGAGAAGGGCCGCGAGCTCGAGCGCTACAAGGTGCCCTACGGCGCCGCGGTGCTGGCGGCCAACGGAGCCACCGTGCCGTCGCGCGCGGTGATCGTCCGCTGGGACACGCACTTCACGCCGATCCTCGCGGAAGCCGACGGCTTCGTGCGCTTCCAGGACATCGTGGAAGGCGAGACGGTGCGGCCGGAGCAGGAGAACCGGCCGGAGAGCAAGCGTATCGTCATCGAGCACAAGGGCGACAAGCACCCGCGCATCATGGTCGAGAACAGCAGCGGCACGATCATGGACTTCCACCACCTGCCGGCAAAGGCCCGCATCGAGGTGCAGGAAGGCGAGGAGGTCAAGGCCGGCGCGCTGCTGGCCCGCCAGCCGCGGGAAATCGCCGGCACGCAGGACATCACGGGCGGCCTGCCGCGCGTCACGGAGATCTTCGAGGCCCGCAAGCCGAAGGAGCCCTCGGTGATGGCGGAGATCTCGGGTCGCGTCGAGCTGCAGTCCGAGAAGCGGCGCGGGAAGATGACGATCATCGTGCGCAGCGAGTCGGGCATGTAGAAGGAGCACCACGTCC
>CAZVRR010000027.1:15481-22195 GCA_964629745.1 uncultured Planctomycetales bacterium | reverse complement strand
TGCCGTCCCTGGGACGGCGTGATGAAAGCCCGCCACATCGTGGCAGGGGAATGCGCGTCGCCGACGCCGCGTGCTGCCTGAAACAGCACGGGCACAGCCATCCTGTATTGGACCTGCTTTAGTTGCCGCAGCCGCACATGCCTGCGACGAGCTGCGCCGTATCGCCGGTGGTGAAATCGCCCGCCGTGTTGCCGGGGGAGTAGTAGACGCGCCGATCGGGCCGCCAGGCGACCGCGAGCCAGCCGTCGGTGAAGGTGCCGTCCGTGCAGTTGCCCGCGAGCAGTGCGCACTCATCGCGGTAGCTCGATCCGTAGCCGCTTACCGGGTAGCGCACGTAGACACAGTCCGTCCCATCGCCGGCGTAGGTGCCGGGCGAGTACGCGGCGGCCGCGACCGGCACGTAGCCGGCGGTCATGATTCGCCCGGACAGGTAGATTCCCGCCGTCGGGAGGCACCACTGGCCGAGCAGGGCCGTGCCGCCGCGATCCACGTAGTCGGCAAGGTTGTCGCCCATCTGGACATGGTCGGCGTAGGGGTAGTTCACCCACGTGAATACGCAGTGATATTCGTTCATCAGCTCCACGCTGGGAGTGCCGAGGCGCGCGTCGAAGTAATCGCAGCGCTGGCCTGTGCGGGCCGCGACGGCCGCGCGCCAGGCCGCGTTGTCGGGGTTCGTCGGGGCATACAGGATGCCCGAGCGTCCGCTGAACGCCGGCTGGAACACAAAGAAATCGGCCAGGTCCACGTCGCTGTCGTGGTCCATGTCGGCGACCGAACAGTCGGCGGGCGCCGGCACCGCGGGCCCGGCCAGGCACTCGGCCAGCCGGCCGAAGTCGTGCGTCGGCTCGTCGGGAACCACGTCCAGCCGCCACACGTCCTGCTGCATGTGATTCCCGGCCACCACCCACAGCGCATCATCGAAGACGAAGACGCTCGCCGCGTGGCGCGGCGCCCACGGTGTGCCGGGCAATTCCGTCCAGTTCACGCCGTCGGCGGAGTACCAGACGTCGTTGCGATTGCCGCCGAGGTCGCCGTTCCAACCCTCCAGCACCCACATCTTGTCATCAAACACGGCGACGTCATGGTATTGCCGCGGCGCCCACGGGGCGGCCGCCAGCTCCAGCGTCCAGTTCACGCCATCCGCGGAGCTCCACACGTCATTGAAGTAGCTGCGCGGGGAATACGTGCCGCCGCCCAGCAGCCAGATGCGTCCACCGAGGACCACGGAGCCGCCGATCATTCCCCGCGGCGACCATGCGGCGGACTCCGTCACCTGCGTCCAGTTGGCGCCGTCGCTCGAGCACCACACGTCGTTGTAGTGTTCATCGGGCGGGCCGGACGGCACGAACCGCGTGATCGTCTCGCCCCCCATGACCCAGATTTTGCCATCGTGCACCGCCGCGCATTGCAGACACCGCTGCCCCCACGGAGCGGCGGCGGTAGCTTGCGTCCAATTCAGTCCGTCGGAGGAATACCAGACGTCCGGCTGGTAGTGGGCGCGCAGCGGATCGCCGCCCAGAACCCAGATTCGTTCATCGAAAAGCGCGTTGCCGAACGTGTGGCGTCCTTCCCAGGGGGCAGACGTCACGAACGTCCAGGTCGCACCGTCGGTGCTGGACCAGACTTCGTTGGTCGTGCTGTACGGGGGATAGGCGTCGGGATTCCAGCCGCCCAGCAGCCACATCTGTCCAGCGAGGACTGCCGCTCCCGCGCCGTCGCGCGGGGTGTAAGCAGCCGAGTCGGTCACCAGGGTCCACTGGTGGGACTCGGCCCGTGCGGTGACGGGTGCAGAGAGTCCCTGCCCGAGAAATGCCAGCGCCCACGTGCACACGCCAAGTCGCATTGCTGCCCCTGGCCGCGGTCGCGATGACGCGGATGGAACATGTTCGGCTTCGCGGCCGGACCTCATTGTACCGGGGGCGGTGCGGCGACGTGCGGAATTCCGCCAATCGTCGCGGCAATCCGCCAGGCAGCCCACGCTGCGGCGGCGTTCCCGAACTTATCGTCTACTTGGGCCGGGATGCGTCGAGACTGGCGACGGGCCACTACTCCTCCTAGCCTCTTCCGGCGGCTGCTATCGAAAGTGGAACGCGGCGTGTGACTGGAGCGGCGCGGCGATGAAAGAAGTGAAAGGCGGGCCATACCCGGGGGCCGAGCATTTTCTGCCCGAGACCGCCCGTCCCTCGCTGCGACGGCTGGCGGAAGCTGCGCGCGGGTGTCGCGGCTGTGATCTGTACGAGCGTGCGACGCAGACCGTGTTCGGGACCGGGGCGGCGCGGCCGAAGGTCGTGCTCGTCGGCGAGCAGCCCGGCGACCAGGAAGACCTCGCGGGCGCGCCCTTCGTGGGGCCGGCGGGGCGTCTGCTGGACCGCGCCTTGGCCGAGGCGGGACTCGAGCGCAAGAGTTGCTACGTGACCAATGCGGTCAAGCACTTCCGCTGGGAGCCGCGCGGCAAGCGCCGGCTGCACGCCAAGCCGAGCGTGGGGCAGATCCGCGCCTGCCAGCCCTGGCTGCGCGCCGAACTCGCGGCCACGCGCCCGCCGGTGATCGTTTGTCTCGGTGCAACTGCGGCGCAATCGATGCTGGGACGCGAATTCCGCCTGACGCGCCAACGCGGGGAACTGCTGGCCGACACCGGGTGGGCGCCGCGCGTGATGGCAACCGTGCATCCGTCGGCGATCCTGCGGGCGCCCAGCGACGAGGAGCGCCACGCCGCGTTCGCCGCGTTCGTGAGCGACCTGCGCAACGTTGCCCGGTACCTCGCGCAAATCAAGTCCTGACGCGCGTCAAAGCAGTCGGGTGCGACATGGCCGGCGTCAACGGTGCGTTGGCGTAGCGCACCTTGCCGAAATGTTCGGTGGCCCATCCTGGCCGGCGACGATCGTTACTCGCCCTCCTCGTCCGGGCCGAAGCAGCCTTCCTCGCACTCGGCGCAGGTGCGGCCGTAGCACTGGCTGAAGATGGCAAAGTCTTCGGGGCCCACGCAGCCGTCGGCATCGTAGTCCGCGGCCAGCGCGGGGTCCCCCGGTGCGTAGCACCCGCCGTAGTAGCCCGCGAAGATCGAGAAGTCGCCACCGCCGATCACACCGAGCGGATCGCCGTCGAGATCGAAGCTGCAATGCACGCAGCCACCCGCGGCCTCGTCGCAGCGCTCGCACAGGTCGGCGCAGGGGCTGCCGCTGCCCACGCAGTTGCCCGCGTCGCAGACGTCCACGGCCGTGCAGAACTGCTCGTCATCGCAGGGAGTGCCGTCGGGCCAGGGCGGGTTGCCACAGGTGCCGTCGTGGTTGCAGACGTCGAGCGTGCAGGCGTTCCCGTCGATACATTCCCCATCAGCGGCGCATGGCAGGCACTCGTCGAGTCCTTCGTCACAGTGCGCCGGGTCCAGGCACTGTGGCTCTCCGGGCTGGCACAACGCTTCGAAGCACGCTTCCACGCCGTTGCAGAACAGCGCATCGGCGCAGGTGGTGCCGTCCGCTGCCGGCTCGTAGACGCAGCCGGACGCGCCGGCGCAGAGATCGATCGTGCACGGGTTCCCGTCGATGCAGTCGTCATCGTCCTGGCACGGGATAGCCAGGCCGCGGACGAAGTCAAAATTCTGCACCGTGACGCCGTCGTCGTAGATGTTGGGTGCGCCGAACGTGCTGTGGACGCCGTCGTCATAGGCGGAAGTCGGGCGAATTGCCGGGCCGGGGTGCTCCTCCAGCATGCAAATTTCGTCGTTCCCGATTCCGCTGAACGGGACGATCCCCTCGCCTGCGGGTCCAAACATCGGTTCCTGCAACGCGTTCTGAATCGTCAACTGCCAGTTGTTGTTGGAGACCTTGAAGCTCTCCGCCGTGATGTACGTGCCGGCGGCCCCGTCGGCGGCCTGGACATTGATCCACCAGTCGCCCGCGGCGGGATCGAAGCTGACGTCGTCCGGCAGGTTCTCGGAAACCGTGATCAACGTGCCGCTGCGGAGGTCGGACCACAGCACGTGACCGGTGAGCGTGAGAACCTCGATCTCCTGCCCCGCGCCGCCGGTGTCGTTGCTGATGACCAGGCGCCAGCCACGCACATCGAGATGGTCGACCGTGACAACCAGTTCGAACCAGTCGCCGCCGTTGCCCGCGACGCGGCCCCAGTACACGTCGGACCCGCCGGGCTTGAGGAACGCGGCATCGCCGACGGCGTTGTACTCGTTCAGGATCAGCGGCGCCGCGCCGCCGAAGCTGTTCGCCGCGCCTGGCGTGGGCACGTCGAGCAGCACCGTGCCGTGCGCTCCGTCGGGAAAGCGGCCCCATGACTGGTTGGCGAGGAGTGCGGCGTAGGAGACTCCATCGATCGGAATCTGGTCTGCCGTGTAGAGGCCCACCGTACCTTCCTGGGGCGAGAGCACGAAGCCGGCGTGCAACGGGCCCTGCCCGGTTTCTCCGTCCGCCCATACCACGAGCCAGTCGCGGCCGTCGAGCAGCGTGCCGGCGGGAATCGCCCACTTGGCGGGCTGGGCATGGTCGTCAGTGAGGTACAGACCGCCCAGGTCGAGTTGCGTGTCCGACGCGTTGTAGATCTCGAGCCACGGGTCGTACTCGCCATACTCGTCGGGGTTGGACGCGACGTTGTCCGGCAGGATCTCGTTGATCCACAGGTCGGGGACGGCGGGGGCGGTGCCGGTCACGCTGTTCGGTGCGCCGGGCGTGCCGCCCGCGGCGACGCTCGCGCTCCAGTCCGTCACGCGGTCATTGCCCTGCGTGACGTCGATGACTTCGAGCGAAGATCCGCCGCCGGCCGCCGCCGCGGGCCACGGCGGCACCGCCGCGTAGTACGCGTGGTCGATCAGTTGGCCGCCCGGCGTGCGCAACTCGAGCGTTTCGCCATCCAGGTCGAGTGCGCCGGAGTACTGCCCGAGCACGCAGCGGCCGGGGTCGTAGGTGGCGCGGAATGTCACGTCGTGCTGGACCACCACGCCATAGTGCAGCGGCAGGAGCACCGTGCCCGGCTCGAACTGGAAGTCGACGCCGAGCAACTGCCAGCCGGACAGGTCAACGGCCTGGTCCGGATCGGGGTTGTACAACTCGACAAAGGCACGGTCGCCGCCGCCGGTCGGCTGGTACATGATTTCGCTGATCAGCAGCGGCGGGGCGGGGTCCTGCGCCGGCGGGATCCCGCCGGCCACGGCGTGTGTCTGCAGCAGGTGAGTGCGGCGGCGCGGCAGGTAGTCATCGGTAATCAGGCCGGCGGCGTAGGCTGCGGACTGCGGCTGGCCGTACTGGCCCCAGACGGCCGCATCGAGGGCGGCTTCGGGTTCCAGCGGCCCGACGAGCTCGGCGATGCGGGTCTCGTAGTACCCGGGCGCGAGCAGGCGATCCGCCAGGGTCCGCAGCCGCCGCAGGAACATGGCGCGGATCTCAAGATCTTCATAGAGGGCGTCGGTCAAGTAGTTCCACTTGTAGTCGAATTTCTGGTGCTCGGTGTCACCGAACAAGGGATGACTGGGCGAGACATTGACCCGCCCGACGTCGTCGTTGTCGGCCCAGATTTCGTCGCTCAGGACGCCCGCGGCGGTGAAATTCCGGCCCAGCACGAGATCGAGGTCCCACGCCAGCATCGACCAGCGCTGCCGGGCGGGCGTATCGCGGTAGAGCAGGTAGTTCTTCAGGACGTGGTCGTTGTTGTGCAGGATGGACATGGCGGCTAGGAAGTTCACGGTCGCGGGCAGATCGATCGCATCCCACAGGTAATTCCGGCGTGCGTCGCCCGTCAGGTGGTTCAGGTTGTCCACCAGGCCGTGCAGGTCCTCGTGCCCCTCGTACAGGCGTGTCTTCTTCTGGTAGTAGGAGGGCAGGGACCCCAGCGGGAGGTAGCGGCAGTCGAGATAGCACTTGTACCAGGCGCCGTCCGGGTCGAGGCCGTTCTGGTCAAGGTAGTCGTCGTCAGCGGCCGAGCGCAGCGTGTACAAGCCGAAGAAATCGCCATTCTGCTCGACCCGCACGTGAAACGCCTGGCAATGCGGTGCGCCGCTGTCGCGCAGGGTCTCGCTGGCCAGGATCTCGCGAAGGTAGCTCTTGTCCGAGTAATCGCCCTGGAGATCGAACTGGTCCAGCGGGAGCGACAGGTGCGCGGCATCGCGGAAGTCATGCGCCTGCGGGAACTTGAATTTCCAGTTCTTCTTCGGCCATTGACGCGATAGCTGCCCGCGGACGCGGACGCGTACGTTGTCGTACAGCGTGCCCGCGTAGTAGACGACGGCCGGCTCCAGCTCATCCGTCAGGTAGTGGCTGAGGGCCGCGACGTAGTCCGCCGGATCCATGTACCAGTACACGACGGGCAAGGCGGTGGTCAGCGCCGGATCCGCGACCTTCGTTCCATCGTAGATGACGCTGTCATCGCTGCGTGGATAGCTCATCGTCCCCGTCGGACCGGTCGCCGTGATCCGCAGCCGGACCAGGGCATTGCTGGCCTGTCCGGGGATCGTCGCCCCGTACTGCCCGCCGCCCAGGTCCTCCATCGCGATCGTCGTTTCCGTGCCGAAGTCGACGAGGTACGACAGCGTGAGCGCGGTCGCGTCCGCGGCGTGGACCGTCACGGGCAGCGCAGCGCCCGGCGCGGGCTCCACCGGGAACTCGATGTTCGAAAGCCAGGGCGGCAGGCCGGCGGCGGCGACGGAGTTCGGCGCGCCCGCGGTATGGCCGGCGGGCGCGAGGCAGGCGCGCCAGTTGCGCGGCGTGTCGT
>CAZVRR010000027.1:0-15381 GCA_964629745.1 uncultured Planctomycetales bacterium | reverse complement strand
CCCGCGGTATGGCCGGCGGGCGCGAGGCAGGCGCGCCAGTTGCGCGGCGTGTCGTGGGGGCTCGCCGGATCGATCAGCTCGAGTGAGGGACCCAGCCCGTCGGGCGTGACGGGCCAGGGCGGCTCGTCCTCGTAATCGACCTGGTCGACGATCGTGCCGGCGGCGCTCCGCAGGGCGAGCAGTTCACCGCCGTTGTCGATCTGTCCGCCGAAGACGTAGTCCGGTGCAAAGCCGTAGGCGGTCTGAAAGGCGGTTGCATCGGCGGCCAGCAGGAGGAACGCGCCCGGGCCGATCGTGGCTCCGGGCGGGAAGCAAAACGAAAGTCCGTCCACGCACCAGTTGCCCAGGTCGATTGGCTCCGGCTGGGGGTTGTACAGCTCGACGAACTCCTCGCCCTCCAGGACGGAGTCGGGATGGTACATGATCTCGTGGATCACGGGATTGGCGAGCGCGGTCGTGACCCGGATGGCCGCGAGGAGGGCGAGCGCGACGGCGATGCGCTGCATGGCGAACTTCCTTTTGACGGCGTGCGGCATCAGGGCGTCCCGAATAGCGGCTGGAATCCCTGCAAGTCTGCGAGATCTATGTCCCCATCGCGGTCGAAGTCCACGGCGCAGCAATCCTCAGCCCCCGACTGGTCCGGCCCATACAGACAGTCGGCCAGGCCGCTCCAGTCGGCGACGTCAATCGTGCCGCTGCCCTGGAAGTCGCCGGGCAGCGTGAGCAGCACGGGCGGGCCGAGCTGAGGCGTTACCGCCTGGGCATCGGCCGCGCGAGTCAGCCTGGCGGCCAGGGCGCCCTGTTGGCTCACGAGAGCGACCGTCGCGGGCTCCGGGTCGGCGGGCGGGGCATAGCGGAACGTCACCTCGGCCACCACGGCGTCCAGGGCCGTAGCCGTCCCGGGCAGAACCAGGGCATAGACCAGCACGCCGTCCGCGATCTCTTCATGCACCTCGAGCGCAGCGTTCCAGGGCGAGTCGGTCCCGTCTCCCGGCTCCACGCCGAGGAATTCGAGCTGGTCGCTGGGGACGCTCAGGAGGAACTGCGCGCCGTTGACGGGCTCGGGAAGCTCCGATACGCGTACGGCGTGCGTCACGAGCTCACCCGGTTCGAACCAGCACGCGTCACCGACACGCACGAGGTGCAGGCCGCCCGCGGCGCCGAGCGGTCGGAGGCCGCCGGGGGGCGTTCCACGCAGCACCCAGTCCCACAAGGGCTCCGGTCGTTCCAACTCCGGGCCGCAGTCATGCTCGGGCTCGGCGGTGAAGCCGAAGTGGGGAACCATCGCGGCGAAGTCCAGCCCGTCCTGCAGCCCGTCACCCGTCACGTCGCCGCCCGAGTCGCTTGCGGATTCGATCGTCTGCCCCCAGTTTCGCGCCACGACGGCGAAGTCCTGCACGTCGATCAGGCCATCCTGCGCCACCGGACCGTCGGACAGGTCGCCGGACCAGAGTTGATGCGGCGGCCGGAAATCGACCGCGGCCGCATTGCCGGTAAACGTGAGCGGCAGCAGGCGTGGGAGCGTGTGGCCGGTGCGCACCTGGATGAAGTCGACGGTCGCATCCAGGTCAACCACCGTGGTGAAGGCCTCGCCCGCGGCGTCAAACTGGACGGGCACGCTGCGCTGCTCGGAACCCGCGCCGCAGTCGGTCAGCACCATCGTGGCGGTTCGCGTCACGGCATGGTCCAGCCCGGCGACCGCCAAGGCGACCTGCGCGTAAGGTGCGGGGTTCAGCCCCTCGTAGGTGATCGTTGCGGTGGCGATCGCGCCGGTCCCGCAGTGCCCGACCACGTATACGGGGGAATTCGTCGGCTGCACCAGGATACTTGGCGCGCCGGCCACCAGCGCGGTGAACTGCACGACCGCCACGCGGGCCCAGTGCGGCGCGACGCCCGCCGGATCGGTCCCGCAGCCATCGTCAGGCAAGTAGGCGCCGCTGAGCGCCGCAATTCGGCCGGGCTGATCGCCCGAGCTGTGCATCAGCTCGTCGAACAGGCCGGTGTGAAAGATGCCCTGCACGAACGGCGGGGGGGCATCGGTATCGACGGAGATCAGCGCCGGGTCGAAGACCAGGTCCGCGCTGACGATGGCCAGCCCGGTCGGATGCGTGGTGCGTGCCCACAGCTCCAGGTAAAAAGTTTCACCCGCGCCGAATTCGGTGAGGGAGGATGACACGCTGCCCGCCGTGTCGTGGTCCGGATCAAACGTGGCGCGCGCTGCGAGGGCCAGATTGGTCTCGGGATCACCCCGCGCGGCCGTTTCGTCCGCCGGTGCC
This sequence comes from uncultured Planctomycetales bacterium, assembly GCA_964629745.1. Taxonomy (GTDB): domain Bacteria; phylum Planctomycetota; class Phycisphaerae; order UBA1845; family Fen-1342; genus JAAYXS01. The sequence continues at coordinate 13,105 of CAZVRR010000027.1, read as the reverse complement.
CCGGCCAACGCGGCCGACCCGGCCCCCGGGCGGGCGGTCGCAGAAGTGTCCGGCTGCGACGCGACCAGGCCGAGTGCCAAGCCGCTCGTCAGCGTCGCCGCGACCACGCGCCTCCAGGCCGATCGCATGCGAAGGATGCTCATCGCGCTCCTTTCTGTGTCCACCCGAGTTTCTCCCTCACGGCGTTTAGTCGCGCTCGGATTCGGGGAGCACGAAGAACGCAGCTTCCTCCTGCACGAAAGAATGCGGGAGCCCGAGCGAGTCGAGCAGCAGCGAATCTCCGGCACGCACGCCGACGGTGAAGGGCTCGCTGCCGCCCGCCAGCGCCCGCACTTCAAATGTGCCGACGTACTGCCATTCGCTCACGTCGATCCCCGTCACAGCGGCGCCGGCGAGACGCTCGCCCGCGGGATCGCCCACACCATAGCTGGTGAGTGCCACGAAGACGTAATCGGGGCGTGCTTCGTCGATGTATGCATCAACCAATGTCAGCGGAAGTCCTGGGTCTTTGGGACTGCCGATGTGACCGACGCCCGGACCGGCTCCGGGGGGCCCGGCCTGCGCACGGGTGTGCAGGGTGGGGTGCACCGAAGCGAAGTCGTCCGGCGAAACTACGGCAAGCCGGAGCTGGTAGCCGCGCAGATCCACTGCCGCGCTGACGAACGCGTCGAGTTCCAGCACTTCACCCACGCGCACCACGGCGCGCCGCGGGACCAGTTGCAGCTCGACCACGCCCCCCCGCGCGCCCGGCACGCCGGTGGCGCCGCACGGACTCGCATCGGGGTACGGAAGACCCAGGGAGGCATCCAGTGCGGCGACGATGTCGTACAGGTCGATGCGGCGATCCGGCGTAAAGCCGGCGAGGTCGACGGCCGCGAGACCGCACGTGGCGAAGTCCGCCCGGAAGCCGTCGAGCACGCAGAGGATGTCCGACTCGTCGACGACGCCGTCGCGTGTCGTGTCGCCCCAGGGAGGCAGTTGGACCGCCGCGGGCGCGGACGTGCCGGCGCCGGAGAGGACACGTACCTCGTACGTGACCCCGGGCACGAGTTCGCGGTCGCTGATGCGGACCGTGCCCCATTGCGACGAGGGGCGGTAGACCGGTACGTCAACGAGCCGCCCCTGCGCGTTCACGTAGCGCGGCAGGCACGGCAGCTCCTCCGAGTCAACCGCGATCGCGACACCGGAGAGGCCGTCCGTCGGAGTGACCTCGAGGTAGCGCGGACCGGCGGCCTCCGTCAGCGGCGCGCCCACGCAGGCGTCGTCAATTTCGTCGCACCATTCGTCGCCGCTGCAGGGTGGCGCAGTGTCCACGCAGCCGGCATCGGGATCGCAGAGTTCCGCACCGTTGCAGAACGCGCCGTCGTCGCAGGCCGCGTCGCTCGGCACGAACTCGCAGGCGTTTAGGGACTGATTGCAGAGGTCGATCGTGCAGGCGACGGCATCTTCGCAGTCGCTGTCGTCCTGGCAGCAGCCGACCGTCGCCAGGTGCACGCATGCCCCCAGCTCGCACAGGTCCGCGGTGCAGTCGTTCCCGTCATCGCACTGGCCGTCGAGCGCACAGGCCTCGGCGGTGGGGAAGCCGAGCCACCCGATGCGCCCGCTGGTGGGCCCGGCCGCCAGGGCCGGCGAGTCGGGGTGCAGCGTGAAATCGCCGTTCGGCGCGTCCGCGAACAGCGGATCGCTGCTGAAGTTGCCCGTGCCGCAGCCGAGGTCTTCCGGGAAGCCGACCAGCGTGTGCTGGACCGAGCCGCAGCAGGTGTCCGCGTGAACGGGCCAGAAGATGCAGCGATCGATTTCCGACGCCGCACAGTCCGGGTTCTGCAACAGAGTGCTGGGCCCAAAGGTGCAATGCGTCAGGAACACGGGGGCCCCGGCGCAGCGCAGGCCGGCGGGCGTGTTGAACAGCAGGCAGTTCGTGCAGGTGAGCGTGCCGCTGCCGTCCATGCTCACGGCCTTGTCGTCGGCATCGTAGAGAATGCAGTGCTCCAGCATCGGCGTGGCGCCGGTGCTGTGGTCGATCAGATCGTCGCCGCCGTCGGTCAGGATGCAGCGGCGCACCACGGCGTCGGCCGGATGATCGACGTGCAGGATGTAGCCGACGCAGTCGAACTCCACTTCCGACCGGCCGATCCGCGCGAACCAGCTGTCCTCGACCACGAGCTGGTACCCGGACCCGACGAACTCGCCGCCGATGCCGGTGCGCGTAAACGTGCAGCCCTGGATCAGGTAGTCTCCGCTGCCGCCGCCGTGGACTAGCTTGCCGGGTGAATCGGCGAAGACGCACTCCGCCAATTGCAGTGCGTGTGCGCCGGCGAGATGGATCACGGGGGGGCGCGGATGTCCGGCGATGGGATTGTTGCCGGCGCCGGTCAGGAAGACGTTCGTGAGCACGGTCGCGCCCGCGCCTTGCAGGTGGAACCCGCCCCACGAGGGCGGGTTATTCTTGACCGTCTGCGGCAGCACCATCGCCGCCGGTCCGCTGGTCGCGAAGAAGCTGATGGGTTGTTCGCGCGTGCCGAGCGCCGCGATCGACGCATTGTCGGCGACGATCTTCGTGCCGTCGCCGGCGACGCCGGCATCCACCATCACGAGCGTACCCGGCCGGATGACGAGTGTCGCTCCGGGCGGGACGGTCACGTGGCCGGTCAGGTGAATCACGCCGTCGGCGGGCTCCCAGACCAGGTCGTCCCCGCTGAGCTCGCCGCTGAGTTGCTGGAACGTGTCCGCCCGGTCCGCATCGAGCACGGTGACGCGGGCGGAGGCGCTCACGCCGCCCAGCGTGACGGTGACCTCGAGCTCGCCCGCCGGCTCAGTGGTGCCGTTGTCGAGGGTGAAAGACACCGTGCCGACGCCGTTGTAGAAGCGGATGGAATCCGCCGGCGAGCTCTGCCCGGGGCCGGCCGGGTAGGTCTCGAAGATCGTGATCGAAGTGGGCACGCCGGCGCCGGAACTGACTCGGCGGGCGGACACCGATCCGAGCGCGTTCCAGACGCGCCAGTCGATCGCGCCGTCGGCGTCCAGGAGTTCGGCCTTCAGCGTGAGCGTCTTCGTATCGAGCATGCGGCGCGGCGCGGTGACGCGGATTGCCGCGGGCGGGGGATCGTAACGGACGGCGGCGGCAGCGCGATTGGTCTCCTGTCCCTGGGCATCGAGGCATTGCACGACGATCGGGTTCATGCCGCGGTGCAAGGTAAGCGCGTGGGACCAGTTGGCCGCGTAGACGCTGTAGGCGTCGGCGATCCGGCCGTTGACGGCCAGCGCATGCGTACTGCGCTGGTCGAGTTGTCCGTTCAAGGGGAGCACGGGGTCAGGGTTCGTGTACGTTCCGCCCGGCACACCCAGCAGCGTCACGTCGCGCTTGAGCTCGCCGTTCACATACGCCCGGCGGTCGCTCACCCACTGCTTGAAGCGCTGCTTCGTGAAGTTCGGGTCGCCGCCGTACAGGTAGGTGCGCTCCTGCGCGAAGATTTCGTCCGGGATCGCATCGATGCGTGCATCCATTGCCGCCTGCTGAAACTCCACGTCCAGCAGGTCGGCCAGGGCGTCCACGAACGTCCCGGCGAAAGCATTCGAACGCAGGAAGCGCTTGGGCGATGGCACCGCGGTCCGCCAGATCGTTTCCTGTAGAAACGTCGTCCCAAACCCGCCGTATGTCGAGTCGAGGTCCCAAGCCAGCAGCGTGGCGTGGTAGCCACCCGGGGCGCCGGTCGGACGGAACCAGATGTAGTAATCATCGCCGGTGTCGCGATAGATGCCGCCTTCGCGGTTCACGAGCAGCATGTGCAGCGCAAACCAACGGGCCCATTCCAGCTCGTCTGCCTGCGCGCGCACCGCTTCCTCGTATGTGGCGTCCGGCGTCGTGCCCGCGTCGAGCGCGTAGCACAGCGTGAGCAGATCGGTCCAGTCGTGATCGTCCTCGTTGTTCTCGAGCTCGTAGCCGTTCTGCCCGGAGGCGTCGACCATGTAGGCCGCCGGATCCCAGCCTTCCCAGCGCAAGTGCGCATCGTTGTGCCGGCCGCGGTAGAGGTTCCCGTCGTCGACCGCGGCGCAGGTCTCGCCCGGCGGACAGTCGAAGTCGTCGCCGCAGGGTTCCGCGGTTCCCGTGCACAGGTCGGGGAAGCGCGGGGGGGCGACCTGCCCGCCCTGCGAGGTCAGGAAGTCGCCGTCCAGGCGTTCGACGTTGATGTAGATGTAGTCCTGCACGCCGCCATGGCTGAGCGGGCTGGTGTTGAGGCGGACGAACTGCGTTCGCGGCATGGGCAGCGCGGCGCCGAAGGACTCGGCGAAGAGTTGCATGCCCAGGCGCTGCTTTACGATGGACTGCGAGTTCAGCAGGATGCGCGTGATCGGGAACCCGAGTTCCGAATTCAGCGGCTGGTCATCGTTGAGGCGCAGGTGGAACGAGTGCGGGTGCAGGTTCAGGCTGTTGGCCCCGCGATAATGCTCGATGATGTTGTAGAAGATCTGGCACTGCCCGGCCGTGTTGCAGTGGATGAACGTCGCATCGTATTCCGACTCGTTGTGGACGGTTTGCAGGTTGCGCGTGTGCTGGGTGGTGACCAGGTGATAGGTCGGATACGCCGTGCTGAAGTAGGGCGGGTCCTGGAACTTGCACAGGAAGGTCTGGGTCGGGTACTCGCCCGCCACGAGCGTGTCGTGCCCCGGGGGAGCCGCGGTCTCGCTCACGCCGTCGCTGGCGCGAATGGCGAAATCCAGCCGCTCGCCGGCGGGCAGTCCCGGTACCGTGACGCCATACACGTGATCGCCGGCGGCGCCGTCGTCGTGCGCGCCGTCGTCGAACATCGAAACGCTCACGTAGGACACGGTTGGATCCTGGTCCTGCCTATACACGAGCGTCACAGTGGGGGTCGGCCCGTCGTCGATGACGAAGGTCGTGATCTTCACGCTCTGCCCGCCGGCGGGAATCGGCGGCTCGTGCGTGGTCGCGCGGATGATGGGGGGCGGCGCGGCGTCGTACCGGCTGTTCAGGGCGCCCGGTGTGCCGTGCGCGAGACTCGCGGCGGCCCACGCCCCACCGAACTCGTTGGGCAACGCCGGGTTGACCAGCTCGAGCGAGGGGCCGTCGCCGTCTGCCGCCGGGGGCCAGCTCCCGCCGTCCGCGTACTGCAACTGGTCGAGGACATTGCCGGCCGCATCACTCAGGATCAGGTTTTCACCGGAGTTGTCGAGACGCCCCGACGTCCAGGCGGTGGCGCCCTCGTAGCCGGTGACCGCTGCCAGCAGCGCCGGGTCCGCGGCCAGCACGAGATAGCCGCCCGGTGCGAGCAGTGTGCCGGCGGCGAAGGTCAGATCCACGCCGTCGGTCATGCCGCCGCCCGCCAGGTCGGCGGTCGCGGTACCGGCGTTGTAGATCTCGAGGAACTCGGCCAGCGGCTCGGAGTCGGGCGGATGGTAGTGCACCTCGTTGATCACCAGCGTGATCCCGACCGACGCCGTCCAGGCGTCGCCGCCGAACGGCAGGCCGACGCTGTCCACGATGGCGCCGGGCAGAAGCTCGAATTCCACGGAGCCGGCGGGCGGCGCGGAAAACCCGCTGAACGTATAGGTGTCGGCGGGCCCGGCCGGGGGAATCACGGCCGTGGCGGGACTGCCGGCGACCAGGAGATCCGCGGGGCTGACGCCGGTGACCGGTGTGCTGAACTCCACGGTGACGGATGCGAGTGTCGGGACGGCGGTCAGCCGCGGCGGGATCTCCGCAACGACCAGCGGGGCATCGCTGAACACGGTGTTCGGCGCGCCCGGGCTCCCGTGCAGCGTGCCGGAGGGAAGCCAGGCACTCGCGACGGCGTTATCCAGCAGCGGATTGACCAGTTCGAGCGAGGGGCCGCCGCCGTCCGGCGGCGTGGGCCAGGGCGGGGCATCGTCATACGTGACGGCGTCGACGAGGTCTCCGCTGTCGTCGCGCAGCTCGATCAGTTCTCCGCCGTTGCTGAGACTGTCGTCGGCGCCCCAGGTGAACGGGGTGGAGTAGCCGGTGGCCGTCAGCAGGGCGGCCGGGCTCTTGGCGGCGACGAGGTAGGCGGCCGGCGCGAGCGTGGTACCGGGCGGAAACGTGCAGCCCGGCGTGGCGAAGCCGCCCAGGTTCCAGCCGCCGAGCTCGACGGTCGCGCTGCCCGGGTTGTGAAGTTCGATGAACTCCTCGAGATCGGAGCTTCCGAGCGGGTTGTAGTGAATCTCGTTGATGAGGATCGGCTGCGCGAGCGACAGTGCCGCGAGTGACTGCACCGCCAGCACGCCCCAGAAGGCTCGATGCTTCCGCATGAAGGACTCCCGCACCGACGATCACCGCACGGGTACCGGTCTCCCGTCGCGCTCACTGACCGCCGGTTTCGTTAGACAGCGCGCGGCCCGTTTTGACATGCCCTCGGGCCGGCATGGATACGAACCCTATCCTGTCGGCGCCAGACGGCCTGCGCCGACGTCCCTGCGAGTCAAACCGGCCCGGTCCGGCGTCAGAGCGCACTGCCCCGCCCATGTCGCCCGTGATCAATGGTTCGCGCGATGCAGGCGCGTGACCGCACCCAGCCGTAGTCAACGAAAAAGCTACTGAAGTGATCCTAGCGCGTGCGCAGGTCGCGTCAACGGAGAGCCGAAGACGGATCGGCGAATTCGAGCGCGGGTGCGGCGGTCAGCGGACTTCGTGCTCCCACCACTCCCACCGCTCCGGCGCCTCCTCGGAGGACGGGGCGGCGGAGTCCTGGTGGGACTCCGTCGAAGGTTCGTACGGGCAGCCGGCCGCATCCACCAGCTCGCCGGGCGGGGTGTCCGGGCAGGCGTCGGCGCAATCCATCACGCCGTCAGCGTCCGAGTCGCTCACGGCGCCGTCCACGCAGCAGGGGAACAGTTGGAATTCCATGAGTGAAGCCGGGCCGCCGTCATCGATCGCCAGGAAGAAATTGCGGCCGGTGCCGGCGCAGTCATTGGGCGGAACCACTGCGATGCCCTCGAGGTTCCCCGCGGCGGGGCTGTTATACAGCGCCACGGAGTCGAACTGCCGCTCGCTGCCGACCGCGGTGGACGAGAGCCGCACCACCTCGGTCCGGTTGTAACCGGCCCCGTGGAACACGTAGAGCAGGTTTTCGGTGCGGTCGAACGCCAGCCCGCAGCTCTCGGTGTAAGCGGTCTTGTACGCACCGATGAACAGGTACGTGTCGTCGCTGCGGTTCAGGTCGAAGACGTAGATGCGGCCCCCGTTCTGGTGCGCCACGAACATCAGGCCTTGCATGCCGTTCTGGCTGAGGTACGGGGCGCCGCCCGCGTCGACGAAGCCGGCCTGTTGCAGATACGCGTCGGGGATGAACGCGATTCCTTCCGCGCCGGAGGATCCACTGAGCGGCAGATACGGCGAGGTGTCCCAGTCGTTCAGGCAGACAGCCGTGCCGTACGCGGATACGTCGTAGGCTTTCACACGTTCCTGGCCTTCAATGACCAGATAAACGACCGGCTCGGCGAGGTCGGCGAACGTCAGGTCTTCCAGGTCGCCGAAACCCGTCCATTCGCCCCGCAGGCCGTCCTGGTAATCAATGGCGAATCCGCCCTCCTCCGTGCGGCGGATCGCCCAGAACTTCGAGGCGCTGCCGCCCGGGCCGTTCCGACAGACCCACAGGCGCTGCGTCAGCGGATTCCAGACCGCCCCGCTCAGGTCGAGGTGAAAGTCGTTGGTGCCCGGCCCTTCGATCGGCGTCAGGTTGACTGCCTCCGCGAACGACTCGGCCGGCCATGGAGCGGCCTGTACCCTTTGGTTCCCCGGTACTACGGCGAAAGCGCTAGCCAGGACTGCGACAGGGAACGGGCCGAACGGGACTTTCACGGGGGTTACTCCGAATTCACCGGGATGACGGCGCTGTTATATCGGAAGCCGGGGGTGCAAACTTGGGGCCAGACATGGAATTAATCTCCGGGGTGCCGTGCGCGCTTCCTACTCCCTTCCTCCCGGCCCCGTTTGCGGCGCGGGGCCAGGCGCGTCTACTTCCACCCCGGGCGAGTGCTGAACCTCCGTCGGTGTGCGCGAGGCGCTGCGTGGCAACTGCCACACCCGCGCGCGGCAGGTCGCGCGGACGGCGATTCAGATGCGAGAACTGTAATTTCTTTGCGCGAACTTTGCACGAACTTTGTGCATTTTTGACGGGCGAAAAAAGGCGGCCTATATTCAGGAGGCCGCCCTGTTCAGGACATCTCGGACGGGGCCTGTTCGCTTGCAGACTGCTCGTCGGGCCGTCGAGCGGTCGCGTTTCGGGAAAGCACCAGAATGCGCGACGGAGGTGGCCGCGTGATCGCCTGGCGGCGCCAGGAACGCAAGTTCCTGGTGACGGAGTTCCAGGCTGAAGCCGTGCGCCGCTTCTGCCGGAGCGTGCTCGCCCCGGACGAGTTCGCCGCCCGGCGCGGGGGTGTGTACCCCGTGTGCTCGATCTACTTCGACAGTCCGCGGCTCGACCTGTTGCGCCACGCGCTGGAGAAGCGCGTGCACCGCTACAAGCTGCGCGTGCGGACCTACCGTTCGTGGCGCGAGCCGCCGGATCCAGACGCCCCGGTGTTCCTCGAGATCAAAAAGAAGGACGCGGGCATCTCGAACAAGCTCCGCGCCGCCGCCCACGGCACCTGGCTCGAGCAGCTCGTCGCGGCGCAGCCGGACCAGTGGACCGCGCTGGCGCGCTTCGAACCGGCCCACGCAGCCAACGTCACCGAGTTTCTGCTGCTGAGCAGCACGCTCCGATCGCGGCCCGCGCTGGGGGCGTGCTACCTGCGCGAAGCCTACGAGAGCGGCGGGGCGGACGGGGTGCGGATCACGCTGGATCGTGACCTGCATTACTGCGTGCTGGGCCCGCCGGGGACGGGGACGCGCGCGGCGTGGTGGCCGGCACTCGCGGGGCCGCGCGAGATTCTCGAGCTGAAGTTCACGCAGAGCTGTCCCTTCTGGCTGGCGGACCTGTTGCGGCGTGCCGAGATCACGCCGCGCGGCACATCGAAGTATCTCCTTTGCGCGCGCCGGGGCGGTGTGCAGGCCGGCGAAGACCGGTTCCTGCGGGTGAGCTGACATGGACATGTTCGAGCGCATGATGGCGCCCTCCACGACCTCGGCGAGCGTGCCGCTTCAGCCGCTGCTGCTGGCGCTGCTGGTGGCGTTTCTCATCGGACAGCTCAGCGCGTGGTTCTACAAGTGGACCTATCGCGGCGTCTCGTACCAGCGCGGCCTGACACATACCATCATCCTGATTGCCGTGATTGCGGCGCTGAGCATGCACCTCGTGTCGCACAGCATCATCGCGGTGTTCGGACTGCTGGGCGGCATGGCGATCGTCCGGTTCCGCACGCCGCTCCGCGATCCACGCGATTCCGCCTACCTGTTGATGGCGCTGGTCTGCGGGATGGCGGCGGGGTTCGGCTTCCACGCGCTCGCGCTGGCGGGCGGCCTGTTCATCAATCTCGTGGCCTGGTACCTCCAGGCCAGCGGCTTCGGCGGGATGTATGCGCTGGACAGCCTGCTGCGCTTCCGCGTCGAAGCGGCGCGCCTCAGCACGCCCGCGATCGCCGACGTCCTGAAGGGGTACTGCCGCACGCACACGGTGATCGCCGTGGACGAAGTGCCCGGTGCGGAGGCGCATGACGGCGCCGTCGCGCAGTGCACGTACAAGCTGCGCCTGCGCGATCCGCGCGAGGGGGCCGACCTGGTGGCGGCGCTGAAACAGCGCTGCGACGCGGAAAGCGTGCAACTGCTCGTCGAACCGGGAGAAGAAGAATAGCGCCCGCCGGGGCGGAACGCTGACGGGGACACGCACATGGTCATCGAGGCACCGGTCTCGCATGCGACAGGCGGGGGCAACAGCCGACCGTCGGCATCGGTCGTTCAGACGCCGCCCCGGCGGCTGGCGCGGTTCGGCCGTCGGGTGCGCGGCCTGGCGCCGACACTCGTCTGGCTGGGCGCCCTGGCGGCGGCAGCGCTGTTGTACTGGTGGGAAGGCGTGGCGGTCGCGGTGACGGGATACGCCGACGAGGCGACCTGCGTGATCCGGCACGCCGAACCGGATCTGGTCCGCGACGTGTACGTCGCGCTGTACGAGCCCGTGCAGGCCGGGCAACTGCTGATCGTGCTGGACGACGAGGAGGCACAGGTGGAGGCCGATATCCGCCGGCTGCAGGCGGAGCTCGAGGCCCAGGGCCTGCGCTGGCACGTCGATGCGGCGCGGACCGCGCTGGACGCGCAGGACATCACGCGGCAGTTCGCCGAACGGCGCGAAGCGAATCGCATCGACTACCTGCTGCAGCTTGTCGACGATGCGCGCAACCGTGTGCTGCTGCAAAGCAGCCAGACGGAGGCGCAGATCGTCGAAGAGCTGTACGGCGAGGGCAATGCGAGCGTGCGCGAGCTGAACGCGATCCAGGCCGCCGCCGATTCGCTGCGCGTGACCGTCGAGGAAAACCGCGAGGTGCTCGCGCAGCGGCAGCAGGCGCTGGACGACGCCGAACAACGCTGGAAGGCACACGTCGGAACGACGCCCGCGACGGACGCCGACGCGCCGATCCTCGCCCCGCTGCGCCTGGCCGTGGACGTGCGGCAGCGCGATCTCGACAACCTGCTGCGCCGCCTGGCGGTCCACCGCATCCACGCCCCGTTCGATGGACAGGTCACACAGCTCGCGGCACGCGGCGGAGACCACGTGCAGCCGGGCATTCCGCTGCTCACGATCAGCGCGCGGCACACCGACCGCGTCGTCGCATTCGCCGGCGAAGCCGACATCCACCGCATTGAGCTCGGCCGCCCGGTGACGGTGCTGGCCAGCGCCAGCGGGGAGCGTCTCTCCGGGACGCTGAGCCATCTCTCGCCCGCGGTCACGCAACTGCCGCCCCGGCTGTGGGCCGGCACGGTGCCGGCATGGGGTCGGGGTTTCGTCGTGACCCTGGACCACGGGCGCCGCCTGATGGCCGGAGAGGCCGTCCAAGTGCGCCTGACGCGCTAGGCGTCCGTCCGGCCGCCGCGGGGCCGGGGTCAGAAGCTCCCGCACGTTCAGGCCCTTAGGAGAATTCCCCGCCCCTAGCGTCAAGTAACCTTGACGGGGAACCGGACCTTCTGATAGAGTAGACCTAAGAGGCGGTCAGAGGTCCTATATCATCTGCGGCGGACCATGCCTGGCATGGCCCATTTCCCGCAAGAAGGACCCTGAACGGGGATACGACGCGATGTCCTGGTCGGGGCGGTCAACCCGCACCCCCGCGCTGCCTCGTGTCGGTGCGGCACGGGCTGGGCGTTTGCGGGATCGACAGATCCGGAAGTCATCTCGAGTGTCCTGATCGCACAAGCCTCGTGAGTGCGGCGGAGCGGTTCGCCGCCACTACTACATCCGGGGACCGCGATGGCCGTAGGGACGCGCACGCCACTTGGGCTGCCGTCGCCGTTTCAGCACGCGTCTTTGCAGCGCGCCGGCCGTCGCTGCGCCCGCAATCGATTCAGGGGAAAACGGATGAAGGGGAACCTGTCAGGACTGTTGGGCATTTGCCTGCTGGGAAGCTTGTCGGCGACGGTGGGGGGCCAGAGGGACACATCGCCGGTCAGAAATGAGGCGCTGCAGCGCGTGAGATTGGCGCAGTCAATTTCGACGGCCGATGCCACGCGGCCGGCCGTCGCACGGACCGGGCAGCTCGTACTGGTCGCCGACCGGCCGTGCTACGCGAGCGGGGAGTACCTGCTGATCGAGCTGTGGATGCAGGATATCGGCCCGTCGATCACCGGCGGCCAGTTCTTCCTGGCGTACGACCCGTCACAGCTCTACTACGTCGCGGCGACGCCGGCGGACACCGCCGAGGTGGATCCGGCGAATCCGTTCGAGCGCGAAATCGCTGAGGCGGTTGACGAGGAAGCGGGAACGCTCGACTACGCCGTAGGCGTGTGGGAAGCGGGCACGCCGCCGGACCCGGACGGTGACAATTTTGGCACCGGCGCGTCGGGCGGCCGCTGCCTGGCCGTGTTCACGTTCATCGCGCGCGAGCCGCTGTGTCACGAGCCGGAGTTGCTCACGTGGCGCAGCACAACGCCGCCGACGCGTCTCACGGATGTCGAGGGCGATCCGATCACGCCGGCGCTGCTGGCCCTGTCTGTCTCGGACGACGTTCCGCCGCAGATCACCTGCCCGGAGCCGCTCACGCTGTCGTGCGACGAGCCGTGGGATCCGCAGCACGCCGGGTCGGCTGTGGCGACGGATGATTGCGACCCGAACCCGGAGCTGAGCTACGCAGACGCGGAGGAGCTGGGGGAATGCGACGGCACGGGCACGGTGCGGCGCACTTGGTACGCGACCGACCGCTGCGGCAACGTGGGCACATGCGAACAGCTCATCACCCTGACGGACATGACGCCGCCGGTGCTCGTATGTCCGCCGGCGGCCGAGGCGGAGTGCGACGGCTCACTTGCTCCGGCGGACACGGGCACGGGGGTGGCGACGGACAATTGCGATCCCGCGCCGATCGTCACGTATGTGGATAGCGCGGCACTCACGGAGTGCGACGGCACCGGCACGATCACGCGGACCTGGACGGCCACCGACCACTGCGGCAATTCGGCCAGTTGTGCGCAACTGATCACGGTGCTGGACACCACCGCGCCGGAGATCACCTGCCCCGCCGACGTGACGCGCGCGTGCGACGAGTCGCTGGAGCCCGCGGACACGGGTGCTGCAACGGCGCTGGACGCGTGTGATCCAGACGTGTTGCTGAGCTTTGCCGACGTGCAGAGCGCGGGCGCCTGCCCGCAGGATTTTGTCGTCACGCGGACCTGGACCGCCGCCGATCATTGCGGCAACGCGGCGAGTTGCGTGCAGACGATCACGGTGGTGGATGCGGCGGCCCCGACGTTCTTGCGACCGGCGGACATCGCGCAGAACGCGGATGCGGGCAGTTGCGGCTTGAGCCTCACGCCGGCGGAGATTGGCTGGCCGACGGAGCTGGCGGACGCGTGTGCGCCGGCGGACGCACTGAGCGTGGCCTGGGTGCGCAGCGATGGCGCGGCGCTGCTGGACGCGCCGTTCGCGCCGCCGGTCACGACGATCACGTGGAGCGTGACGGACCCGTGCGGGAATACGAGTCCGGCGCA
>CAZVRR010000026.1:17623-22253 GCA_964629745.1 uncultured Planctomycetales bacterium | reverse complement strand
GCGGCAACTGCCGGTGTTCCAGGGCCAGCGCGGCCTTGATCAGGCCGGCCACGCCGGCCGCTGCATCGAGGTGACCCAGGTTTGTCTTCAGCGCGCCCAGCGCGCAGGAGCCTGACGCGGCGGTCCCGCTGCGAAACGCCTGCGTAAGCGCGGCGATCTCGATCGGGTCGCCGGTGGGCGTGCCGGTGCCGTGAGTTTCCACATACGTGATCGAGCCGGGTGCCACGCCTGCCGCCGCGTGCGCGGCGCGGATGACGGCGACCTGGCCCTCCACTCCGGGGGCCGTGTAGCCCACTTTCAGCGCCCCGTCGTTGTTGATCGCCGAACCGCGGATGACGCAGTGAATGTGGTCGCCGTCCGCCAGCGCCGCCGAGAGTCGCTTCAGCAGCACGACGCCGACGCCGTTGGCGCGGACGCAGCCCCGGGCCTGGCGATCGAACGCGCGGCAATGGCCGTCGGGGGACGCGATTCCGCCCGGCTCGTACAGGTATCCCCGTGCCTGCGGCAGCTTGATCGACACGCCGCCGGCCAGGGCCATGTCGCATTCGCGGTTCTGGAGGCTGCGCACCGCCTGGTGAACCGCGACGAGCGAAGTCGAGCACGCCGTCTGCACGGCCATGCTCGGGCCGCGCAGGTTCAGCTTGTAGGACACGCGTGTCGGCAGGAAATCCTTGTCGTTGCCGGTGAGGATCTGGAAATCGCCGATCGACTGCACGGCACCGAAATTGTCGGTGAGCCCGGCAACATAGCTGCTGCGCGTCGCACCCGCGAACACGCCCACCGCGCCGGGGCAGCGGGCGGGATCGTAGCCGGCCGCCTCGAACGCCTCCCACGCGCACTCGAGAAACAGCCGCTGCTGCGGGTCGATGATCTCGGCCTCACGCGGCGAATAGCCGAAGAAGGCCGCGTCGAACAGCTCGACGTCGTCGAGCACGGCCGCCGCACGCACGTAGTTTGGATCGGCCAGCAGCTCGGCGCTCACCCCCGCCTGGCGCAGCTCATCCGCGCCGAAGAACGTGATCGACTCGACGCCGGCACAGAGGTTGCGCCAGAAGTCCGCGAGCGACGCGGCGCCCGGGAAACGGCCGGCCATGCCGATGATCGCGATCGGCTCGGCCAGCTGCGACGCCGCCAGCACCGGAGCGCACGTCCCCGCGGGCGCCGCCGCGCCGGTCCGGTCCGCATCGGGAGCGCCCAGCCGGGCGGCGAGGGAGGCAATGGTCGGGTGCTGGTAGAACTCGACGATCGGCAGGTCGCGGCCCAGCGCCAGCGCGAGACGCTCCTGCACGTGCAGGAGCAGGAGTGAGTGTCCGCCCAGGTCAAAGAAGTTGTCGTGCACCCCGACCTGCGTGACGTGCAGCACGTCGCGCCAGATCTCCGCAATGCGCTGCTCGAGCGTATCGCGCGGCGGAACAGCCGTCCCGCCGGCCGCGCGGCCGGCGACTGGCGCGGGCAGCGCCCGCACATCGACCTTGCCATTCGGGCTGAGCGGGAGTTGCGGCAACGAGACGAAGGCGGCGGGCACCATGTACTCGGGCAAAGCGTCGCGCAGTTGGGCGCGGAGGGGCTCCCACCAGCCGTCCGGCAATCCGCCGGCCGGCATGTCCGCCGGCACGACGTACGCGACGAGCCGAGGGGCCCCGGGCTCATCCTCGCGCAGCATCACCGCTGCCTGCCGCACCTGGGCAGTCTGGCACAGCCGCGCCTCAATCTCCCCGAGTTCCACGCGGAATCCGCGCAGCTTCACCTGGCCGTCGCGCCGGCCCAAAAAGTCGATGTTGCCATCCGGGAGGTAGCGGACGAAGTCGCCCGTGCGATACAGCCGACCGGGACCGAAGGGATTCGGGACGAAGCGCTCGGCATTCAGCTCGGGACGGTTCAGGTAGCCGCGGGCCAGGCCGTCGCCGCCGAGGTACAGCTCCCCGGTCACGCCGACCGGCACCGGCTGCCGGTGTTCGTCGAGCACGTAGGCGGTCGTGTGGGCGATCGGCCGGCCGATCGGCACGCTCAGCGCATCGGCCGGCACGTCCTCGATCACGGACGTGACGGCGAACGTCGTCACCTCGGTCGGTCCGTAACCGTTGACCAGCCGCCGCGGCGGGACCGCCGCCAGCACGCTCCGGCACGAGGCGGGGTCCACGGCCTGCCCGCCGACGATCAGCGCATCCATTTCGCCGAACGCATCCGGAACGCTGCGCGCCACCTCGTTGAACAGGGCGCTGGTCAGGAACATGGTGTTGATCCGGGCGCGGCGCAGCTCCGTGGCCAGTGTCCGCGGCTCGAGCGCCAGCTCGCGCGGCAGGACCACCACGGTGCCGCCGTTGAGCAGCGCTCCCCAGATCTCGAACGTCGCGGCGTCGAACGAGCACGTGGCCACTTGCGCGACGCGCGCGGCCGGTCCGAGCGAGACGTAATTCGTGTTCAGCACGAGCCGGTTAATGGCGCGGTGCGGAATCGCGGCGCCCTTGGGCGTGCCGGTCGAACCGGACGTATAGATCACATAGGCCAGCGACTCCGGCCCGGCCGTGGGCGGCGGGTCAGCGTCGGGTGCGGCGCGCAGGGCGTCGACCGCCTCGTCGAGACACAATGCGCGCTGCGCGCTCGCCGGCAGCCGCGAGCGCAGGATGGCCTGCGTGATGACCAGCGGCGCCGCCGTATCGGCGAGCATGAAAGCCAGCCGCTCGGCGGGATACTCCGGGTCGAGCGGCACGTAGGCCCCGCCGGCCTTGAGAATGGCGAGCATCGCCACGACCAGGTCCGCCCCGCGTTCCAGGCACAGGCCCACGAGCGAGTCCGGCCCGACGCCACCCTGTCGCAGCAGGTGGGCCAGGCGATTCGCGCGTGCGTTCAACTCCGCGTACGTCAGCACGCGTCCGGCGTGCTCGACGGCGGGCGCGGCCGGCCGCGTCGCCGCCTGGCGCTGAAAGACCTCCGGCACGCTGCAATCACGGGGGAACTCGCGCGCCGTCTGGTTCCACGTCACGAGAGTCTCTTGCCGCTCCGCCGGCGTGAGCAACGGCAGCTCCACCAGCGGCGCATCCGGTTGCGCCACGCAGCCGGCGAGCAGGACCTGGTAGTGCTGGACCAGCCGTTCGATCGCGCGCGGCGTGAACAGGTCCGTGCTGTAGTCCACGAATCCGCGCAGCCCGCCGGCCACGGCCTCCAGCGACAGGAACAGGTCGAACTTCGCGATGCCGGGATCAGCCTCGATCTCGGTAACGTGCAGCCCGACCAGGTCGAGGCGCGGCGGGGGGCTGTTCTGCATGGCGAACGCCACCTGGAACAGCGGGTTGTGGCTGAGGTCGCGCGCGGGCTGGAGTTCCTCGACCAGCCGTTCGAACGGCAGGTCCTGGTGTGCCAGCGCGGCGCGCACCACCTCGCGCACGTGAGCCAGAAGCTGGCGGAACGTCATCGTCGCGCTGACGCGCGTGCGCAACACCAGCGTGCTGACGAAGAAGCCGATCAGGTCTTCCAGTTCACGCCGCCCGCGTCCGGCCACGGGCGTGCCCAGCACGAGGTCGTCGGCAGCGGTGTAGCGGTGCACGAGCGCGTTGAACCCGGCCAGCAGCGTCATGAAGAGCGTGCTGCCTTCCTCCTGGCTCAGCGCACGCAACCCTTCGGTAAGCTCACGGCCCACGGCAAACCGCAGGCGCGCGCCGCCCGCCGACTGGATCGCCGGCCGCCGGCGCTCCGCGGGCAGTTCGAGCACGCGCGGTGCGTCGTGGAGGCGCTCTTTCCAGTAGGCCAGTTGCTGCTCGAGCCGCGGTCCGGCCAGCTCGCGCCGCTGCCACACGGCGAAGTCGCCGTACTGGATGTCCAGTTCCGGCGGCGGCGCACATGGCGGCGCGCCCGGGGGCCGGTAGCACTGACCAAGCTCGCGGGTCAGCACGCCCACCGACCAGCCGTCCGCGACACAGTGATGCAGCGTCAGGAACAGCGCGGCGTCGTCGGCTGCCAGCCGCAGCAGCCGGGCCCGCAGCAGCGGACCGCGCTGAAGATCGAACGGCCGTTGCGCCTCGTCGCGGGCGCGTTCCAGCAGGGCGGTTTCGCGCTGGGCTTCGGGCAGGCCGTCCAGGTCGCCCACCGGTAGCTCGACCGCGACATGGTCGTGCACGCATTGCACGTAGTCCGCCCCGTGCCGCGCGAACGTCGTCCGCAGGCTCTCGTGCCGCGCCACGACCGCGGCCAGCGCCGCCTGGAGCGCAGCGGCATCGAGCGGACCGCGCACGCGGAATGCCTGGAAGACGTTGTAGGCCGGGCTGCCCGGGCTGAGCCGGTCGAGGAACAGCAGGCGCTGCTGGGCCAATGAGACCGGGTACTGCACCGGCGCGGCGGCCTCGTCGGCGAGCAGCCGTTGCAGCAGCTCGCGCCGGCCGTCCTCCGGCGCGCCTTGACGCATCGCGGCTTCAGGCATTCATCGGCCCTCGCGCTGCGCCAACAGCGTCTCGAGTTCGTGCCCCGACAAGCCGTCCAGCCGCGCGAGCAGTTCGCGGGCGGCCGTCCGCCGCGTTCGGGCACGCGGGATGGCGATCGAATCGCCCGCGGCGGGCGGCGTGTCGTCTGCCGCAGGCGGCGGGACGTCGAGATATCCCATGGCGCGTGCCAGGCGGCGCGCGGGGTCGCCCAGCGT
>CAZVRR010000026.1:0-17613 GCA_964629745.1 uncultured Planctomycetales bacterium | reverse complement strand
CACCGCGCTTGCGACCCCGCGAGACTGGTGGAACTTCACATCCACCAGGCCGCGCGAGAGCGCGTGCACGCCGTCCGTCATCTGCGCGCGCTTGTCGCGGTACGGCTCGAGCATGGCGGGTTGCAGCTCCAGCCCGAGCTTCGTGCAGATCGCGTGCAGCGCCGTGCGCGGGTCGCGGACGAGGTCCTCGAACTTCACCTCGACCTGCCGCGCCGCGGGAATGTCCGCCAGGAACGCACGCGAGTTCTCATACGCCATGACCCAGTACGCCTCGCCCAGTTGCCGCGGGCTGAAGGGATGGGCGAAGCGCACAATGCGGTCGATGCGAACCTCCTCGAACGAACGGATCACGCCGCCGGGATGCCGCAGCAGGTGAATGTAGAACGCGTCTGCGAAGATCTGTTCGGCCCGGCGCAGTGCCGCCGGGTCCTGCACGTAGGTCGCAGTCTTGTCGACGAGGATCCGGTCTCCCAGCATGCGTTGCAGCTCGCCGTAGAACGCGCCGGTCGACAGGTCGCGTGTCTCGTAGTCGGCCATGCGCCGCGCCGCCTCGTCGGCGTCGCAGTCGCAGAGCTGCATCAGCGTGCGGATCGCGCCTTCGCGCATGAAGCCGTAGCGGCCCTGGCAGGCCTCGGCCCGCTGGCCCAGCGACGCGAACGACAGCAGCTCCAGCTCGGGCGGCGCGAAGAGCCGGGGATGGCCGCCCAGCATCACGCGCAGCAGCGTCGTGCCGGAGCGCGGCGGCGCCAGGATGAACACGGCGCGGGCGTTCTTCGGGCCGTCGGCGGCGCGGCCCGGCGCGGCGGAGGGCACCAGCGCGCGCAGGTGTTGCACCTGCGCCGCGGTGACCCGCTCGCACTCCGCCGTCTCAGCGCCGCCGGCGTCGGCGGCTCCGCAATAGCGCGCCACGCCCGCGGGATAATGGGCCGTCAGGTACCGCGCCAATTGCGATACCGTCGGGGCATCAAAAAGCGCCACGACGTGCAACAGTTCGCCCATTCGTTCCTGCAGCGCATTGATCAGCACGGCGCCGCGGATCGAATCGCCCCCCAGCTCGAAGAAGTTGTCGTCCGCCCCGACGGCATCCACGCCCAGCACGCGCTGCCACTGCTCGGCCAGGGCCTCCTCGAGCCGCCCATGCGGCGGGACGTAGGCCGCGCGGCTCTGCCCGCTGCCGGGGGGCGGCTCGGGCAGGGCCCGGCGATCGAGCTTGCCGTGCGACGTCAGCGGCAGGTGATCGAGCAGCACGAACGCGCTCGGCTGCATGTAACCCGGCAGGCGCCGCCCGAGAAACTCGCGCAGGCGCGGCACCAGCCGGCTCGTGAGCTGGGCGCGCAGCGGGTTGTTGGCGAGTGTCGACCAGTCCGGCTCGACCGCCGCCGGCTGCTCACCCACCGCCGCACTTCCCGCTCCGCCGCGCCGCACGAACAGCACATCGCACGCGCCGGGCGTACGGGACCCCGAGCACGTGACGGCCACCTCGTAGCCCAGCGCCGCTCCCAGCTCCCAGAGGTCCTCCGGTTCCACGTCGGGCGTGCGGCTTTTCGCCAGCAGGCGGCGCATTTCGCCGACGGTTTCGGCGTCCCCGCCGCCCTGGAGCCAGCTTTGCACGCGCTGCGCTTCGGTCACGCGCGCATTCGGCAGGTAGCGCACCCGCACGGCCTGCGGCCGCATGCGCTCGAGACGGCTGCGCAGCTCGCCAAGTGACAGACCGTCCGCCGCCCACTCCGCGACGGCCGGCGCCGCCTGCACCGGCCCGACGCGCAGCACGGCGTCCAGGCGATAATCGGTGAGCTCGTTGCGGTCGCGCCCGCGCTTGAGCAGCACCTCGATGGAAGCGATTCGCGGAAAGCGCCGCCGCAGCGCGCCGAAGAACTCCGGCGCCAGCGCCAGCTCCTGCTCTTCCTGCCAGCGCGTCTGGACACGGCGCCGCAGCGCAGCGCGCGTCAACTCGTCGCGGGCCTGACTGAACTGGACCGAGGCGTGAAACGCCTCCAGCAGCGCCAGGTTGCGCACGTCGCCGATCCACACGGCCCCGCCGGGAGCCAGCAGCGCCAGCGCCTGCTCCAGCACGTGCAGCAGGTACTCCACGCCGGGGAAATACTGGACGACCGAGTTCAGAATCACGGTGTCGAACCCGCCGCGCGGCAGATCCGCCAGCTCGTCCGCGCGCCGGTGCAGCAGGCGCACGTGCGGTGCGGCCGCGCGCGCCAGCGCGTCGCGGAGGTGGCTCAGCGCCGCCGCCGCGGAGTCCACGCCCACGTACGTTTCGCAGTGCGGGGCCAGGCGCAACAGGAGCAACCCGGTGCCGCACCCGACTTCCACCACTCGCCGCGGCTGCAGCGCACGGATCCGTGCCACCGTGCTGTCCACCCAGCGCTGCATCTGGTCCGGCGGGATCGGCTCGCCCGTGTAGCTGCTCGTCCAGCCGGTCGTGTTGAACGTTGCCCCGTCGTGGTTCTGCGTCTGCCGGTAGGTCTGCTCGTGCAGCGCCTGCCAGCGGGACACCTGCTGTTCCGCGCAGGCCCGGCTCGTCTCGCGCCATCCGTCCTGCTCGGCGTTGGGCACGATGTATGCCACGAGGCGCTTCGTGCCGGGCTCATCTTCGCGGGCCGTGACGGCGGCGGCGCCCACGTCGGGGTGCGACCGCAGGGTGGCCTCGATTTCGCCCAGCTCGATGCGCAGTCCGCGGATCTTGACCTGTTCGTCATTGCGGCCCACGAATTCGAGCTGGCCGTCGGCACGCCACCGCCCCAAGTCACCCGTGCGATACAGGCGCGCGCCCGCGTCGAACGGGTGCGGCCGAAACCGGTCGGCCGTCAACTGGGGCCGATCAAGGTAGCCACGGGCCAGGCCCGCCCCACCGATGTGAATCTCGCCGATCGTTCCCGCCGCCGCGGGCCGGTCCTGTTCGTCCAGGAGCAGCACCTGCACGTGGGAGATCGGCCGGCCGATCGGCGGAGTCCCCGGGCCGGGCTCGCATCGCGCGCAGGTCGTCCAGATCGTCGCTTCGGTCGGCCCGTACAAGTTGAAGAACCGGCGCCCCGGGGCCCAGCGTTGCACGAGTTCCGCCGGGCAGGCCTCGCCGGCCACCGTCACCGTGTGCAGCTCCGGCAGCTCGACGAACGGCAGTGCATCGAGGATCGAAGGCGGCAGCGTCAGGATGGAGATCCGCTGCTCGCGCAGCAGCTTCGCCAGCGGCGGCCCCGGAACGCGGGCCGAGGCGTCGGCGACGCAAAGCCGCGCACCGGCGCCGAATGCCATGAGCATCTCGAAAACCGACGCATCAAACGTGAGCGCGGAGAACTGCAACACGCGATCTTCCGGCCTCAGCGAGAACACCTGGCGCTGCGCTTCCACCAGGTTGCACAGTCCGCCATGCTCGATCAGCACCCCCTTGGGCTGGCCGGTCGAACCGGAGGTGTAGATGACGTACGCCAGGTGCGCCGGGGCCGTGCGCGAGCGCGGGTCGTCGGCCGGCGCCAGCGAAATCTCCTCGGCATCCGCATCGAGCTGGACGAGACGCGTGCCCGCACCCAGTGCGCCGCCGACGCGCCGCGCCACGCTGGTCTGCGTGAGCACAACGGCGGCGTTGGTGTCCCGGCGCAGGAACTCGAGCCGCGCGGGCGGAAAGTCCGGGTCCAGCGGCACGTACGCGCCGCCCGTTTTCCACGTCCCGAGTATCCCGACGACCATGTCGATCCCGCGCTCGACGCACAGTCCGACGATTACGTCCGGACCGACGCCCAGTCCGCGCAGGTGGTGTGCGAGCTGGTTGGCACGCCGATCGAGCTCGCCGTACGAAAGGCTGTGCTCGCCGCATGTCACGGCGATCGCCTCGGGAGTCCGCTGCGCCTGCGTTGTGAACACTTCGTGCACGCAGCTCGCCGGGCACGGCATGACCGCGGCAGACAGGCAGTCGTGAATGACGCGTACGGACACTCGTGGCACCTCCGCCGGGCGGAACGACATCGGATCCAGGACGCACTTTGGCGCTGGGCACAACGCGGCCGGTCAGCCTGAAGGTGAACTCGCACGCACTTCCGTGATCCGCCGCATGCAGACCCGGCGCCTGCGAGCGGCGCCGGAACTTCGGCGCATCAGCGGACGCGGAAGTTCGCGCGAATCGTGGGTCGTGCCTCCTGCCCTACCAGCTTCAGCCGCGCCCGATCCGGTGCGAACCGGCGAGCGCGACCGACACGGTGCAGCCGTACGCCACACCGAAACTGCCGTTCATTCTGCGTTGGAGCACCCGGATGTGCCGGCCCGGCACACGGGTGCTTCTGCCCGAACATTGTCATGAATATCGAAAAGTGCTGCGCGTGTCAATTGCAAAGTGGAGTTTTCGACAAGTCTTCGCAATCGCGGCGCGTGCCAACTCGGCTGCGGATCGCGCGGAGGAATCGGTCGCTGGTTGCGTTTCGCCCGGGATCGGGCTATGCTTCTCCCATCGGGCCGCGTCGGATCTGAATCTGGAACGCGCGGATAGGCTGTGAATGCACGCCGGTGCTCTGGCTGCGGGCACGGTGGAGAGTGCGCGCGCGGAGCTTCCGAGAATGCTGTGCGAATCCACGGCCGCGGGTGCGTAACTCTTCCGATCGTCTCGTGTTGCGGGAATGCAGCGGTCGATGGACCGTCCGCCGGCGCGAGCAAAACAGTCGCGTAACCACCGGAGAAGCCGGTAAGCCGTATCACTACATAGGAAGGGAAAGCATGCGTGCATTAGCACTGGTGAGTCTGCTGCTGCCCGCCGCAGCGCGCGCGGACTGGGCAGACCTGGCCGGCCTGCTGCAGTCGCCGATTGCAGCGGAAACGGTCCCGCTGACGACGAGTGGCGTCGATGGCTTGACCGCCATTCGGATTGACACAGTTGCCGTCACGAACGGTGTGGACGGGTTCGTGGACGACTTTGACGACGGCGTGCTGGATCCGGCCTGGATGCCCCTCGCCGGCAGCCCCGACCGGGAGGCCGGCGGGAGCCTGGAGCTGGATGCCGGGGACGGACTCCTGCGCCTGACGGGCGGCCTGCCGGGCAGCGTGGTCGCCGCCGCACTGGTGGACGTTTCCGATCTGCCCGCCGACGGCGCCGGCGTGATGTTCCTGACGTGCAGCAGCTTTAACGATATCTTCGCACTGATCTTTACGCCCACGGCGACATACGCCCACGACGGCGCCAGTGTCATCGGCAGTGCGCCGATCACCCTGGACACGACGGCCCAGGTGCAATTCGCCGTCGCCGAGGGCGGGCTCGCCGTCGCGGCGGTCAACGGCGTCCCGGTCTACGTCGGTGCCAATCCGCTGGGCAGTCCCGTCGGTTCCGTCGGTTTCTTCGCGGTTCCCGAGCCGGCGACGGCGGCGCTGCTGGGAGGCACGGCGCTGCTCCTGCGACGACGGCGCGCGGCGTAACACTTCGCCCCCGCCCGGGGCCTGACGTGTCCGCGCCGGCTGTGGACTCTTGTGTCGGCCGTGCGGGCACGGTACACTGCCGGGCTGGGTGTTTTCGGGTCGGTACGCAAACCACTTCAACGTGGATGTTGCGCCGCGACCTCGGTCTGCAAAAGCGATAAGGAATGCTGCGCCGCCCGCGGCCTCGGCCGGCGTGCGCGCGAGGGTCAAAAGAAGCAGTGCGGCGCTCACCATTGACAAAGGCGGTCATTCTCGCGGGCGGTCGCGGCTCGGCCGTGTTTCCGCTGACGAGCTTCTGGCCGAAGTTGTCGTTTCCGATCGGACACGACCCGCTGCTGGCCCATCAACTGGCGTACCTGCACGGCCAGGGTATTCGCGACGTGGCGATCGTCTCCTCCGCGCACCGGGACTCGTCGCGCGAGTCGATTCTCGCCGCCACCCAGGTCGGCACCGGCGACCTGGCGCTGCACTGGCATTTCGACAACGGCACGAAGGGTACAGCCGGCGCCCTGTGGCGACTGCGCGACTGGCTCGGGACCGGCGACTTCCTGGTCCTCCAGGGAAACCTGTATATCCGCTCGCTCGACCTGGCCCCGCTGCTGCGCCAGCACCAGCAGGGCGACAGCGGCCTCAGCATCGTCGTCGAGGAACGCCGGCGGGACCGCGCCGATCTCGAGCACATTGTCCTGGACGAGGGCGGACGGGTCCGGCAATTCGACGTTCCGCACTATACCCGCCTCAACGACGACGCACTGGCGTTCAGCGGGCTGTACCTGTTCAACTCGCACGTGCTCGAACTGTATGACGACGAGGGCTATGTAGACATCAAGGAGCAACTGCTGCCACTGCTCCACGCGGCCGGCGTGCACGTGCGCGCCATACCGGCGCGTGGGGCGCTGACCCGGCTGAATACACTGGAAGACTACTTCCGGCTCAACGGCGAGTACCTGCTGAACGGGGTCAGCAAGCCCGGGCCGTTCTTCGCGCCGCTGCGCGAAATTCTGCCGCGCGTCTGGGTCGGAGCGCAGGCGCGGGTGTCGCCGCACGCGTTCGTGGTCGGTCCGGTCGTCATCGGAAAGGAGTCCGTGATCGAGGACGGCGCCGAGCTGATCGGCCCCTGCTCGCTGGGGCCGCAGACGCACGTGGAGTCCGGCGCCCGGGTCCGCGAGAGCATCGTCTGGGGGCCGGCACGCGTGCAGCGCGGGGCGCAGGTCGAGTTCAGCCTCGTCACGCGCGAGACGATCGTCCCGCCGCGCGCCGTCGTTCACAACACCGTCCTGATGAACTCCGCGCCCGTGGACGGGCAGTTCCAGTTCATGAACTCGCGCTCGACGGCCGGGCCGACCCTGGCGCCGGCGCCAGGCGGTCCACCGCCGCGGCGCCTGCCGCGCGGACCGCAGCGCGTCTATCCCCGTGCCAAGCGCCTGTTCGACCTGTGTGTCGCGGCCGCGGCGCTCGTGCTCGTGGCGCCGCTGATGGTGGTGATCGGGCTGGCGATCAAGTTGAGCTCGCGCGGTCCCGTCCTGTTCAGCCAGTTGCGCTGTGGCCGCGAGGGCCGCGAATTCCGCATGTACAAGTTCCGGACCATGGTGCAGGGGGCCGACCGGCTCCAGGAGCAGCTCGCCCGCCGAAAGGACACCGATGGCCCGATGTTCAAGCTCGAGCGCGATCCGCGCATCACGCGCCTGGGGCGCCTGCTGCGCAAGACCAGCCTCGACGAGCTGCCGCAGCTCTACAACGTCCTGCGCGGCGAAATGAGCCTAGTCGGACCGCGGCCGCTGGCCATGCAGGAGATGCGCTGCGCGCCGAGCTGGCGCGACATCCGGCTCAGCGTACCCCCGGGCATCACCGGTCTGTGGCAGGTGGAAGGGCGTTCCAGCCCCTACTTCCACGACTGGATTGAATACGACGTGCACTACGTGCTGAACCAGTCGGCGGCACTGGACCTGAGGATTCTCTGGAAAACCGTGCGCGCGGCGCTGGGCGGCGGAAAGTAGCCGCGCCAGGAAGGTACGCTGAGATGAAGTCACTGCGGTTGCTAACCCTGCTCACGATGGGCGCGACGTTCGCCCTGTCCGGCTGTGCCGGCGCGCGACGCCACGCCGAACCGACGGCGGAACCCGCCCTGGCCACGGACCTCGCGCCGGCCAGCCAGCCGGCCGCGGAGAGCGACCCCCTGCCCGACAGCCTGCTGTTGCAGGATGCCACCCTCGGCCCCGGCGACACGATCGCCATCTCCGTCTATCGCCAGCCGGACCTGACGACGACCACCACCGTCCCCAGCTCCGGCATCATCTTCGTGCCGCTGGCGGGCGAGATCCCGGTGCTGAACGACAGCGCCCTGCTGCTGCGGCGCAAGCTGACGGACCGGCTCGCGCAGTACCTCGTCGATCCCCAGGTCAGCGTCAACATCACCGTCCACCGCAGCCGCAAGGTCATGGTGCTCGGCGAAGTCGAGCGCCCCGGCGTCTTCCTGATCGAGGAGCCCACGTCGGCGCTCGAGATCATCGCCCGCGCCGGCGGCTTCACGGAGGAGGCGGCCAAGACACGCGTGATCCTCGCCCGCGAGGAGGGCACGCAGTTGGTGCCGCACGTCCTGAATATCCAGGACGTCTACCAGGCCAAGGACGTGAACGGCAACCTGGCCCTGCGCCGCGGCGACATCGTGTACGTGCCCAAGAGCACGGTGGCGGACATCGATCGCTTCGCCGCACGCCTGACGAACTGGATGAATCCCGTGGTCCGCGCCGAATCGGCCATCCTGCTCGGGTACGACGTCGAGGACCGCGTGACCAGTTCCGGCATCTTCGTGGGCTACTAGCAGGACGGCGTATGACCCTGCTTTCCCCGGCACCTTCGCTGTCCGCGCCCGCCCGGCCCACGGCGCTCGATGCGGACGGCGTGCGCGCGGTGGAGTTGTCGAAAGACTATCCCCGGCCGACCGCATTCTTTTCCGTACTGGCGCGCCGCGCCCGCGGGACAGTGCGCGCCGTGGACCGCGTCAGCCTGCATCTGCGCCCCGGCGAAGTGTTCGGACTGGTCGGTCCGAACGGCGCCGGCAAGACGACGCTGATCAAGATGCTCACCACGCTGCTCGTGCCCACCTCGGGCCAGGCGTGGATCGCCGGCCACGACACGCGCCGGGCCGCGGCGCGCGTGCGCGGCCTGGTCGGACTCGTCACAAGCAACGAGCGGAGTTTCTACTGGCGCCTCACCGCGCGACAGAACCTGGAGTTCTTCGCCCGCCTGTATCACCTGCCGCGGCGCGAGGCGCGCCGCTGGATCGACGAACTTCTGGCCCTGGTGGGCCTGGCCGAGGCCGCGGATCGGCGGTTCGACGGATTCTCGACGGGCATGAAGCAGCGCCTGGCCCTGGCCCGTGGCCTGCTGAGCCGGCCGCCCTTCCTGTTCATGGACGAGCCGACCAAGGGCGTCGACCCGCTCGGCGCCGCGGAGATCATCGACATGATCCGCGGGCGCATCATCGAAACCTGGAAGCCTACGATCCTGATCACGTCGCACAACCTCAGCGAGGTGGAACGTCTGTGCCGGCGCGTCGCGCTCATGCACCACGGGCGGATCATCCACTGCGGCGAACTGGAGGACCTGCGGCGCCTGGCACGCCCGGCCGACGTCTACCGGCTGTCCATCCGCAACCTCGCGCCGGCCGTCCTCGTTCGCCTGGCACACAGCGCCGGCGCCGCCGCCGACCCGCGCATCCATTCCGTCAACGGCAGCGTGGAGCTCGAGGTGAGCTTCGCGCAGCAGGGCGGCGGCTTTGCGCGGCTGATCCGGACGACGGTCGAGGCCGGCGGTGACGTGCTGACGTGCACGTCGGTCCAGGAATCCTTCGAGGACGTCTTCCAGAAACTCGTCCGTCACGCGGACCCCGCCGCCGCGCAGCCCCCCACCGGTGAACCATGAAGCTGGCCTGGGCATTTCTCGCGCGCGATTTCCTGATCGCCACGAGCTACAAGCTCTCCTTTTCGCTCCAGTTGCTGCGCATCTTCGCCCTGGTGCCGATCTACTACTTCGTCGGCCGGCTCGTCCCGCCGCAGGCCGGCGATCTGCATCCCTACGGCGGCAGCTACTTCGGCTTCCTGCTGATCGGGATGGCGTTCCTCGAATACCTCGGGATCAGCCTGTACACGTTCGAGCAGTCGCTGCGCGACAGCCAGGTGATGGGCACGCTCGAGATCATGCTGCTCGCACCCACCTCCCTCACGAGTATTCTCGTGTGCTCGTCGCTGTGGGTGTACCTGCTGGCCACGATCCGCTTCGCCCTGTACCTGGCGATCGGAGTCCTGCTCGGGCTCGAGTTGCGGCCGGCGGCGATTCCTGCTGCGCTGCTGGTTCTCTGCCTCGCCGTGCTGGGCTTCGCCGGCTTCGGCATGATCAGCGCGAGCGTCACCGTCATCGCCAAGCGCGGCCTGGGGCTGAACGCCGCGATGGCCGCGGCCTCGCTGCTGTGCGGCGGGGTGCTGTTTCCGACCCGTACCCTGCCCGAGTGGCTTCAGCCGCTGGCCTCCCTCGTGCCGATGACGCACGCCCTCGACGCCCTGCGGCTGGCACTGTTTCAGGGTTACGGGATCGGCGCGCTGCTGCCGCAACTGGCCGTGCTGCTCGCATTCGCCGCGCTGCTGCTGCCTGGCGGGCTGCTGCTCTTCAGCCTCGCCGTGCGGCACACGAAACGCACCGGCACACTGGCGCAGTACTGACGAAAGGAGCCTCGGACACCCGGCATGCGCTCGACCGCCCGCGCAATCGCCCGCTTCCTCTACCGCAGCGCCCTGCCGCGCGGCGCCAAGAACACCCTGCGCCTGTACCTGCTGTGGGACCGCGCTGACCGCCCGCCCGGCGGGATCGAGGACTTCGCCGCCGACGACGTGCTCGTCCTCGCCCCGCACATGGACGACGAGGTGATCGGCTGCGGCGGCACGCTGCGCCGGCACGTGGAAGCCGGAGCCCGCGTGACGGTCATCTTCCTGACCGACGGCCGGCGCGGCGATCCGCGGCTTGACGGCGACAGCGCGCTCACCCCGGAGCAGCGCCGGACCGCTGAACAGGCGCTGGTCGAACAACGCAAGAGCGAATCGCGCGCCGCCTGCGAATTGCTCGGCGTCCAGGGGACGATCTTCTGCGACGAGCCGGACGGTGCGCTCGAGCCGACGGCGCCGGTGGTGGCACGCGTCGCGCACCTGCTGACCACGTGCCGGCCGCGGGTCATCTACGTACCGGGGCTGCTGGACGTGCACCGCGATCACTGGGCCGCCAACCGCGTCCTGCAAGGCGCGCTCCGCGCCACCAGCGGACAGCACGCACCGGCCCTGGTCCGGCAGTACGAAGCCTGGACCCCGCTGCTGGTGAACCAGACCGCGGACATCACCCCCGTGTTCGAACTCAAGCTTCGCGCGCTGGGCGCCTTCGCCAGCCAGAATCGCACGGTGGACTACGTCCGCACGACAACGGGCCTGAACACCTACCGCGCGATCCATCGCCAGGGAGGGCGCGGGTACGCCGAGGCGTTCTACGAATCCACGCCGCAAGAGTACCTCGAGCTCGCACAACGCTGCGCGGTGCCGCCATGAAGATCCTGCACGTGCATGGACATGCGCTGCGCTGGCCGCGGCCGGCGGAGGCCGCCGACCACCTCGACGGCGGCGTCGAGACCTACCTGGCCGGGGTCCTCGCCGCGCAGGAGTCGAACGGGGCGCGGGTGACCGTGATCCGTTGCTGCCCTGAGCCCGACCCGCACGCCACGCGGCCGGGCCAGTTCCACGAGGTGCGCATGGCCGGCCACCGCTTCCGCCGGGATGCCGACGCCGACTTCCGGCGGATCCTGGCCGCGGTCGCTCCGGACGTGGTCCACCTGCACTCCGCGTATGGATCGGTGCATCCGCGCACTCTGGAGTGGCTGCTGCGGTCACACGCCGTCGTCCAGACCTGGCACGACGTGAACCCGCTGTGCTTTCGCCGCACCAGGCTCGACCGCGCCGGCAACTGCTGCGAGCGCACCGTCGGGCTGCGCTGCCTGACGAGCGGCTGTTTCCGGCCGGCGCAGCAGTCCGGCTGGCTGCGCGGCATGGCCGACCTTCTGGACAACCCGCGGCAGCTCGCCGCGCTGCGGCGCGTGCCGGCGGTGATCGCGCCAAGCGGATATCTGCGTACGTTGCTGCTCTGCAACGGTTTCGATGGGGCGCGGATCCACGTCCTGCCGCACTACGCGCGCTTTGCGGCGGACGGGCCCCGCCGCGGTCCGACGCGCAGCGGACCAACCCGGCTGCTGTATGCCGGCCGCTTTACGGCGGACAAGGGCGTGTTCGTTCTCGTCGAGGCGCTGGCGGCGCTTTCCGGGCGCGCCTGGGAACTCGCACTCGCCGGGCGCGGGCCGCAGGAACCGGCGCTGCGCGATCGGCTGTGCCAGGCGGGGCTGGCGCACCGCGTGCGGTTCGCGGGTCACCTGGACGGCGCGGCGCTGCGCCGCGAGTACGAGCAGGCCGACATCGTGCTCATGCCATCGCTGCAGCCGGAAACCTTCGGCCTGGCCGGACTGGAGGCCCTGGCTCTGGGCAGACCGGTCGTGGGCTTCGCCGCCGGCGGAATGAGCGAGTGGTTGATTCACGAACGGACGGGGCTCGTCGCTGCGCACGGCAGTGCGGCGGCGCTCGCCGGTTCGCTGGACCGGCTGCTCGACGACGCGACCCTGCGCGAGCGGCTCGGTGTGACGGGACAGAACCTCGTCCAGCAGCGCTTTCGGCTCGAACAACACCTGGAGGGCTTAACGAATCTCTACCGCGCACAAGTCCGGGCTCGTGGAGGGCTGGAGCATGCGACTGGACGGCTGGCGACTCCTGATGGCGTCGTCGATCGATTACGACCACATCCCTCACAGTTGTGACCGCGCGCGGGCGGAGCAGTACCCGGCCTGGGGAACCGAGTTCGTACTGCTGTACCTGGGCCTGAATCACGCCCGCGGCTTCACCGCTCTGCTGCGCGACACGCTCTCGCTGCGCATCCGCCGCCGCCGGGCGCACGGCGCCACGCTCATCCGCATCGATCCGCCGTTCAACTACTGCGCCGGCCTGCGCGAGAATTCCACCGCCGCCCCGCGCGACGGCCGGCCCGGGCCGTCGCCGCTGCTGAACCGTCTCGCCGGGCTCGGTCTCCTGCGCGATGTCTTCGCCTGGCCGACCTTCGTGCTGGTTGCGCTGC
The DNA here is from genome assembly GCA_964629745.1 of uncultured Planctomycetales bacterium. Taxonomy (GTDB): domain Bacteria; phylum Planctomycetota; class Phycisphaerae; order UBA1845; family Fen-1342; genus JAAYXS01. The sequence continues at coordinate 4,995 of CAZVRR010000026.1, read as the reverse complement.
TCGGCCTGCGCCGGCGGTTCGATGCGGCGATCGGCAGCGGGCCGTACGGGGCGCTGGTCTGCTGGGTATTGCGGCGGCTGGGACAAGCGCGCTGCTGGGTCTACCTCGACCGCGACTACGAGCCGGGCCTGCTGCGGCCCGGCCTGCGGCGCCGGCTGACCGCGTGGCTCGAACGCTTTCTCATTCGCCGCGCCGATGTCGTGGTCAGCGTCGGGCGACTCCTCGCGCAACTGCGGGTTCGCCAGGCGGAGCGACCGGTCGACCTGCTGCCCAACGGCGTCGACCTGGCGCGGTTCGCCCCCGCCCGGACCCGCACGCAGCGCGGCGCGCGGCTCATCTACATCGGCGCGTTCGAGCATTGCCCGCTCGACACCGTGATTCGAGCGTTGCCGCAGATCCGGCGTGCGCAGCCCGAAGTACATCTTCTGCTCGTCGGCGGCGGCACGGATTCGGCACGGCTGGTGGAGCTCGCACGCGAGTGCGGCGTCGACGACGCGCTCGAGATCCTCGGCTGGCAACCGTACGGCGCCTTGCCCGAACTGCTGGCGCGCGCCGACATCGGCCTGGCCAACCTGCTGACGGATTCGTATCGGCGCTACGCCTGCCCGCTGAAGGTGCTCGAGTACATGGCCGCCGGCCTGCCCGTGATTGCGACCGCCGACACCGAGGGCGGCGCAATGGTGATCGATGCGGGCGCGGGCATCGCCGTGCCGGTCAGTGATCCGGCGGCCCTGGCCCAGGCGGTAATAACCATGCTGGATGACTCGGCCACCTACGAGCGGATGCGCACGCGCGGCCTTGCCTTCGCGGCCGAACACACCTGGGCGCGGCTGTTGGCCCGGGAGGCCGAACTGATCCGCGCGGCGCTGGGGGCAGCCCTGCCGTCCGCGTCGCCGCTGCCCCAGGTCGAGGGTCGGTCATGACTGCCACGGCCCTCTTCTCGGCCGCCGGGCGCGCCGCCCGCGCCGCAGGGCGACCACTGCTCCTGGGAATCGATGCGCGGTGTCTGCTCGTGCAGCGCACCGGCGTCGAACGTTTCGCCTATCGCGTGATTGACCAGTTGGCGCGCCTGCGCGACGAGGTGCAGTGCGTGCTCTACGTGGATCGGCCCGTGAGTGGAGCGCCGTGGGACGACTGGCCGCACGCGCGGGTGGTCGTGCCGCCGCGGGCCGCCGTGCTGCGCCCCCTCTTCGACACGTGGATGGTCTTTCAGCTTCCCGCACGGCTGCGCCGCGACGGCGTCGATGCGTTCTTCGCCCCGTACAACCGCTGCCCGCTCACCCGCGTGCCGCGCTTCGGCGCGGTGCATGGACTGGAATGGTGGCGTGCGGCGAGCGGCTACCGCCGCCGCGACCGGCTCAAGCAGTGGTTCTGGTTTCAGCTCTCCAGCCGCTACTCCACGGGCCTGGTCACGTTCGCCCACAACACGCAGGCCGACATGCACCGACTCCGGCCGGGGCTGTCCGTCCCGGTGTGCGTGATCCCGGAAGGAGTGGACCCGATCTTCGTGCACCTGCCCGCGCGGGCCTGGTCGGCGGAGACGCTGGCCCGGCTGAACGTGCGGCGGCCGTACGTGCTCTCGGTGTGCAGCCTCGACCCGCGCAAGAACCTGGAGCGCCTGCTGCGGGCGTATGCGCGGCTGGTCGCAGAGCACCAGGTGCGCGAACAGCTCGTGCTGGTCGGGCGGGCGGGCCTGCGCAGCGAGCGGCTGCCGGCGCTGGTCCGTGAACTCGGGCTGACCGAGCGCGTCATCTTCACCGGCTATCTCGACGACGGCGATCTCGTGCAGCTCTACAACCAGGCTGCGGTATTCGTGTATCCCTCGCAGTACGAAGGGTTCGGCTTGCCGGTCATCGAAGCCATGGCCTGTGGTGCGCCGGTCGTCACGTCCGACGGCAGCGCGCTGCGTGAGGTCGCCGGCGACGCGGCAATCCTGGTAAACCCGCATCTCGAGCAGTCCATCACCGATGGCCTGGCGCACGTGCTGCTCGATCCCGACCTGCGCCAGCGGCTGATTGCGGCGGGCTTGGCCCACGCCCGGCAATTCGACTGGCTGGCCACCGCGCGCGGCATCGTCGAATTCATCCGCGCGCAGATCGGCTGGCCGCCGGCGCCAGGCGGGGTATGCCCGGCGTCCGACGCGTTCAACACGCAGCCCGCGGGAGCCCGGGCATGCTGAAACGCTGCGTGAAGATCGGGCTCTCCGTCGCCGGGGCCCTCGAGCGCTGGTCCGCGCGCCGCGCCCCCGCGCCGGCGGCGATCTCGCCACAAGCCATACGCCATATCCTGATCTGGTCGATGGATCGGCTGGGCGACCTGGTGCGCGCAACGCCCGCGATCCGCGCCGTGCGGACGTGCTTCCCGGATTCTCACCTGGCGTTGGTGGCTGCCGGCCGGGCCGGGCCGATTCTCCGCGAAAATCCGCACCTGGATGCGTTGCACATCGTTCCGAATCCGTACCGGCTCACGCAGCACCGCCGATTGCGCAACACGCTGCGCGACCGCAACTGGGACCTGGTCATCCTGCTCGAAGCCGACACGCACTGGGATGTGCTGGGCGGACTGCTGGCCCGGCGTCTGGGCGCCCGCCACGTCCTGCGCTTCGATTTCGGTCGCGGGGTTCCGCGCGGCCAGCACGGCGTGCAACTCGGCACACGCGGCTCGTGGATCGACCAGTTCAACCGCCTGGTAGCCATCTGCGGCACCGGCGCGCCCAGCCAGCGCACCGAGGTCTTCCTCAGCGACGCGGAATGCGCCGCCGCGGTGGAGTTTCTCGCCGCGGCAGGCATCGCGCCGGCGCAACCGTTCATCCTGATCCACCCCGGCGGGAATTTCCTGACCGTCTCGCGCCAGTGGCCTCCCGCGGAGTTCGCGCGCCTGATTTCGCTGCTGCGCCAGGAGTGGCCGCATCCGATCGTGCTCACGGGTGTCGCGGCGGAACTGCCGGCCATCGATGAGATCCGCCGGCTTACGCCCGAACCCATCGTGGACCTGTGCGGCCGGCTTTCGTTACGCCAACTCGCCGCGATGATCGATCGTGCCGCGGTCTGCATCATGAACGACACCGGCCCGCTGCACGTGGCGCACGCCCTGGGGCGGCCGACCGTCGCGCTCCTGGGACCCACCGCGCCCGAAGTCGTCGGGATCCCGCCGCATTCGATCGCGGTTCGTGCCGATCTGCCGTGCAGCCCCTGCGCCTTTCTCGCCGGCTGGCAGGCCTGCTCGAACCCGGTGCGCTGGGAGTGCCTGCAGCGCATCGAGCCGCAGGACGTGACCGCGGCGGTGCGGCAACACCTGGCGGGGGTTGCTGCCCGACCGCAGCGGCGGCATGAGCTGCCCATCGCGCTCGATTCCGTCGCACGCCTGGAGGAGGTCTCATGAAGCAGCCCGAGTCGCCGACGGCCGGCGCGGACCTGGCGGACCCGCGGACCGAATTGCTGGCGCGCGAACGTGCCCACTACGACCGGCTCTGGGGTCACACGGAGGACCTGCGCATCCCAGCCGGCCTGGAGAGCGATCCCTGGGTCACGGCGCGCCTCGCGTTGCTCGCGCCGCTCGCGGGACGCCGCGTCCTGGACCTCGGCTGCGGCAACGGCGTCTGGACCGTGCTGCTGGCGCGGGCCGGAGCATACGTCGATGCGCTGGACCTGTCGGAGCAAGGGGTGGCCGCGACGCTGCGACGCTGCGCCTTCTACGGCCTGGCCGGGCGCGTACAAGGTCGCGCCGGCTCGGCACATGCACTCCCGTTTCCCGACCACAGCTTCGAGTGCCTGCACGGCGAGAACATCCTGCACCATCTCGACGTGCAGGCCGCCGGCCGCGAAATCGCCCGCGTCCTCAAGCCCGGCGGGCGCGCCGTCTTTCTCGAGAACTCCGCGAACAACAAGCTGCTCATGCTGGCGCGGCGCTTCTGCGGGCATTTCGGCATTCCCAAGTGGAGCACGGATGACGAATATCCCCTGCGCCGCAGCCAGATCCGCACACTCACCGAGCTGATCGGTCCGTGCCGCGTGCACTATCCCGGGTTCTGGTGCTTCCACCTGCTGGATCAGAAGCTGTTTCCGGGCCGGACGGTCGCCGCACCCCTTGATGGGATCGTGTACCGCTGGTTGCCCTTTCTCCGCAGTTACAGCTATAACCAGATTCTCATGTTCGAAGCGCGCGCCCGCCGGCCCTAAGATCCTGGCGTGAACGTCGGTTCGGCATCGGCCGAGCGGGAGGCGCGGTTGGATCGTCCGACAATTCCGAAGGAGACCGCGATGCGGAGCGTGGCGCGGATTGTGGTGTTCGTGGCAGCGATTGTGTTCGTGGCGGGACCGAACTTCGGGTGCGGGCGGGCCATCAGCGAGGGCCTCGGTCTTGCGACTGGCGCATCCGGCAAGGTGATCCACCTCGAGCGGCCGCACCTGCTCGATGAATATCGCGGCCTGCGGGTGGAGTCGCTCACCGTGACGCCCGGCCTCAAGACGCCGGCGAGCCTCGATAGTCTGATCCGCGACGAGATCGCGAAAGCCGGAGCCAACCTGCGGCTCACGCCGGACGGTACGCCCGGCCTGCTGTTCACCGGCGAGGTCATCAACTATGAATCCGCCGAACTGGTCGACACGGCGATCGGACCGCTGGAAGAGTGCATCGTCCGCGCGCGGCTGACGGACGCGGGCAGCGGGCGCATCCTGGCCGTCGCGAACCTGATTTCCCGCGCGAAATCGACGACGGCGAGCGGCGAGAAGAACCTGGCCGCGGGAGTCGGCAAGGCGCTGGCCGCCTGGCTGGACAGTGCCGGCATCAAGCCTGAGGAAGAAAAAGTCGACTGACAGCCGGAATCGCCGTCCCGCCGGGGACGGCACGCACGCGATGGGACGCCACATCCCACCGCAATGCGGTGGGCCTTCCTCGCGCCGTCCCGCCGGGATGGCGACCAACGTGGGAGGGAACTCGAGATCCCACCGCAACGCGGTGGGCTTTCATCAAGCCGTCCCCGCGGGGACGGCACGC
>CAZVRR010000025.1:20126-22533 GCA_964629745.1 uncultured Planctomycetales bacterium | reverse complement strand
CGCCGCCGTCGGCGGTCGGCTCGGCGATCAGGGCCAGCGGCAGCGTCGCGCAGAACGCCAGGTCGACCGCGGGGGCCGCCAGCGGCAGCGAGTCGAGGATCACGGAGGATGAGCCGGCGGCCTGGATCCGCACGAGCTGGCCCTCCGTCGACGCGGCATACAGCACGCCATCGGATCCCAGGTACGAATCGCGCGGCGAAGCGGTGCCGAACGACAGGGTCTTCACGACCGTGTGCGTTGCCGTCTGAATCACGCGGATGCCGGGATTGGTGCCGGCGTTGCCGACGTAGACGTATTCGCCCGCGCTGTCCACGTCGACCGTGAGCGGAAAGTCGATTCCCGACACGGTCGCGATCACGCTCTCCGTGCCCACGTCGACCACGGAGACGGTGTCGGAGAACGAGTTTGTCACGTACGCGCGGCTGGAATCCGCGTTGAATGCCACGCGAATCGGGAAATCGCCCACCGTGATCGCGGCCACCTGGCTCTGCGTCGCCGTATCGTACAGCCGCAAGAGGTCATTGAAGCTGTCGCACACGGCCAGCGTGGCGCCGTCGGCGCTCAGCTCGATGCCGCTGGTTTCCGTGTAGAGGTAGCCGTTGGCGACCCCCGTCTGGCCCGCGGGGAGCTGCGACATGATGTAGCTGTCGGGCCCGGCGAGGTAGATGAAGCTGATCATGTCGGTGCCGGCGACGTTGAGGACGTATGCGTACTGCCCGTCGGGCGCGATCCGCACGCGGCCGGGCCGGTCGAAGATCTCGAGCGTCTGCACGACGGTGTCCGTCGTGAGATCGATGATCACGAGCGCGTTGGCGTCCATGGCGCAAATCAGCGCGTACTGACCGTCGGGGGTGATCCGCACTTCCTTGACGCGATCCCCCACGTGCACGAAGGAGCGCACGAGATTACTCGGCACGTCCACGATGGCCACGTTCTCTGAGACAAGGTTGCCGAGCACGGCCACCCGGCCGTCGGCGGAAATGTCGGCGGCCCAGGTGGCGTCGCCTTCCGCCACCGGTCCGCTGAACGCGTAGCCCTCGAAATACCCCGCCGCGCCGTCAATGTTGTAGAAGTGCACGTTTTCCCGGAAGCGGTTGTTCAGCGCGACCGCGCGGTTCTCGACCGGGCTGGCCGCAGCATCGGCGCAGGCGGCAAACGGCATCGTCTTGACGAGCGTGCGCGTGCTGATCCGGATGATCGCCGCATTGAAGTTCGTCACGAACGCGTACTGCCCGTCGGCCGAGACCTCGATATCGCCTACGACGCCGGTCGAGATCGTCGACGCGACAGCGCCGGTGGCGACGTTGATGAAGATCACGTTGTTCGAGATGGCGCCCATCGCGTACGCCTTGTCCGGCGTCAGGCGGATCACGTCGCCATACAGGTCCGCGGCGACCGTGAACACGGTGGCGGTCGCGGCCGGCACGTTGAGCACCGAGAGCCGGGCGGGGCTGCCGGCGTGGGCAACGACCGCCAGGGTGCCGTCGTCACTGAGGTCGATGGCCCGGCCGTTACTCGCGGTCGTGACCGTGTGGACCTCGACGCCGCTCGCCCGGTCGTACATCCGCACGACCCCCGCCGCGGCATCGGGGAGCAGGATCGTGTTGCCGTCGGGCGTGACCTCGAACTGCGTGAACAGGTAGCCGAACGCGCCGGTCTCCGGCGACCAGAAATAGCTGTATGCACCCTGCCCGCTGCTCGCAAAGGTGAGAGTCTCGCTGAGCGTGGCGAGGTCGATGATGGAGAACGCCGAGGTCGTGCCGTCATTGATCACGCCCACGACTGCATACTGGCTGTCGCTCGTAACGACCGCGCGGTAGGGCTGTTCGCCGGTCACGGGAACCTGGGCCGCGAGCGTCCTGGTGGCCAGGTCCACGATGCTGACCGTGTGCGAGAGCGTGTCGGGGATGACGGCGTACTGTCCGTCGGGCGAGACAGCCACGCCCGCGGGAAAGTCGCCGACGCTCACCACGTCCGTCAGGGCCAGCGTGGCGGCGTCGAAGAAGGTCAGATTATTCGAGTCGCGGTTCACGACGAGAATCGTCGCGCCGTCGGGCGTGTAGGCGACGTCAACGGGCATATCGCCTTCCGGCGGCTGCTCGGCGGACACGAAAGTCGTGCTGCTGCGCAGGGCGGCGAGTGCCGGCGTATCCACGGGGAAGGTGCCCGCCCATCTCACGGTGACCGGCTCGCGTGCTGCGTCAGGGCTGACGGAATGGGGCGCCGCCGACGCACTGAGGGTCATCAGGACCAGCGAGAGGAAAGTCGACCCAATGCATTGGCGAATTCGCGACGTGCGCATGTCTCGTCCTCCAGTTGATGCGATTAGACTGTGACAATTCCAGCGCAGCCGGCCTGGTGCACCGGCAACTCCATCCTACCATTTGGGGCCGCCAGGCGAGAGCAC
>CAZVRR010000025.1:0-20116 GCA_964629745.1 uncultured Planctomycetales bacterium | reverse complement strand
CGGTCGTCCCCATCGGTCCCCAGGCGAAGTCGCGCCTGGCGGCCGGACTCCTGGGGATCTTTCTGGGCTCGCTGGGCGTGCATCGGTTCTACCTCGGATTCGTCGGGCTGGGTGTGCTGCAAATCATCGTCACGATCGTGAGTTGCGGCTTTGGCGCGATCTGGGGACTGGTCGAGGGGATCCTGTATCTGACTGGCTCCTTGAACGTGGATGCCCAGGGGCGGCCGCTACGGGACTGATGCCCTCCAACAAAAACCCCCGCCGGGGAGCGGGGGTGGTTCGCGCCCTCCAGCGCGTAAATTCGGTTTACGCCAGCCGTTGCAGCGCTGGCGTCACGGACCGGTCAGCAACTCCACGAACGGGTCGATATCGAACGCATTGACCTGGCCATCTTCATTGATGTCGGCGGCGGAGCCGTCGCACGCCGGGAAGGCGGCGGCATACCCCGCGGGATCGGTCAGGGCCAGCACGAACGGATCAATGTCGAAGACGTTCAGCACACCATCGCAGTTCATGTCTCCGGGAGCGACGGTGACGCACTCGTCCGGTACGCCGTCGCCGTCTTCGTCCAGGCTCGTGCCCAGCCAGATGTCGGCATGGTCCGCGACGCCGTTCTCGTTGCAGTCGATGAACGGCCGGAACCAGTCGAGCACGAGCGAGAGGACCAGGGCCCGCGCATCGGCGCCCGGAATCGCCTCCAGCGGGAAACCCAGGAACATCGTGCGGTAGACGCCGTCGTCCTTGTCGACGCCGGCGCTGCCCTGGTTCCCGGTGAACGCGGTCTCGGACGAGTCGTCCGGAATGACGCGGTCGGTCCAGTTGGAGAATCCCACGAAGGTCAGCGCATAGGGGCCCCGTCCGGCCATCACGCTGCCGGCGCCCGTCACGATCGTCTGGTACACGTCATCGGTGACGCTCGCGACGCCGAGGTAGTTGGTCATCAGGCCGGTCAGCCCGCGATCGTGGTAGTAGTCCTGCGCACTGATGAACAGGTTGCGCCCGCTGTCCAGGAATGCGGCGAGGGCGAATTCGCCGGCGCTGCCCGGTCCGCACGCGCCGCCGAACTCGGCGCCGGTGAACCAGATCACGAACGCGTACGGGCTCAGGTCGGCCAGGGTCGGCTCGTCGTCGGAATTGAGCGTATCCCACACGTCATACGCGAGTCCCAGCGCGTCCAGCGCATCCGTGTAGTACGCGCGCACGTTGGGGGCGTTGTCGTCATCGTCGACGAGCAGGATGGGCGGGACGGAGCGTGTGGTGAACTGCTGCACCGCCGATGGTTCGCCGGCCCCGCACGCGTTGACGGCCCGGACGTGCCAGTAATACGTCGTGCCCATTTCCAGGTCGGCGTCAGGCGTGAAGGAAGGCAGGGGCAGACCGGTCGCCGCGGCGACGACTTCCGTGAAATCCGAGTCCAGCGCGACTTCAACGTCATAGGTGGCGGCGCCGGCTGGTGAATCCCACGCAAACGCAGGCCGCAACCCGACACCCACCGCACCGTCCGCCGGCGCGGTCGGCACCGGAACAGCCGGCACGCTGGCGTAGAGGTTCAGCACGATGCCCGTAGCGCGGGCGAGCGCGCCCGACGTTCCCTCTACCTGGAACGTATAGCTGCCCGCAGGCGCTGCCTGGGTGCCCGAGATCGTCAGCGTGCTGGTCGCGGGGGCCACGACGGGATTCGGGCTGAAGACCGCGGTCATGCCGGCGAGATCGCCCAGCAGCTCGAGCGTGATCGGTTCGGCGTAGCCCAGGACCGGCTCGACGGTGACGGAATACGCGGCTTCCTGCGGCGCGCAAATCGACTGGGTGGCGGGCGTCACGGCGACCGAGAATCCGGACTCGAGCAGCGCGTTGTACGCGACGAGCGCGAAGTCCTGGTCCGTGTCGTCACCGTAGTTCGGCACGCCGTCCGAGTTGATGTTGGCGGCCACCACGCGGACCGTCACGGGCCCCGAGGTCGGCCCGAGGAACACACCCTCGGTGTTGTTCTGCCCGTCGGGCGCTCCGCCGGCGGCGGACCAGCCGGCCGCGTCGAAGGTGTTTCCGTAGTACGTGTTCGTCTCGTTCTCGACAACCAGGTCGAGGTTGTTGTTCCAGGCGGGGGTGCTGCCGCCCAGGCCGTGTCCCGGCGCGTCGGTCCAGACCAGCATGATGCGCAGCGGGCGCGAGGGGTCAGCCGGTGCGAGCTCCTGCACCCATTCCTGACCGGTCTCGCTGAACACGACCGTCTGGTCGAAGTAGCGCACCGGCAGCTCCGGCGCGACAACGGCTTCCAGGTCCATTCGCCCCCAGCCCTGCTTGCTGTCGAACACGTGTCCGAGCACGCCGCCGTCGGCATCGAGATGCCCGGCCAGGTCGTGCGCCACGGGCAGAAACGCCGCCTTGATCAGGGCCGGGCTCGGATCCGCCGTGTACTCGGGCAGGCCGCGGTAATACTCGATGAACAGCGCCACGGCGCCGCTGACGTGCGGCGATGCCATGCTTGTGCCGCACATCCGGCTGTAGGAGCTCGACGTGATCGTCGAGTCGACGCTGCAGCCCGGCGCGACCATGTGCGGGATCCTGCGCCCGTCGAGGCACGGCCCGTGCGCGGAGTTCGCGGACAGATCGTTGATTTCGAGGATCGGCGCGCCGGAGCTCGTCTGCATCTTCGTCGAGCCGACGGTGAAGATGTTCTTGGCTTCGTCGGGCGTGCCTTGCGAGCTGGTGCCGCCATAGCCGTTCATGATCGACAGGACGAACGTGAACTGCTGGTTCCCCGGTGTATCCGGGTCGGCGTCCCGGGCGGCGATGTCCACCTGCATGGTGTCGTCATCGTAGCCCTGGGGAAACGAGGACGGGCCCCAACTGTTGCCCGACAGCGACGCGCCGTTGGCGTGCGACTGCTCGATCAGCATCTGCATTCCGCCGGCCTGGGTGTACCAGGGGCTGTAGAGCTGCTCGACCAGGCTGGCGCCCGGCGCCACGCCCAGGCCGCGCAGGAAGCCGTAGCTGTCGAAGACGCCGGAGGAGCCGTCGGCCGCCATGATGCCCGCGGTGTGGGTGCCGTGGCTGCTCGCGGTGCTGCCCCCGCAGGTTGAGCCGATGCATTCGACCAGTCGGCCGGCCAGGTCGGGGTGGTCGTTCTGAATTCCGCCGTCGACGTTGGCGATGATCACGCCGCTGCCATCCAGACCGATGCTGCTGAGCCAGCTTTCGTAGCCAGGGAAGGCGGCGCCGGTTTCATCGACGTTGTTCGCGTTGACCTGGTCGCTCATCTCGCCGCGCAGGCCGCCGTCGGTGGGCACCGGTCGCACGCTGTAGATGCCGGCGAGATTGGCGACGGCCGAGAGCTGGCTGCCATCGAGGTCGAAGGTGACCAGTTCGAACTTGTCGCTGATGACACGCCAGCCGTCGACCTTGGCGCCGAGTGCGGCCAGCGCGTCGACGGTAGCGCTCGTGTCCGCCGCCCGGGTGAGCAGAGCACGCATGGAGCGCACGCCGGCCAACTGTCGGTGTTGTGGCAGCAGGCGAAAGGCGGGCTGGAACGGACCGTTCCAGCGCACTCCGTTGGCGCGTTCGGCCGCGGGCAGGTCGGCGGCGTCCCCCCAGACGACGTAGGTGTAGGGGTGAATGTATTGCACGACCTGGAGGTTGTGCCCCCGGACCTCGCGCAGCCACGCCTTTTGGATTGGGCCGTTGAACTGTACGAGGTGCAGGTTCGGGCCGCCGGCGGGCGCGCGCCCCAGAACAACCGCGGGGGGCGCGGGAGTACTCACCAGCGGATCGAAGCGCTGTTCGCCGAGCGTCAGGACAAACTCTTCCTGTAATGTCGTTTTTGGGGATTCGTCGGCGATGGAGGCTGCGGCCAGGACGAGCAGGCTCAGCCCGACCCAGCAGGATCGCTGAATGGATTTGTGCACGAAAGCACCCAATTTCAGTGGCAGGTGATCGTGGCGGCGCCCAGCGCGTCGCCGTCCGGCAGACCGGGAACCGGATCTGCCCATCTCAATTTCGTATCAGCATAGTCCCAATTTTACCGCAAGTAAAGAAACAAACCACACCGGGCACAATTCGTCCTTATTTGGTCCCAGGAGCGTCCTGTGCCCGATAGGAGACCAGGAGCATGCGAATGGCGGCGGAAAACGCGCCGCCACCGGTAGTTGTGGCGCGCCGTATGCCAAGCGCCCGGGCGGCTGACTGGGAGTCGATATGGGCACTTCGATCCTCGTAGCGCTGGACGTCGCCCAGGGCACCTTACTGCGCTTCGCCTTGGCGCTGGCGATCCTGGTGCTGGGCCGCAATGCGCTCCTGGCGCTTTCGGATATTGCGGCGGCCTACTTTTCTGAATCGGATCGAGCGCGGTTCTGGGCGCGGGTGCGCGTGCGTCTGCTCTGGCTTGTCTTCCCCACGCTGGTTCTGCACCGGGCGGGGTGTGTCACGACGGCGGGCCAGTTGCTGTACCACACGTTCTTCTCGTGTGTCTCGCTGGTCTTCCGGTTCTGCGCGCTGTTTGTGCCGATCTTCATGCTGGCGCATGTGCACCTGTGGGAGCGCGCGCTGGGCATCGCGTGGCCGGCCCTGCCGGGAAGGTTGGCCGACACGTTGTCGTACGTGACGATCGGCACCGGTTTCGCGCTGTTCCTCGGCCGCATCTACTCGCCGGCGCTGCGAAAGCTCGAGCCGGCGTGGGCCTATCTCAAGCCACTGATCATCCTGGTGCCGTTCGTGACCGGCGTCCTGGCGATGCATCCGCGCTGGTGCCCCATTGACTATCACGTGATGCTCCTGGCCCACATTCTCAGCGCCTGCTTCGTGATCGCGATCGTGCCGTTCGCACGCCTGTTCCGGCTGCACGTTCACCTGACCACGGTCTTGCCGGAGGCGGCCTGGACGCCGGCGCAGGACGCGGCTGACGAAGCGGCTCCCCGGCGGGCCCGACGCCCGGAGTTCACGGAGTTGGTGCGATGAAAGCCAAGCCCGACGACAACAAGGTCTTCGCGATCCTGACCGATACGACGCGCTGCACCGGCTGCGAGACGTGCGTGCAGGCCTGCAAGCAGGAAAACAAGCTCGGACGCGACCGCGCCTGGAAGTGGCAGCAGGAGGTCGATGCCCTGTCGGCGACGCGTTTCTGCACCGTGGTGCGCCGCCCGGGGCGCAACTACGTGCGGCAGCAGTGCCGGCACTGCCTCGATCCCGCGTGCGTGTCGGCCTGCCTGGTCGGCGCACTGCAAAAAAAGGACAACGGGGCTGTGATCTACGATTCCAGCCTCTGCATGGGCTGCCGCTATTGCATGATGTCGTGCCCGTTCGGCATCCCGCGCTACGAGTGGGACAGCGCCGCGCCGTGGGTGCGCAAGTGCGTGCTGTGCTACAACCGCCTGAAGCAGGGCCAGCAGCCGGCGTGCACGCAGGCCTGCCCGGAACAGGCCACCATCTTCGGCACCCGGGCCGAGATGCTGGCCGAGGCGCGGCGCCGGATCGCCGCCAGCCCCGGAAAGTACTACCCGCCCGACCAGCCGCGCATCTGGGGCGAGACCGAGGTCGGCGGCACCTGCGTGCTGTACATCTCGAACATCTCGCTGGATTTCCTGGGGTGGGCGCCGCAGCTCGGCGACCAGCCGGTGCCGCTGCTGACCTGGGCGGTGATGAAGGAGGTGCCGCCCCTGGCGCTGGGCGTCGTGGGGGTGATGTCCGGCATCTACTGGTTCTTCGGGCGGCGCAACCGGGTCCGCGCGGCCGAAGCCGCCGCCGCGGACGGCACGCCCGCTTCAGCAGCCCCCGGCGCAGCGGAAGAGGATTGACATGCAGACAGCCCGGGCCAATCCCGCCATCGAGCAGCTCAAGCTGCTGCTGTGGATGATCGTCGGCGCGTGGGCCGTCGTGACCGGCGCCCGCATGATCAACGGCATCGGGGTCTCCAGCGGCCTGTCCGACGTGACGCCCTGGGGCTTCTGGATCGCGATGGTCGAGTCCGGCGTGGCCTTCGCGGCGGGCGGCTTCGTCATCGCGGCAGTCGTGTACATCTTCGGCATCGAGCGCTACCACGACTTCGCGCGCCGGGCGATCCTGATCGCCCTGCTCGGCTACCTCACGGCGGCGACGGGCCTGTTCTTCGAACTCGGGCTGCCCTGGAACGTCTGGCACCCGATGATCTTCTGGCAACATCACTCGGTGCTGTTCGAGGTGGCCATGTGCGTCATGTGCTACCTCACCGTACTGGCGCTCGAGTTCTCCCCGACCCTGCTCGAGCACCCGTTATTCGCGCATCGCTTCTTCCGCGGGCTGATGTGGGGGATCAAGAAGGCGACGATCCCGCTGGTCATCTTCGGCATCATGTTGTCGACGCTGCACCAGTCCTCGCTCGGCTCGCTGTTCCTGATCCAGCCCTACCGCGTGCACCCGCTGTGGTACAGCCCGATCCTGCCGGTGCTCTTCTATGTCTCGGCGATCGGACTGGGTCTGATGGTGGTCACGCTCGAATCGCTGCTGTCGGGCTGGCTGTTCCGCCGGCCGATTCACGTGGACAAGCTGGCGGGACTCGGCCGCATCGCGGCGGCCGTGCTCGCGCTGTACCTGGTGCTGCGCCTGGGCGACCTGTGGCAGCGCGGCAAGCTGTTCGAAAGCCTCGACGGCTCCTGGGAGTCCGCGCTGTTCCTGGTCGAGATGCTGTTCTCGGCGGTCCTGCCCGCGACCCTGCTTTCGTTCCGCCGCATCCGCACGAGCCTCGCCGGCCTGGCGACCTGCGCCACGCTGACATTCCTCGGCGTGGTGGGCTATCGCTTCAACATCTGCTACGTGGCCTTCATGCGGCCGCCGGACATGCAGTACTACCCGACCTGGACCGAGATCATGGTCACGGCGGGAGTGGTCGCCGGCGCGCTGCTGCTGTTCCTCTTCTTCAACGAGAACCTGAAGATCGCGGACGAACACGGACCGGCCGCCGCCGCGGCGCGCAAGCCGCTCGTGGCGCTGCCGACCTCGCCCGGCTGGTTCATCAGCGCGTCGCGCTACGCGACGCAGCGCCACTCGCTGGCGTTCGCCGTGGCCGGCGCCGCGGCGTTCGCCCTGTTGCCGAAGGGGGCGGTGTTCGGACCCGAGCCGCTCGTGCAGCCCGCACTGTCGGCCCGCTCGCTCGAGGCGCTGGCGATCCCGGCGCCGGAGCCCATGCGGCGCGAGTTCTTCCTGGCCGGCCTGTCCGGCGGAGTGCCCGCCAGCGCGAACCCCGAGCCCGTCAGCCTCAAGATCATCGACGGGAACCAGAATTGGCGCTACGTCGCGTTTGCCCACGACGATCACGCGACCCGCCTGGGTGGCGTGGAATCCTGCCGCGCGTGTCATCATCAGAACGCGCCGTTCGACCGCAACACGCCGTGCGCGCACTGCCACCGCGACATGTACGAGCAGACGGATACGTTCAATCATTACCTGCACGCGCGCAAGCTCGGCGGCAATGCGTCGTGCGAGTCGTGCCATGCGGCGGAGGAGCCGCTCAAGGCCCGCAGCACTGCGCTGGCGTGCTGGCAGTGCCACGGCGACATGGTCGTGCCCGGCTCGAGGGTGCCGGCTTCTCCCGCGGGCCTGGTCGGGCTTGCCCCCGGCTACATGGATGCGCTGCACGGACTGTGCATCGGCTGCCACGAGCGCCTGGAGCGCGAGCAGCCGGAGCAGTACGCGCACTTTGCCCGGTGCGAGACGTGCCACCGCGAATACCGCGACGAGCAGCACAAGCAGATGGCCCCGTACGTCCGCATGCCCGTGGGACACGCGCTGCGGGCCAGCCCCGGCACGCAGATGCCCGCGGGCCCGACGGCCGACGATGCGTTGCCGGAATAGACCTCGTTCCCTGGCTGCGGCGGCACGCGGAGCGCGAGCCGCCGCCGACCCTGAGAGCCCATGCCCAGCGCAGCAACACAGAGTTCGCGGCCCGCAGGCTCGGCGCGGGCCATGCCGCGCCCCTCCCTCTTCGGCCGGCTTGCCAGCCTGGCCAGCGCGCTGCTTGTGCTGGCCGGAGCGTGCGTCTTCCTCTACGCGTCGACGAGTTTCGCGCGCCGTGCAGCCGAGCCGCGCCCGGTGATCAAGCCGGCGACGATGGCCGACGTCGACTGGACGAGCCCCGACAGCAGCGTGTACTGCCTGTCGTGCCATCGCGCGGTCGGACTCGCGGCCGCCGGCCCCGACGTCGAGCGCGGTCACTCGCACAACGTGCCGCTCGACGAGACGCAGCGGCGCGCGGTGCGCGACATGGGCACGATCGCCGGCCCCGGTGACACGCTGATCTGCATGTCGTGCCACAAGCTCGAACACCCGGGCCGGCCGTACATGCTCGCCGATACGCTGGTCGACAGCGCATTGTGCCAGCGCTGCCATCCCGGCCACTACGCCCGCAACACCCCGCACGACCTGCGCGAGAGCGCGCCCGACGCCACCAACCGGCGCGGCCAGACGGCTGAGGAAGGCGGACCGTGCAGTGCCTGCCACCTGGCGCACTACTACGCCCGCGAGATCATCCCCTCGCCCCTGGACCCGGACGGCTGGTGCATCACGTGCCACCGTGCGTACGGCGTCGCGGCGGGACATGCGCGCACCGAGATCATGCACCATCCCGAGTCGCATTGCCTCGAGTGTCACAATTCGCATGACATGACCCACGGGGCGTTTCTGAAGGCGACGACGCCCGACTTGTGCCTGAGTTGCCACGAGCAATACGACGGCGGAGTCGCCGTCGGGATGCACCCGCTGGCCAAAATGGCGGACTCCATTCCCGAATCGCTGCTGGAAGCGGGCGCGTTCGTCGGTGCGGACCCGGCCCAGGTCACCTGTGCCACCTGCCACGCCGTTCATGACGCGCCCAACGAGAATCTGCTCGTCCTCGAGACGCGCACGAACGAGTTGTGCCTCGCGTGTCATGCCGACACGATGACGGCCCACGGCGACAGCGGTCTGCCACTCCATGGCGCCGGCCCCGTGCTGAACGAAGAGCAGCGCGCCGTGCTGGCACGCTGGGGCATGCCCTGGGGCGATCAGGGTCAACTGCTGTGCGTTTCCTGCCACAAGGTGCATGGCGGCGCGCCGAGCGGCAGCCTGCTGGCGTTCGGTGCTGACTACGGCCAGGCGTGCAGCGAATGTCATCCCGACCAGGCCGGTATCGTCGGGACGCCGCACGACCTGACGATCAGGTTCCCGGACGCCGAGAACAAGTTCGGGCTCACGGCGGCGGCCGCCGGTACGTGCAGCCCCTGTCACATGGCCCACGAGTTCCCGCGCGAGCGCGTACCGGGGCCGGGCGATCCGGCGGGCCAGTGCCTGTCCTGCCACCTCGCCGGACGCGTCGCTGCAGGCAAGGCCGCGGGCGGCGTTGAGCATCCCGAGACGAGTTGCGGCGAGTGCCACGACCCGCACGATCGCACCTTCGGCCGCTTCCTGAAAGAGCCGGAAGATCAGTTGTGCGCGCGCTGTCACACGGAACAGATAAAGCTGCGCGGGGGACCGCACGACATCACGCGCGTGCCGGATGAACCGCGATGGGCGCCGGCGGCCCGCGCACACGGCGGCTTGTGTCTCTCCTGCCACGTGCCCCACGGCGGCGAGCGGCCGGACCTGTTTCGCGTGGCGGCCGGCGCGGCGGTCGGCAATCACGACGAGGTATGCCTGACCTGCCACGCGGACACGGCCTGGAACGCACCTGAGACCGGGGCGATTCACCCGCAGTTGATTTCGCCGGACCAGACGGAGGTGGAGCTGGCGCTCGTGCCGCGCGGCGAGTCGGGCGAGCTTCGCATGGGGTGCCGGACCTGTCACGATCCGCACGGCGCGGCCGAGCCGCCGCACCTGGCCAGGGTCGGGCCCGACGAGCCGACCGAGGCGCTGTGCCTGAAATGCCACGCGGAGAAGCGCTACATCCGGTACACCGGACATTCAGCGGAGCGGCTGGCGGAGCTGGGCATCGCTACGGACTCGTGCAAGCCGTGTCACGCGATGCATGCGGACCGGACGGGCGGCTGGGGGAAGATGCTGTCGACGCGTTTCCTGCCGGTGTGCGAAGCGGTGCCCGGGCAGCCGGAGTGTGCACCGTGCCTCTCGTGTCATCGGGCGGACGGGCCGGCCCCGTTCCAGCGGGTGGCGACGCACCCGCCGCGGATGCTGGCGTCGCTGGGCCAGGAAACCGATCCGGGCCACCTGCCGCTGTTCAATGCCGCCGGGCACGAGGATCCGCAGGGTGAAGTGGTATGCCGCACGTGCCACGTTTCGCACGGCCGGGTCGACCTGCTGAAGATTCTGGACGAGAACCCAGACTGGTCGGCCGAGCAGCAGCACGCGGTGCGTTCGCAGATCCGCCCCTTCCTGGAGCCGAACACGTGCACGGCCTGCCATGGCGTGCAGGGGCGCTTCCTGTTCCTTCGTTTCCACGATGCCCAGGCGCGTGAGGCGGCGGACCTGCCTTCCCGCTAGCGGACGGGAATCGACAGCAAGGCGCGAACGGGATGGGGTCGGCAGGCGTAGCAAGTCTCGTCGGCGACACGGGGAGGTGGGCGACTCGCAGTGCAGTCTGGGTAGCGTTAAGGTTTGATACACCAGCCCGCCGACGGGATGCGGCATAATCGGGGCATGGCGAAGAGGAGGGCCACGAAGAAGCCCACGGCGGCACCGAAGCGCGATGAGGCGCGACGGCGCTGTCGGTTGCCGATGCGGGCGATAGGGGGCTAGCTTAGATCAGCGGCCACCCGGCGACGTGCGCGGCAGCGGTAGCCAAAGCTGGGTGAGTCGCCGACCATTTAGTTCCGCCATTTTCTCCCTAAGCTCGTGCATCGACCCGCACGTCCGCGCAACGCCGATTAGCGTCCAAAAATGCTCCACGAGCTTCTTTAGGCCGTACTGCCCAGACAGCCACTGGTGGTAGTTTTGTCCGTGACGGGGGGCTGGCGCGTTTTCTTTTAGCCATTTGGCCACATCGCGGTCGAGGTATTCGTAAACCAGCTCCATGACCAGTTTGCCCCAGTACTTGGGCCGCTTGGTCACCGAACCCTTCCAGTTTGTGAGCCTTGCGAACTCGACCCACAGCTCATTTGGAAACGTTGGTTCCCATTTTCGCATCTCGTCCTCGAGGTACGCCTTTAGCTTGATCTGAAGCGCGTCTTGCGCGCGTTCGTATTGATAACCAGTGGCTTCATCTACCAACGCATCCAAGCCGACTCGAGCACATGAACCCAGGAGCACGCTGGCCTTCACAGCCATTTCGAGCTGCCGCGTGGTGAGCGCGGGGTCGGCCTTCTTGCCGAGGGATGCTTCCATGGCGGCTACGAACCCATTCAGAATCTCGATAACAAGATCTGTCGGAAGGCCCTTTACGTCTCGCTCGAGACCTTCAACTTCGGGCAGCCGAAACGCCACCATTCTCTCGAGCACTAAGTCCATGTTGATGAATGGTTTAAGGGACGCCACGCCCAGGTATTTCTCGAGACTGCCGCCCCCCTTGATGCCGCTTAAAGCTTCGGTGAATGAGGTGCGACCGATAACGCGCAATCCATTGTCGAGCACGTAGCATGGAAGTTCCGCACCGCCGAGCGGGAGAACGCCTTTGTAGGCGGCCACAGGGAGTCCTCCGCTGGAGTGTTGTGACGGCCTGGTCCAGCGCGCGGCGTTCCTCGGGAGATTGGGCTGCTGCTCGAGCGCGGCCGCCCTTAGCTTTGGGATTTGCTGTCGGATCTGGCGCATCGCTCATGATGTTCTCCTTTTTTGTCATGCTAGCATATTTTTGCTTGCATGTCAAGACGATCTGTGCTAGCATGATGCCGTGAACAAGCTAGCGACCGCGCAACGCGTGGCGGGTGACAGCGGCTTGGTGGAGGGGAACAGCGTCAACGCGACGGCTCGCATGACGCCGTTATCGAAACCAACGATCCTGAAACTGCTGGCCAATCTGGAACGGCCTGCCGAGCCCGCAAACAGCACGTTGTGGGTTGCCCCCATCCCGACGACATTAGCACGTCGCACGTTGAGCGGAGCAACCTCACGACCCGATTGTCGAGGCGGCGATTCACGCGGCTGATGAACGCCTTTTCAAACAAGTTCGCGACCCGTGTTCACGCCATGGCGTTGTTCATGACCCATTACAACTTTTGCCGACCGTATATGCCGCTCGACGGGCGAACCCCGCGATGGTTGCCGGGCTGGCAGATCACCGCTGCACGCTCCCGGAGCCGGTCCGCTGGATTGAAATCTGACCGTTACCGAGGTCCGGACCGGCCGCTGGGTCGTTTGACAGTACCGGACCCGGAGGTAGCATGAACAATTACATTCGAGTCACGGGCAGTACCAGGTAGCTGCGCGGGGGTCGAAGTACTCGTCATGGTCCAGGTATCGGCGGCTCAGCCGTGCCCGCCGGGGCGCGCGGGCAAGGAGGTTTCTGAATGGGTGGGTTTGTACGAAAGGGGATCGCCGTCGGCTGGCTGTTGCTTCTTGCGACGGCCGCGCGTGCGGGGGACGTCGGATCGATCGAGGAGATGGCGCCGGCGGATTTTCGGCAGATTGTCCGCGCCGCCAAGCAGCGCGTCTTCCCCGCCGTCGTCTACATCAAGTGCATCCGCGAGGGCTACGAGCAGGGCAAACGCCAGTCGCAGGAAGTATCGGGCAGCGGTGTGATCATCTCGCCGCGCGGGGAGGCGCTCACGAACTGGCACGTGGTCGAAAAAGCCCTGGAGGTGCGCTGCCTGCTCCTGGACGGGCAGGCCCTGGCGGCACGCGTGCTGGGCACCGACAAGGACACCGACCTGGCCCTGTTGCAGCTCGAGCTGCCGCCCGCCGCCCCCGACTTGCCGCACGCGCAGGTGAACCCGCGCGACCACGTCGAGGAAGGTGATTTCGTGATGGCCATGGGGGCGCCCTGGGGCCTGAGCCGCAGCGTGTCCATCGGCATCATCTCCTGCACGCGCCGCTACCTGCCCGAGGCCAGCGAATACAGCCTGTGGCTGCAAAGCGACTGCGCGATCAGCCCGGGGAACTCCGGCGGACCGCTGGTCAACACCGCCGGCGACGTGATCGGGCTGACGGCCCGCGGACAGCTCTGGGGCGGCGACATGGCGTTCGCCGTGCCCGCGGACACGATCGAGTTCATCGTACAGCAGATCCGCGCCCATGGCAGCGTGAAGTGGAGCTGGACCGGCCTGCTGCTGCAGCCGCTGCGCGACTTCGATCGCAACATGTATTTTGATGCGGCGGAGGGCGTGATCGTCGCCGGCACGGAGTCCGGCAGCCCCGCCCACACCGCCGGGTTCGAGCCGCGCGACCGCATCGTCAAGATCAACGACGTGCCGATCACGGGGCTGACCCAGGAAGACGTACCCGCCTTGCGGGCACTGCTCGGCCGCCTGCCGGTCGGGCAGGCCGTCCAGGTCCTGGTGGACCGCGGGGGCACGAGCCTGACGCTGCCGCTGACGCCGCGCGAAAAGGGTGCGGTCGAGGGCACGGAATACGACTGCCGGCGCTGGGACTTCACGGTGAAGACCATCAACCAGTTCGACAACCCGACGTTGTCGTTTCACCGTGCCGAGGGCGTCTTCATCTTCAGCGTGAAGGAGCCCGGCAACGCCGAGCGGGCCGGGCTGCGGCCGCAGGACATCGTGACCGCGGTGGACGGCCGGGAGATCCGCACGCTCGACGACGTGCGCCAGGTACACACCACGTCGCTGGCGGAGCTGGCGCAGCGCCATCGCACCGTGCTGACGATTCTGCGCAACGGGCTGCTGCGGCAGGTGGTGCTGGACTACTCGCGGGACTTTGAGCGCGAATAACGCGCAGCAGGGAGGAAACCATGTGGGGTTACCGAGCGATCATCGGCATCCTGGCGTGCGGCGCCGTCGCGGCACGTGGCGACGAGGAACTTGACGCGCTGCAGGCCCAGGCCCTGCTCGACGCCGTGCGGCCTGCCTTCGTGCAGGTCGAGTACGTGCTCCAGGTGGACAAGGGCGAGCAGCCGCACTCGGCGGGGTGGAGCGAGCGCTGCCCGAACTGCGGACGCTTCCACGGCGGGATGGACGGCGAGCGCTACATCGAGCAGGAGCGGCCCAAGGAGGCCGCCGGCTACCTGGTCGCGCCCGACCTGGTCCTGACGCACGATCCGCAAATCGAGCCGCGTTTTGTGGCCGAGCTGGCCGTCCGCGACGGCGCACAGCGGATTCCAGCCCAGATCGACCGCTACTTCGAAGCCGAAAACGGCGTGGTGTTGAAGCTGACCCGGCCGCACTCGGGCACGCCACTGCAATTCCAGTCCGGCCGGCCAGGCCCCTGGTTTGCCGTTACGTATTCCGCCGTCGATGCCGGCTGGTCGGCAAACGTGCGCCCCGTGTCGACCGCACTGATCGTACGGAACGAGGGGCCGGCGGTGATTTCTGTGCCGGCCGATTCGATCCTGGTGGATGGCCAGGGCCAGCCGGTCGGCGCCGATTTCGACGGCGAGATCCCGACGGCGGACTGGCAGGGCACGCCGCTGAGCTGGCCGGCGCTGGGCGCCGCCGAACTGGACGAGCTGCTCGCCCGCACGGAAAGCGAGTTGGAGCGCGTGCTCCTGCCGGCCTACCTGAAATACCGCAGCCCGGCGAAAGATACGGATTCCTTCGGCGGGCGTTTTCGCGACTTCGACGAACGGGAGGACTCGACGACCGAGCTGCACACTTCGGCACTGGTGTTGAGCCCCGACACGTTGCTGGTGCTGGCGCCACAGACGCGGGAAGTGACCGCGCGACTCGAGCACGTGTTCGTGACCCTGCCGGGTGGCAGCCGCGCGGAAGCGCGGTTCACGCACAGCCTGCGCGACTTCGGCGCGTTTCTCGCGGCGCTGGACGAGCCGCTGCCGGAGCCGGCGCGCATCTTTGCCGGTGACGTGCGAACGCTGCGCGGCCGACTGCTGCCCCGGGCCCAGGTGCGGGTGTTCGGCGAGACGCGGCGCGTATTGATGGGCTACGTCCGCCTGCCCGACTTCGCGAAGGGTCACAAGGGCCGCGTGCTGCCGGCGGGTGTACCGGACGCGGAGCCCGATTTCGCGTTTACGACCGACGGCGCGCTGGTTCTGGCGCCGTTGTCCGTGCGCCGCAAGAGCGTCTCGACGGAGCGCTGGGAGCAGTCCGAATTTGACGAGGCGCTGATGCCCGTCCAATACGTGCGGGCGGCCTTGAGCGACCTGGCGATGCACTGTGATCCGGCCAACGTGCCCTTGAGCGAGGAGCAGGAGAATCGCCTGGCCTGGCTGGGCGTCGAGCTCCAGGGGCTGGACCGCGAGCTGGCGCGCGTGAACCACGTATCGGAGCTGACGCAGGACGGTGAGTTCGGCGGCCTGATCTCGCACGTGTATCCGGGCTCGCCCGCCGAGCAGGCCGGCCTGGCGCCGGGCACGATCCTGCTGCGCGTGCAGGCCGCCCGGCTGCCGCAGCCGGTCCCGATCCGTCCCGGCGGCGATGACGGGTCGTTCTTCGACGCCTTCCCCTGGGACCGGCTGGATGACCTGCCGGAGGAGTACTTCGACCAGATCCCGCAGCCGTGGCCCAGTGTGCGGACGGCGCTGAACGAGCTGCTGACGGAGATTGGCTTCGGCGAGCACGTCCAGGTCGAGTGCTATCACGACGGACAGCTCCTGACGAAGGAGATCGAGGTATTAGAGGGTCCACCGCACTATGGCTCGGCGCGGCGCTACAAGTCAGACGCGCTGGGGTTAACGGTGCGCGAGCTGACGTACGAGGTCCAGCGCTACCTGCAACTGAAGCCCGACGAACCGGGCGTCGTGATTTCGAAGATCGAGCAGGGCTCGCGCGGTTCGGTCGGCGGACTCAAGCCGTTCGAGATCGTGACGCACGTGAACAACGAGCCGGTGCGCGTGGTCGCCGATTTCGAGCGGCTGGTCACGGCGGCCGGCGCGGACCTGCGGCTCGACGTGAAACGGATGACGCGGAGCCGCGTGGTGAAGATCCGCATGGACGCGCCGCTGCCTGCGAGCCAGCCGGCCGCCGACGCGGACGACGAGCTGGGCGAGTAGCCGCGACCGGCGGACGATCCCGGACGACTTGCGTGTACCCTCGGCCGCGCTAGACTGGCGCTCGTCGGCCAATCCGGAGGTACACCATGTCCGCATCCGGTCGTCGCTGGCCGCGCGACACGTTTGTCGTCGCGCTGGCGCTGGTGGCCTTTTCGCTTGCCGCGCTGAGCCCCTGGCATCCCGATCCGCGCGTCCGCCGCGCCACGGGGATTGTGCTCGCGACGCTGATCCTGTGGATCACCGAGATCGTGCCGCTGGGGATCACTGGTCTCCTGATTCCCGTGGCCGCCACGTTTGCAGGGGTCTTGAAGTGGTCCGACGCACTGGTCGCCTGGAGCGACCCGATCCTCTTCCTGTTCCTCGGCGCATTTCTCCTGGCGCGCGCGCTGGAAAAGCACGGGGTATTTGATTTTCTCCTTCGCACGCGCTGGACGGGACGCGCCGGGGGCCGGGACGCGGCCGGCATGGCAGTCCTGGTCATGCTGGTGTCCGGCGTGGTCTCGACCGTGCAGAGCAACACGGCGGTCGCTGCGATCCTGCTGCCGCTCGTCCTGACCCTGGCCCGGCGGGCGTCCGCTCCCGCGCTGCTGCTGCTCGGGCTCTCGTACGGCGCGACCTTCGGCGGGATGGCGACGCCGATCGGCACTCCGCCGAACTTCCTGGGATATGCGGCGATGAAGCAGCTCGACCCGGGGGTGAACTTCCTGTCCTGGCTGCGGGTGGGCGTCCCGGTCTGGCTGGGCACGACTGTTATCGCGTGGGGCGTGTTGAGCCTCACGCGCCGCTGGGGCAGTGCCTTCGTCGCCTCTGCCAGTGCGCACCTGCCGGCCAGCGACGGCGCGGGACGCACGCCGGACGA
Organism: uncultured Planctomycetales bacterium; assembly: GCA_964629745.1. GTDB lineage: Bacteria > Planctomycetota > Phycisphaerae > UBA1845 > Fen-1342 > JAAYXS01. The sequence goes on along the minus strand of CAZVRR010000025.1, from coordinate 3,251 downwards.
CCGGGCGTGGCCGGTCGAGACGGCACTGGATGCGGCGTCCCGCGCGCTCACGGATGCCACGACGCGCGCCGCGCGCCGCTGGACGGTCGCCGCATTCGGCCTGACGGTGGCACTCTGGCTGACCAGCGGCGCGATCGTCAGCCTGTCGGGTCCGCACGATCGAGCCCGCATATTCGTCGAGCATTACTTGCCCGAGTCGCTCGTGCCGATCTTCACATCGTGCCTGCTGTTCATCGTGCACGTCGGCCCGCGGCGCATGCCCATACTGTCGCGCAGTGACTTCCAGGCGCTGGACTGGGATACGTTGTACCTGATCGCCGGCGGCTTGTGCCTGGGCAAGACCCTGCAAACCAGCGGCGCCGCCGCCGCTCTGGCCTCGGCGATCGGCGACGTCCACCTGCCGCCGCTGCTGGTCATGTTCGGCCTGGGCGCGGCGACGGTGCTGCTCTCGGAGTTGACGAGCAATACCGCGACCGCGGCGCTGATGGTGCCGATCGCCGCCTCGCTCGCGCCGGTCGTCGGCTTGTCGCCAGTGGACACCGTCTGGCTCGTCGCCATGTGCGCCAGCCTGGGCTTCGCGCTGCCGGTGTCGACGCCGCCGAACGCGATTGTCTACGGCACGCGGCTGGTGCCGCTGCGTTTGATGGCCACGCTGGGGGTTGTGGTTGACCTGTTGGCGCTGACGTGGGTGGTCATCTGCATGCGCTGGCTGACGTAGTTCCCCCCGCCGGGCTCCACACAGCACGGTCAGAACTCAACGGCCAGCGGCGCACGTCGCGACGGGCCAGCGCCGTCTCCTCGTTCGACGTCGCAGGCGGCGCCGGCGGAGGTGTGGTGCTCGTACTCACGGATGTATCTGCTCCAGCGCTGTCGCGCGTGCGGCGAAGTGCTGCCGCACGGTCTCCGGCAGCCCTGGATTGCCGGCCGCGCGGCGGTACACGTCGAGCGCATCGCCGATGCGGTGTTGCTCCTCGTACATCCGACCCAGCAACGCGTAAAGATCGGGGTAGGGCGTATTCCGGTCGGTCATGTTCGCAGCCGTCACGATCGCGCCGTCGGCATCGCCGCTCTGCAGGAGGTAAAAGGCGAGCGTATACGCGTACTTGGGGTCTGTGGGGCGTAACTCGGCGGCTTGCCGACACCACGCGATGGCTTCGTCGAGCCGGTCCGACGCCAGCAGCACGCCCAGGTTGTAGGCGGCCGTAGCCGAGCGGGAGTCGGCCGCCAGCGCCGCCCGCAGCGCGGCTTCCGCTTCGCGCGGGCGCTCCATCTCCGCGAGCAACAGTCCCAGGTTCAGCAGGGCGGCCGCGCTGTCGGGCTGCGCTTTCAGCGCCCGCCGCAGACAGTCCTCCGCCTGCTCATTGCGTCCCAGTGCGTTGTAGATCAGCGAAGCGTTCACGAGCGGCGCGGCATGATCGGGCAGAAGCTGAAACGCCCGCTCGTAGCAGGCCAGCGCCTGATCGTACTCGCGGCGGGCAGCGTGGAAGTTGCCGAGATTATGGTGGGAAGCCGAGTCGTCCGGACGCGCCCGGCTCACGATCAGCAGCTCGTCGGTGGCGCGCTCGAGGTCGCGCCGCGCCGGGGCCGCAAGCTCGGCTGTTGGAATGCCGGCCAGGCTCGCCGCGGCGCGGACGCGCACCAGGCGGTATTCATCCGCGGTGGCGTGCAGCAGCGCTGCCCGGGCGGCGGCCGCCGCGCAGTTCTCGAGCCCCTCGGCGGCGCTGGAGCGGACGAGCGGCGAGGAGTCCTCAAGCGCGGTCAGCAGGGCCGGCCACTTAAGCTCGTCTTCGCACGGCCGCAGCAGGCGGATCAAGGCCGTGGCGAAGATTTCGTCGCGCGCGGCGGCGGTGATGTATGCCAGCATTTCCGGCAGACGCGTCCAGTCCGCCCTGCGCGCGGCGTCAATCAGTGCCGCCACATGCAGCGTAGGGGCCTGGTAGTCGCGCGCGCGCCACTGGCGCACGTAACCGTCGGACCAGGCAGCGTCGTGGTCGCTGTGGCACTGATTGCAGGCATTGGGCGCCTGGAATTTCAGCGTCGCGGCGGGCATTGGCGGCCGCATTGAATGATCGCTGCGCCGCATCCGCGCGAACTCGGTCATTGGCATGTGGCACGCCACGCACTGGCTGCCGGTGCTGTCCGGCTCATGGTGCGTGTGCGCAGCCGGGTCCGCGACGTGCCGGGCATGGCAGGGCAGGCAGGCCTGGTTGGTGTCCTCCGTGAAACGGTAGCGGCCGCTCGACGTGTGGCAATGCAGGCAGCTCAACTGCCCGGACCTGGCGCAGGGACTCATGCGCCACGATGTGTAGGTGTAATTCTCGCCCAGGTCCCGGCCGTCCGGATAGAAATCGCCGTGTTCCGGCCCGACCAGGTCGTAGTTGTCGAAGTAGCGCTCGCCGGGCCGGAACGAGTCGGTCAGCGGTGTGGCCTTGGCGTGGCACGGCGCGCACAGCGCGTTGATCTGCTCCGTCGAGAACTTCGTGGTGCTGATGATGCGGATGTCGTCGGGCGTGTCGCCGGCGGGCAGATCACGGAACAGCTCCACGTGCGCGCCGCCGGCAGCATGGCACGTTTCACAGTTGATGCCGGGCTCCGTCCAGGTGCTGTGGTAACTGTCCGTCTGCGGGTCGTAGTTCGACGAGAACTGGCTGACGTGGCAGCCGTAGCACGATGTGTTGAACGTGAGTTGCGGGGCGCGCCAGTCGAGCACCTCGTCCTCGAAGTGCATCAGGCCCCGCGCCGCGCTGCCGGTGGTGTCGAACCATTCCTCCCGCCGGAGATCGTACGCGACCGGCAGCACCTGGAGGCGGCCGCGCGGCAGGGGCGTCAGGAAGTACAGCACATTCTTGCCGCCCAGCGCGTACTCAATGGCGTACCTCTGTTCGCCCGCGGGGCCGCGTTCCCGCACCCAGCCCGTCGCGCCGGATAGCTCGACCTGGTATTGATGCCCGCGAATTGTCAGCGGCTCGGGCGGCGGCTTCAGCCGTGCCGCCAGGGGCGGCGCGAATGGCTGCATGGCGCGGCCATGATGTGATGTCGCCCACTTCTCGTAAAAGGGCTCGTGGCACTCCCGGCAGCTCGAGGACCCGGCGAGTTGTGAAGTGGGCCCGGATGCTGCCGGGGCGGAGGCGACCCGTGAGTCCGGCGTTTCAGCCGCCCGGACAGTCACGGGGCAGCGCGCGGCGAGGATCACGGCCGCGATGCACATCACGGCGAGTGGTGCGCGAAACTCGTCGCGCAGGCGCCGTCGC
>CAZVRR010000024.1:22040-22622 GCA_964629745.1 uncultured Planctomycetales bacterium | reverse complement strand
AGTGGGTGGGATGGACGCGGACAATGGAACCGGCGTCGCCGGCCCGCTGGGCCGACGAAGAGCACTGTCGACACGACAGTGGCACCTGAAGCCCACTGGCGAAGGCGATTCTGCCACGGATCTGGTGCCACGGCTCTGTGAGCCGTATCTTCGAGGTCGAGATGAGTTGGTCGCGCCGGCAGGCGGGGGGTAACGGATGCGGACAACGGAAGCGGACAACGGAACCGCGGTCGCTGGTCCGCTGGGCCGACGAAGAGCACTGTCGAGACGACAGTAGCACCCGAAACCTGCCGGTATAGTGGCACCGGAAACTTTGGCCGCGCGCACGCTATCCACTCTTCGCACCGCCCGCTGGCGTGGTATCATCTGGGCGATGTGGGGCAAGCGATCGAATTCCAGGCTCGGGTGGGGCGTGCTGGCGGGCCTGTTTGGCTGCACGAACTCTGGCACGCCGTCTTCTCTGCCCGCGGCCCGCGTGGAGCCGGAAACCTCGCCGACCGGGGACCTGGTCCTGCTCTTCCCGGGCGTCGGCTCGAACGGGCTGGCGTACAAGGCGGCCCGGCGGGCGCTCCGTGACGCCGG
>CAZVRR010000024.1:18967-22030 GCA_964629745.1 uncultured Planctomycetales bacterium | reverse complement strand
CGGAGCCGCCCGAGCCGCACGCCTGGCCGACATGCTCCGTGACGCCGGCGTGACCGCGGAAGTCCGCGTGCACCCGTGGAAGCGCCCGGTGTACGACGTGCTCGGGCACCTCCAGGATCTCGAGACGAACCGCGCCGAGGCGGTCAACGTGGCGCGAATGCTCGGCGAGTATCGACGGGGGCATCCGGCGGCACGCATTGACCTGGTCGGCTACTCCGGCGGCGGCGGGCAGGCGCTGCTGGTGGCGGAGGCGCTGGCCGACGACGTACGGCCGTTCAACATCGTGCTGGTCCAACCCGGCGTCAGCCCGACCTGGGATCTCACGACGACGCTGCGCAAGATCGACGGACAGGTGATCAACTTCTGCTGCGCAACGGACTGGTTCATTCTTGGGGCCGGAACGAAGGTGTTCGGCACGATTGATCGAAAGAAGGTCGCCGCCGCGGGGAAGAACGGGTTCGACGTCGCGGCGGCGGTGCCGGACCCCGCGCAGCGCGAGCGGCTGGTGCAGCGGCCGTGGACGCGCGAGATGCTCCGCCGCGGCCATATCGGCAATCACCTGAGTATGATGCTGTACGCCTGGAACCGCGAATACGTTGCACCGTACCTGCTGCGCACGGCGACGCCTGCGAGCGGGGCGGGGCAGTGACTGGGCGGATGACGTGCGCGTAGCCGCGGGGCACGGGGAGAACGGGGCGCGGAGGGGAACACGGACGTGCACTGTCGCGACCACAGCGAAACAACCAGAAAATCACTTGCCGCGCTAAAAATGTTAGGTTATTATTAGGGTACAGGAGCGGGCCAGTCGAGCCTTCGAATGGGTGCGGCTCGACCCGCCTGCATCAGGGAAACGGCAGGACCCGGCCAGGCTTGGATGGCGGCGGGCTGCCGGCGGCAACAACGGGAACGGAAGATGGGCTGTTCGGTGAAACGCCGCACGCACGGCGAGCGCTTGAGCTGCGCTCGCGCCCTCGGACAAGCTGCTCAGGCAGCGCGCTCGGCCAAGTCTGCCGACGGGTTTGAGCGTTCTTCCGAGGATGTCTGCGCCACGGCCCGACTTCGCCTTGACGGCGAAGTCGGACCGTGCCACCCCGTTGCTGTGGCGCGTCACTCCGATATTGGTGCAGAGTGCCACCCCGCTTTGGCGCGCCGCCTTGATATTGCTGCGGAGTGCCACCCCGCTTTGGCGCGCCGCCTTGATATTGCTGCGGAGTGCCGCCCCGCTTTGGCGCGCCGCCTTGGTATTGGTCCGTGCCAGCCGGATGCCATTGCGAAGGGCGATCCGGGTGTGTCGGGCGAAGGCGCAGGGCAGGCGCGAATTTTCCTTCGTGAGGCCTTGCCTGGCGGCGCGCAGGCCGCCGGCGCCGGGGATGTGTCGCCGCACGTGCTGTTCGCCGCTGCCTGCCGCAGCGTGCATTCCGAAACACCGCGCCGGGAACCGGTAGGGGCGACTGAACTCCTCGCTCCGCAAGCATGTCGCTCGGATTCAGTCGTCCCTTACCCCCGTCTGACGCGTGAAGCGCTGGGGGACGCCGCAGTCGAGGCAACCGCTGCGGCGGCTGAATTTTTGGTGCGCGATGAGGCCGCGGCGGCGCATCGCGCGTGGCGTGTCCGGCTGGCAGAGTTGAACGAGCAGGTGCAGCGCATCTGCCGGGGTGGACAGCATGGCGTGCCGCGCTGTGCCACCGGGCTGCCGACCCTGGATCTGGTGCTCGAAGGAGGGTTCCAAAGGGGGGCAATTCATGAGTGGATCGTGCAGCCCGGCGCGGCCGGAAGGAGTCTGGCCCTCTGGACGGCCGCCCGGGCAGCAGGCACGGGGGGGCAGATTGTCTACATCGATTCGCGCGGCGACTTTTATCCGCCGGCGGCGGCGTCGCTGGGCGTGCCGTTGGAGCGCCTCATCCTGGCGCGGCCGGCGGGGCTGCGCGATGCGCTGTGGGTCTGCGAGCAGGTGCTGCGTTGCCGCACCGTGGCCGCGGTGATCCTGCCTCTGCGCCGGCTGGAGACGCGGGTTTCGCGCCGGCTGCAATTGGCCGCCGAGGATGGGCAGAACCTGGGGCTGCTGCTCCGCGACTCGCCGGCGGATGCGCCGACGTTCGCCGCCACGCGGCTGCGGCTGGAGCCCGTCGCCGGCCGATTGCCGCTGCTGCGCGTGCGGGTGACGGTGATGAAGCTGCGGTCGGCGGGTGCGCGGGAGCCGGTGCTCGTTGATCTGCCGCCGGGCCCCGTCGCCGGCCGGGCAGAGGCCATTCCGGCGCCGCGGGTACGCTGGACGGCGGCAGGGTAGGAGGGCTGACCAGGCCGAAGGCGGATTTCAAGTCTCAAGATTCCGCTGCGTGCCGGAGCCGACTCGGAGAAGCGTGTGCCCTGTTTCGGAAGCCATGCCTCGTTTCTCCAAACGGAAGAGCACGGCCGACACGGCCGTGGCACCGAGTTCCCAAGAAGAGCACGGCCGATACGGCCGTGGCAGCTGCACCAGGCGGCGCGCCCCGGGGCGCATCAGGCCGTCCCGATGGGACGGCGGCGATCCGGAGACAGTCTCCGCGCGATGACGCACGCACGCTCCCAGCACGATGTGCTGGGCAACCGTCGCGCGATCCCTTCGGGACCGCGGATGCCGCCGGGTCCGTACGGAACTGCCGATTTCGCCCGGTCTGCGGGGCTGCGGATGTCATCCGGTCTGTGGGGCTGCGGATGTCACCCGGTCGCTATGGGGTCGCGGCCCTCGCGCCCCCGATCGCGTGACCGCATATCCGTCACTTTGTGGCTCCGGTTTTCAACCGGAGAGTTGAGCATGGGCTCGCGCCGCACGATCCCTTCAACCGAAAGAATCGTCCATGGGCTGGCGCCACATGGCTCTGTTGTTGGCCCCGCCTTGGATCCCGCGCCCCCTCGGATCCGTTGAGGCTTGCACCGCGAATCCCTCGGTCCCCTGGTTGCTTGATCCCTCGAACCCTTGATCCCTTGATCCCTTGCTCCCTTGACCCCCTTGCCCCTATCGGTCTGCTTTTGTGGCTCCGGTTTTCAACCGGAGAGTTGAGCATGGGCTCGCGCCGCACGATC
>CAZVRR010000024.1:0-18867 GCA_964629745.1 uncultured Planctomycetales bacterium | reverse complement strand
CCTTCAACCGAAAGAATCGTCCATGGGCTGGCGCCACATGGCTCTGTTGTTGGCCTGCCCTGGATCCGGCGCCCACTCGGATCCGGTGAGGCTTGCACCGCGAATGCCTCGGTCCCCTGGTTGCTTGATCTCGATCCCTTGATCCCTAGATCCCTCGATCCCTCGATCCCTCGATCCCTATTCGTCGAACCCTTGATCCCTCGATCCCTTGATCCCTTGATCCCTGGATTCCTCGATCCCTTGATCCCTTCCCCGTTCACTCCCCCAACTCGACCCGCACCTGATCCAGCGACCCGGTGCCGGCGGCGGAACAGCTGTTGTACCAGCCGCGAATGAGCAGTTGGCCGACATTGCCGAGCACGGCGCGCAGCTCGGCTTCATTCACCGCGCGACCGTCGGGAAAATGCGACCAGCCACCCGCGGCGTCCAGGTCGAAGGAAAAGCTCGTCCACGTCGTCTGTGGGCCGTGGGCCGCGCTGGTGTAGATCGCGTACCCGCCGCCCTGGATGATCACGGCGAAGGCGGCGATCGTGCTGGGACATGCGGCACTGTCACGCAAGAGATCGAAGCTCAGCCTCTGTCCGTAAGCCGCCGACAGATCGCCACGAAAGGCCGGCGGCGCCATCCAGTACCAGCCACCCGAGCCCGCGGCCGAGATGCCGCCGGCGTCGCTGCCGCCGTCCGCCGACCAGTTCACCACGCCGGCCTGGCCCATGCTTCCGCCCGCGACCGTCCAGCCCTCGGCATCGTCGTCGAACGTCGCTTCCACGGCGGCGCCGGTCGGCGCAGGTGGCGTTTCGCCCGCCAGCCGGAGCTGAACATTGTCCAGCCCGCCGAAGCCGGCGGCGTTGCACGTGTTGAACCAGCCGCGGATTCGCAGTTGGCCGAGGCTGCCGAGCACGTCGCGCATCTGGTCCTCGGTCACGCGCAGGCCGGTGCTGCGGTCGAACCACTGCTCCGTCTCGCGCAGGCCGACACTGAAGTGCGTCCAGGCAAACCCGGGCGCATACGCCGCATTGAAGAAAATCGAATGCCCGCCGCCCTCGAGCACGATCAGGCCGGCGGCCTCGTTGGCATAGCACACGTCGGACGAGCGATTCAGATCGAACTCGAGCCGGCCGCCGTAGGCTGCCGCCAGGTCGCCGCGGAATTTGGCGGGCGCGATCCAGTACCAGTTGGCCGAGCTGGCGGCACGGGCGTGGCCGGCGGGGGAGCCGTCCGCGGCCGACCATTCGACCGTGCCGAGGCGGCCGAGGTCTCCGCCGGCGACGGTCCAGTCCTCGTCGTCTTCGTCAAAATCCGACGCGATGCCGGTATCCGGGGCGGGCAAGTTGAAGCCGTCCAGGTCGAGCACGACGTTGTCGAGTCCGCCGGTGCCGGGATCGGCGCAGGTATTGAACCAGCCGCGGATGCGGAGCTGGCCGACGCTGCGGAGCGCGGCGCGGAGTTCCGCCTCGGTGGCGCGCGTATTCGTGCTGCTGTGATACCACGGTTCGGAGGCATCGAAGGATACGCGGTAGTGAGTCCAGGCCTTGTCCGGACCGTACGGCGCGGTGTAGTACAGCGCGTAGCCGCCGCCCTCGATGACGACGACGCGTTCAGCGATGTTCACCGCGCACGCATCCGAATCGCGGTTCAAGTCGAACGACAGCGTGCGTCCGTAGGCGGTCGAGAGATTGCCGCGGAACGCGGAAGGGGCGACCCAGTACCAGTTCTGGCTGCCGGTGGCGGCAACGGCCCCGTCCGGGCTGCCACCCAGCGCGCTCCAGTTCGGGGCCGTCAGACCCGGGAACGGGCCGCCCTGCACGCGCCAGCCCTCATCGTCCTCGTCGAAACGTGAGACGACGCTGGCGCGGGGCGTCGGCCGGCCGCTGCCGTTCTCGTTCTTGTTGTCGGCGCCGTTGTCGTTCGCGTTCCCGTTGACGTTGGTGTTCGCGCCGTTGAGGTTGTCGTTCTCGTTGGCCGGCGGGAACAGGTCCGGGCACCCGCCGATCGTGGCGGTCGCCACACATGCCCTCAGCAGGCCCCCAAACCACGCGGCGCAGCGGCCGGCGGCCCCCGCGCCGGTCGGTGACATCAGAGCTTCTCCGACGTCGCGGGCGCGGCCGGCGCAGCCCCACAACGGCTGCGCGGTGAGTGCACGCGACGTTACGCGATGAATAGGCCCGAAGCACACTTTCTACGGTCTGCCCGCTCGCGTGTCTATAGCTGGTGCGGGAAAATGGCCGGCCGTCGGCGGCTCCGCCCCCGGATCGGCGGCGGGCGGCTATGCTATGGCAGGTGTTAACGGCGCGGCACAGGGCATGACGACACACAGCGAAGGACCGGTTCGCGACGGCACTGGCCTGATCGCCCACGACCCGTGGCTGGGGCCCTATGCGGAGGCCCTGCGCCATCGTTATCGGCACTACCAGGGCATGCGCCAGCGCCTGTGCGAAGCGGGGGGTTCACTTGCGGACTTCGCCCGCCGGCACGAGTACCTGGGCCTGAATCGCGGGCAGCACGAGGGGCGGGCGGGCGTGTGGTACCGCGAGTGGGCGCCGGCGGCGCACGCGCTGTTCCTCACGGGCGACTTCAACGCGTGGGACCGTGCCAGCCACCCGCTCGTGCGCGACGAGTTCGGCATCTGGAGCCGGTTTCTGCCGGATGACGAGTATGCGGGCCGCCTGACGCACGGCAGCCGGGTCAAGGTGCACGTGCACAGCGCGCTGGGTCCGCGCGACCGGATCCCGGCCTACATCCGCCGGTCGGTTTACGACGAGCACACGCATGACTTCTGCGGGCAGCACTGGAGTCCGGCCACGCCGTACGAGTGGCGCCACGGCGCACCGGCGCTGGAGGAGAGCCCGCGCATCTACGAAGCGCACGTGGGGATGGCGCAAGAGGCCGCGCGGATCGGCACGTACCGCGAGTTCACACAGCACGTTCTGCCGCGGATCGTCGAGGCGCGCTACAACGTCGTGCAGCTCATGGCGATCCAGGAGCATCCCTATTACGCCTCGTTCGGGTACCAGGTCAGCAGCTTCTTCGCCCCGTCGTCGCGGTTCGGCACGCCGGAGGAGTTGAAGGAGCTGATCGACACCGCCCACGGCTACGGATTGCGCGTGCTGCTCGACCTGGTGCACAGTCATGCCGTCCAGAACGTGCACGAGGGGTTGAACCTGTTCGACGGCACGGACTTCCAGTACTCCCACGGCGGGCCGCGCGGGCACCACCCGGCGTGGGACTCGCTGATCTTCGACTACAGCAAAACGGAAGTGCTCGCGCTGCTGCTGTCGAACGTGCGGTACTGGCTGGAGGAGTTCCGGTTCGACGGCTTCCGCTTCGACGGCGTGACGAGCATGATGTACCTCGACCACGGCCTGGGGCATCCCTTTCTGTGCTATGACGACTACCTGCCGCCGCACGTCGACGAGGACGCGATCGCCTACCTGCAACTGGCGAACGAGCTGACCCACACGCTGCGACCGGACGCGTTGACGATTGCCGAAGACGTTTCGGGGATGATCGGGACGGGGCGGCCGGTCGATGAAGGCGGGCTGGGTTTCGACTACCGGCTGGCGATGGGGATCCCGGACTACTGGATCAAGCTCGTGCAGGACCAGCGCGACGAGGACTGGAACCTCGGGGCGCTCTACGGCACGCTGGCCAACCGTCGGCCGGCGGAAAAGCACGTGTCCTACGCGGAGAGTCACGACCAGGCCCTGGTGGGCGACAAGACGCTGGCGTTCCGGCTGATGGATGCCGCGATGTACTTCCACATGCTCAAGGGCGACCCGGACATGGTAATCGAGCGCGGCATCGCGCTGCACAAGATGATCCGGCTGATCACGTTCGCCCTGGGCGGTGAAGCATACCTGAACTTCATGGGCAATGAATTCGGGCACCCGGAGTGGATCGACTTTCCGCGCGAAGGCAACCAGTGGTCGTTCAAGTACGCGCGCCGGCAGTGGGGGCTCCTGGATGATCCGCTGCTGCGCTACCGGGACCTGGCCGAGTTCGATCGCGCCATGCAGCAGCTCGATCGTGACTTTCACCTGCTCGCCGCACCCGGGCAGGAGCTGATCCAGGTCCACGAGGACAACAAGCTGCTCGTCGCACGGCGCGGGCGCCTCGTGCTGGCCTTCAACTGGCACCCGGTGAACTCGTACACCGACCTGCGCTTCGGCGTGCCGGAAGAGCGAAGTTACGAGCTGGCACTGAATACCGACGAGGTGTGGTTCGGCGGCCACGCGAACCTCCGGTCGGGCGAGGAGTATCCTTGTCAACACGTGCCCTGGGACGGCAAGCCGTGCAGCATCCAGGTCTACCTGCCGGCGCGGACGGCGATCGTCCTGGCGCCCCGCGACTAGGTCGCCGGGCGCAAGGCCTGGCAATCTGTGCGGGGCTGCTGATCGGCCTGCTCGCGGGCTGTGCCGCGCCTCCCAGGCTCGGAAAACCGGTGTCGACCACGTCGGAGGGCGGGTCGCGGACGATTGCTTTCGATACCGACCGCGACGGAAACGCAGATTACTGGGAGTACCCGGGAGCGGGTGGGCGCATCGAGGCGATCGCCTACGCCGACGGCACCGCGGACGAACCGGGGCCCCGCATCGAGCTGGACCGGATCGATCCCGCCGCGTGTCCGCACTTCCTCATCGCGCTGGACGGCGTGCCGTTCGAAGTTGTGGCGCGCATGCACGCCGCGGGGCGGCTGCCGCTGTTTCATCCGCCCACGCGCGTGATCTCGTGCTTTCCCAGCATGACCGACCTGGCGCTGGCCGAGCTGTTCCACGCGGGCCCGTGTCTCTCGTTGCAGGCGCGGACGTTTGACCGCGTGGCCAACCGCGTCACGGCCGGCAACAGCGCCTATTTGTCGGCGGCCAACGCACCGTGGGCACAGCACGTCGCCTACCGCGGTTCGCCGCTGTGGGACGCCCTGGTCTACCTGAAGCCGGCAGTCGTCTTTCAGCGCGAGCTGCGCGGAACGTACGCCACGTTGGAACGAATCGAGAACGGGACGGCGGCGGCGTACCTGGTGGGACCCGCCGGACTGGGCACCCGCGGCGGGGCGGCGGCCATCGAGAAGTATCTCGACGAGGTCGAGCAACTCTGCGAACGGATCATCTTCGAACGCCGCGGTCACGTGAAGCTGACCCTGACGGCCGACCATGGACACAACCTCGTCGAGAATCGGCGGATCACGCTGGAAGAGCAGTTGAAGCGCGGCGGCTATCGGCTCACGTCGTCGCTGCGTCGTGCCCGGGACGTGGTGGTGATCGAGTATGGGCTGGTCACTTACGCCGAGCTGTTCACGCAGGATCCCGCGGGGGCGGCGACGTGCCTTGTCGCGCATCCCGACGTGGAATTCGCGGTCTGGCCCAGCGACGATGCATTGCTGGTGCGCGATCGGAACGGGGAAGCGCGCATCCGGCGCGGCCTGCACGGATTCACGTACGAGATGGGGACCGCCGACCCGCTGCACCTTCAGCTCGTGCTGGAGCGACTGCGAGCCGCGGGCCGGGTCGCTGCGGACGGCGAGATCGATCCGGAGGCGCTGCTTGCGGCGACCATCGATCATGAATACCCCGATCCGCTTGCGCGGCTCTGGCAGTGCTTTCACGGGCTGGTGCACAACCGGCCCGATTTGCTCGTGAACCTGCGCGACGGCGCGTGTCATGGTTCGTCGTTCTTCCGCACGATGGTGGGCAAGGTGGCGAGCACGCACGGATCGCTGAACGCGCGCAACTCGAACACGTTCGTGCTGACGATGCTGGATGGGCTGCCACCGACGTTGCGCATCCACGACGTCCTGCCGGCACTCCAGCAGGCGCGCGAGACGCATCCGCTCACCCCGGCGGTCGCGGCGGAACACTGACGGGGCGCGCGAGCAGCTCGGCCGCGTGTGCCAGGGGGACGAGATAGCGGTCATGGTCGGGTGCTGCCAACTGCTCGAACGTGCAGGCGGATTCGAGTGTGAACGGCCCGACGGCGTTCCGGGCCAGCCCGGTGAGGCACCCGCCGGTGCGCAGCGCGAGGCCGAGGTCGCGAATGACGCCGCGGACGTACGTGCCGCGCCCGCACGCCATTTCGAACTCGAGGTGGGGCCAGGTATAGCCGTGTACGTGAAGCCAGTAGATCTGCACCGGGCGGGCTGCGAGCTCCGGCGGTTTGCCGGCGCGCTCGAGCCGATAGGCCGGCCGTCCGCCCACCTTCAGCGCACTGACCGCCGGCGGAACCTGCAGGCTGGAACCTTCCAGGCTGCGGCAGGCGGCCTCGAGGGCGGCGCGTTCCGGCGGCGCGGCGACCGGTACATCCACCAGCGGGCGGTCCGAATCGAAGCTCGAGCTGGTCACGTCGAGCCGGGCGCTGGCGCGATAGACCTTCGGTTGCCCCATCAGGGATTCGACCAGCCGGGTGGCGCGACCCAGGCACAGGATGAGCACCCCGGAGGCGCCCGGGTCGAGCGTCCCGGCGTGACCGCTCTTGCGCACGCCGGTGAGCTGGCGCACACGGTACAGGGCCTTGGCGCTCGTGATCCCGACGGGCTTGTTCAGAATGATGAGGCCGTGCGTCTCTTCCATTTCCGAGGCAGTTTAGCCGACAGGGAGTTGGTCCGCCCCGCCGCCCGGCGTATGCTCTGGGCAACACGGAACGTGGAGTGGACCCCGTGCATGGGCTACAACTGATGCAGTTGGCGATTATCGGTGCTGGCGCGATGTTCGCCGCCGGCGGGGGCTGCTTTGGCGCGCCGCGTTCGAGCGGCGGGCCGGACAGCCGCCCGGCGCGGGCCAGCGACCTGGCGCGGCGATACGCGCTCGACAGCCTGCCGCAGGCGACGATCACGGCGGAGCAGCACACCCTGCAGGTCTGGCTGGTCCAGGAGTTCGATGACGCACGTCCCGGCGCCGTTCAGGAGGGATTGATGCATGTCCCGCCGGAGGAGATCGGTGACGACCAGGGCATGCTCTTCGTATTTTCGGACGAGCGGGTGCGCGGCTTCTGGATGTTGAACACGATCACGCCGCTGGACATTGCCTTTGCGCGCTACGACGGCACGATCGTGAAGACGTGGAGCATGCCGCCGCTGACGATCGAGACCTTCTCGTCGCTCGAGCCGGCGATGTTCGCCCTGGAGGTCAAGCAGGGCCGGCTGGCTGCACTGGGGATCGAGGAAGGGGACCAGTTGATCCTGCCGCCCGAGGTATTCAAGGTCGTACCATAGGGGGTCGAAGGGGCAGATAGCAGGGCGAGGTGCACCGCGACGCGCGGCGGCGCCTGGTGCGCCAGCGATCTGCGCGCCCGGACCCTGCGCGGGCTCTTACGTGAATCGTGAAGGCGCATGCAGCACACGCCCCGGGTCCTGCTGTTCGAGTCGCCGGAACATGATGGCAGCCTGCTTCGCGCGCAGCTCGCCGCGCGCGGCATGCAGATCGAGGCGCACGCGCTGCCGGGCGCCGTGAATGCGGACGCGCTGGCTCAGGCCGACATTGCCGTCGTGACCCCCGGCATGACGTCTGACGCCGGCCTGCTGGCCCAGGCCGCGAGCGTGCTGGAGCAGCTCAGCGCGGCGAACGTGGCGACGCTGGTGTGTGGCGCGCCCGATGCCCTGCGCACCGCGGGCGGGCCGATGACCGACTGGCTTGCGCCGAACGCGAGCGTGGACGAGGTCGTCGGACGGCTCGATACCCTCAAGCACTACGTGCCGATCATCAAGCGTTTCGAGCGAGAGCTCATGCATCTCCAGCGGCTCAGCGAGCAGTTGAACCGCTACTTCAGCGAGATCGACCAGGAGATGCGGCTGGCCGGCCGACTCCAGCGCGACTTCCTGCCCTCGGCCTTGCCCCCGGCGCTGGGCGTTGAGTTCGGCGTGATCTATCGGCCGGCGAGCTGGATCAGCGGCGACATGTACGACGTGTTCCGCATCGACGAGCACCACCTGGGCCTGTTCATGGCCGATGCGATGGGGCACGGCGTAGCGGCCGGGCTGTTGACCATGTTCCTGCGTCAGGCCCTGGCGCCGAAGCGCATCCAGGGCGCGTCTTACGACATTGTCACGCCCGCCGAGGCACTGTCCGCACTCCACGCGTGCCTGGTGCGGCAGAAGCTTCCCAATTGTCAGTTTGTCACGGCGGTGTACGCGATCCTGGATCTGCGTACGCGTGAGTTGCGCCTGTCGCGCGGCGGGCATCCTTATCCGCTCCACATCCATGCCGACGGCCGCGTGGACCAGATCGATGTGGGTGGTGGCCTGCTGGGGCTGGCGGATCTGGATGCGGAATTCGACGAGGCCCGGGTTGTGCTCAAACCGGGCGACAAGCTGCTGCTGTTCACGGACGGGCTGGAGGGCGATTTCCTCGTCGAAAGCGGGAAGCGCGGCGTGCTACCGCAACCGACGCCAAATCTTCTGTACTGGGCGCGCTTTCCGCTGGCCGATCTCGTCCGCGTCGTGGGGGCGCATCTGGACACGAAGGAAGGGTCGCTGCACCCGGCGGATGACATGACGTTACTGGGGCTTCAGATGGAGCAGCCGGGAGCGGTTGCGCCCGCTGGTAACGTGTAGCCCGTCTGCCGGTCCCTTGCAAATCGCATGTGCGGGTGCTAGAACCGCGTTGGGCGAGTCCCGTCGCCGGGGCTCTCATGGCGAGAACATCAACCGCAGCGGCGCCCAGCCTGGGCCGCGGGTGCTGTCGCGGGCACGGAGAGCGAAGTGGAAGAGTACGAAAAGCTCAAACAGCTTGTGGACGACGTCAAGGACGACGTTTACAAGGCGGTGGGTGGTAACAAGGCGGCCGGGACCCGGGTGCGCAAGGCGATGCAGGATATCAAGAACATCGCCCAGGACGTGCGGAAGCGGGTGCTTGACATGCGCGGGCCGGAGGCGGCACAGAGCCCGGAGCCGGGCGCGAACAGCGAGGGGCCGCCGGCGTAGCGCGACGTTCGCCTGTTGGGGGTAGACGAAAATCGATGCCGCCGCCGCCAATCCTTGACCCGGGCAGCCTTGACTTTGGGCACCTGCTTGCCGATCGGCAGGCGATCGCCGACGCCCTGCCGCACCGGCACGAATTCGCCCTGCTGGACGGCGTCTTGTTCTGTGACCAGCACAGCGGCACGTACGCCGGTTATTACGACGTTCGCGCGGACGCCTGGTGGGCGCGGGGGCACGTGCCGGGGCGGCCGCTGCTGCCGGGCGTGCTGATGATCGAGATCGCCGGCCAGCTTGCCAGCTTCCTGACCTCGCGGTTCCTGGGAGAGCGGCGCTTCGTGGCGTTGGCGGGGGTGGAGGACGTGAAGTTTCGCGATACCGTCGAGCCGCCGTGCCGGCTGGTGATGATCGGCAAGGCGATCGATCTGCGACCGCGGCGCACCCGCTGCCTCAGCCAGGGCTTCGTGGGCGAGAAGATGGTCTTTGAGGGGACGATCACGGGGATGAGCCTGTAACTCCGCGCGCGGGGGAACGGCCGTTTCTGCCGGGGGAGGCCCCGGCGGGCAGGCCGCCGCAGCGGACTTCGAGCGATGCCCATGCCGGGCGGTCCACATGCGATCGATGAGCGGGTGGGCGCGGCATTGCCGCAGCGGCTGGCCTTTGCGCAGCGCCCGACCGGCGACGAGCTGCGTGCGCTGCCCGGTTGTGCGGCGGTGTACCTGTTCCTCGCGGCCGGCGAAATCCCCGTGCAACTGGCGACGACGCAGCATCTGCGGCGGCTGGCAATCTCGCGGCTGGCGGACCCGACGCGCGAAACGCGGGGCAAAGCCGACCTGGCGGAAGTGGTGCGCAGCATTCTGTGGCGCCCCGTTGCGACGCCGTTCGAGGCACGCTGGTGGTACTACCAGCTCGCTCGGCAGCTCTATCCGAAGCGCTACCGGCACATGATCTCGTTCGGCCCGGCCTGGTTCCTACGGGTGGACTGGACAGAGCGCGTGCCCGAGCTGCGGATCACCAAGCACGTCTGGGAGGAGTCCGGCGCGGTGCTCGGACCGTGGCTGACCCACGACCTGTGCCAGAAAGCGCTGGAGGGGCTGTGGGACCTGTTTGATCTGTGTCGCTTTCCGGAACAGGTGCGCCAGGCGCCCGGCGGGCAGCGCTGCGTGTACGCGGAGATGGGGCGCTGCGATGCTCCGTGCGACGGCAGTGCACCGCTGGCCGATTACGGGGCGCGCGTGCGCGCGGCCTGGGACTTCGCTTGCGGGCCCACGCGGCCGTGGATCGACGCGGCGCAGCAGCGTATGAAGGAAGCGGCCCAGGCGCAGCAGTTCGAACGTGCAGGTCTCCTGAAGAAGCAGATCGCGTGGGCGTGGCGCTGGCACGACCAAGTCGGACCGACCGTGACGACACGCGAGCTTCTCAACTGCCTGCTCCTGATGCCGGCGACCCGGCGGAAGGCGTGGCGCCTGTTCCTGTTCGTGGGCGGCGACCTGCTGGAGGGTCCGATCTTCACGCAGCGCAAGCTCGTGCCGCGCACGGCCGCGTGGCTGGCCGAAACGCTTGTGGCGCCGCGTGCCCAGGCCGCCGCCGACGTGCGAACCGAGCAGACCTGGCTGCTCGCGCATTTCCGACGCAGCAAGGGGGGGGATGCGTCCGTTATCGTCGACCTGCCGGATCTGACGATCCCGCCGGATTTCGAGGCCCACCTGGGGGCCGAGATGTTGCGTCTGCGTGCCTCATCCGCGTCGGATCAGGCCGGGATGCCCCTGGAAACGGCCGGCCCACCGGCTGACGGGCTTGAATCCCCGACATGAACACAAATTTGATTTGACTCGCGGCCCATCCAGGGAGATACTGTAGGTGTAGTCTTTACATTCTCTCAAGCGCTGGAACCAGCGGTGCTGTGACCGGCACGCTGTTCAGGTAACAGAACAATACGTGGACGGGCAGTTGATGTATGGCTGCCCGATGTACGAACTGCGGCTAGGCAGAACATTGCCGCGTCGACGGTGGTTGCGTGTCGTTGCGGGGCGAAGCTGCCCGCGTGTGAATGGACTGACAACCCAACACCGAACCGACTCGCGGGAATCGCCGCCTAGCCGCACCTAGACCCGGGGATCGGGTGAAGCCACCCGCCCCGTTTCATTCGGGATGCCGGCCGGGCCCTGTCGCCGGTTTTCATGCTTTGACCACGCGCCCGGCCGGCCGCTTTTTGCGCCCCGTCGCATTGCGGGTATCCACTACAAGTTTTGCATTCTGCACGACCAGGTCGTAGTCCACGCGGCTGTGGTCTGTGGCAATCAGTACACAATCGTATCTGCGGATGGCGGCGGGCGTGAGCGGCACGCTGCGCATATGGGTGATATTGTGTTCGCGCATCGGCTTGGCGCTGGGAATATGCGGGTCGTGGTAATCGACCCGCGCGCCGCGCGCCTGCAACTGCTCGATCAGCGTGACGGAGGGCGATTCGCGCACGTCGTCCACGTCTTTCTTGTACGCCAGCCCCAGCACCAGCACACGCGCCCCGCGCAGCGCCTTGCCGCGCTCGTTCAGCGCTTCCATCACCTTGTTGACGACGTACTCGGGCATCTGGGTGTTGATCTCGCCCGCCAGCTCGATGAAGCGGGTCGGCAGCCCGAACTCGCGCGCCTTCCAGGACAGGTAGAACGGGTCAATCGGGATGCAGTGCCCGCCGAGGCCGGGGCCGGGGTAGAACGGCTGGAAGCCGAACGGCTTGGTCTTCGCGGCATCGATCACTTCCCACACGTCGATGCCCATGCGATCGAACAGCATCTTCAGCTCGTTCACCAGCGCGATGTTGATGCAGCGATAGACGTTTTCGACGATCTTGCTCGCCTCCGCGACCTCCGCCGTGGAGACCGGGACGACGTGATCGAGGGCCGCGCCGTACAGGGCGGCCGCCAGCTTGCCGCTCGTTCGGCTCACGCCGCCGACGACCTTCGGAATGGTCTTCGTGCTGTAATCGGTCCGCCCCGGATCCTCGCGTTCGGGTGAGAAGGCCAGGAAGTAATCCCGGTCGACCTTGAGCCCGCCGCGCTCGAGGATGGGCTGCGTGACCTCGCGCGTGGTGCCGGGGTACGTCGTGGACTCGAGCACGATCAACTGCCCGCGGCGCAGGCGCTGCGCGATCTCCTCGCTCGTCTTGCGGATGTAGGTCATGTCGGGCTGGCGCATGCGGTCCAGCGGCGTCGGGACGCAGATCAAAATGGCGTCCGGCTCACCCAGCCGGTCCATATCCGCGGTCGGAATGAACTGCTTGGCGCGGATGAAGGAGTTGAACGTCTCCGCCGGCAGATGCTCGATGTACGCCCGGCCCGCCTTGAGCGCCGCGATCTTGCGCGGATCGATGTCAAAACCGATCACGCGAAATCCCGCGCGGCAGAACTCGCGCACCAGCGGCAACCCGACGTAACCCAGGCCGATCACACCCACGATCGCGGTGCGCTGTTCGATCTTCTCGAGCAGGGTCGCCGATGGTTTCATGCGTTCAGGCTCCTCTTTGCGTGACAGGCGCGGACTTGTACTCCGCGCGCCGGGGGTTGGCAAGAGACGACGCGGCGCGGGCGGGTTCCGGACTCGTGTGCTGCGAGAGAGTCATCCACTCTCGTCGGGGTCGCGGTGAGCGGCGGCGTCGCCTCGTGGCGAGTCGCCGGGTTCCATCCTGCAAGATCGGCTTTTCTGCCGCCGGGCCCTAATCCGCCGACGGCACCGATTCCACGATGAAGACCTCGATGACGCGTTCGGCGGGCTTGAGGTCCAGGCCGAGCTGCTCGCGGACCGCCGCCCGTGTCCCTTCGACCGAGGCCGGGCGCAGCACGTTGAACCCGGGATGCACAACGCGCAGGCGATACTCGGCGCGCAGGTGCGTCTCGTCGACCACCGGCTGCTCGAGGCGTTCCTCGAGCTGTTCGGCGAGCAGGGACAGGTCCGTTCCGCTGAAGGTCAGGTAACCGGTGTCCGGGGGCACCGGCGCGTCGCCGACGGTCCGCGGCGGAATGATCCGCCCTTGCGGGGCCACCAGGGCCAGCACCGGCACCGAGCGTTGCTCGCGGCGGACCCGGATGCCGTACTTGCGTTCGAGCGTCAGGCGCAGTGCCGCGCGCAGTTGGCCCGCCGACGCACCCGGGGCGCGGGCGAACACGTCGTAGCGGCCCGTCGGCAGCGGTTCGGATGACTCGACCCGCACGGCGGACATCAGCGGGATCACGCCGTCAGACTGCTCCGGCGTGCGGTACGCCAGGCTCACCAGGTCCACGAACCGCAGGTTCGTTCCGACCAGCGTGTCGCTCGACTCCGAGATCGTGACCCGCGTCTCGGCTCCGGGATTGTCCGCCGGCGTGATCGTGACGCGCGCCGGCAACTCGATCGCCTGCGCCTGGCGCGCGGGAACCGGGCGCGCGGGCGCCGGCCGCGGCGCGACGACGTCGGCGGTCGGCCCGCCACAGCCGCCGCAAAGGAGCAGGCTCAGCAGGCATGACCCTACAGCACAAATTCGCACTGACATCGGCTCTCCCTATGAACCTTACCGCGTCAGCCGTCCATTGGCCGACGCGTGGCCGGCACGGCCGGGGGTGCGCCGGACGTGGCCCACCACGACCGGGCGTCGGGCGCCAGCCCCAGCACGCTGGGCACGAGAATAAACGTGCCCCCGCGTGGACACCATCATGCCACCAAGAATGACCGCCGCCAAGCCGCGGTAGAACCTGGTTCCCGAAGCGGGCAGGGAGGCCAGCGGCAGCCGGCCGGCCAAGCCCGCCGCGGCGGCAGTCGCCGACGTGGGCTCTGTCGACGCAGGCTTCGACCCGGAAGCCGATGTCCCCGGCGGCCAGCAGCGCGGCATGTGCGGTTCCGACTACCCAGCCGTTCGGTTACAATGACCGCAGCAAGCTGACGAGCTCGGGTCGCGGTACGCGTGGCTGGGCCTGCGCGTTTGATCCGATGGGGAATTGCGTGACGTCGCAGTATGGGAGCCGGATCACCACGGACGTCCTGCCACAGTGAACTGGGCTGTCGCGCAACAGCTGGCTTATGCGATTCCCGGACCCCTCGCTAGCCGAGGATGAGACAAACGGCCAGGACGATGCTGGCGGGGTGGTACCTTGAAGCCAGGGAGTGCGGAGACATCAGATGAAGAATGTCGCCTCAGGCGCTATCTGGATTGCGTCGATATCAGTAGTGGCCATCGCCGACGCTGCAGGGTCGCCATGCGATGAAGCCAACTTGTTCTGTCTGGCACAAAACTCACCCCACGGCGCGATCGCTTGCGGAATTACGCGCGCTCTACTGCGCGACAGGACACATTTCACAATGCTTCCCGACGGCGACAGAGCGGCTACTGAACTCAAGAACGTCGCTGCGGAGTTCGGCGGGGGCCACGACGAAGAC
Source organism: uncultured Planctomycetales bacterium (assembly GCA_964629745.1). GTDB lineage: Bacteria > Planctomycetota > Phycisphaerae > UBA1845 > Fen-1342 > JAAYXS01. The sequence goes on along the minus strand of CAZVRR010000024.1, from coordinate 4,556 downwards.
CTGGAATGCCTGGATCTCAAGTTCGCCGGACGCGCTGGCCAGCGGGATCTTCGTGAAGTGCTCTCATCCCTGTCACCCGTGGCTGCTGAGGTTTTCGTGACGGTCTCGCTGGATGAGCTGATTCGCACCGGCCTGTTCCTCCACTTCGCTGCGGGAGAGCCCGCGCGCGGCGCCGCGTACTACGAGTGCGCGGAGCAGATCCTGCATGCGGTGAACGACATGCCTGAGCGGGACTGGTCCACGTACATAGACGCCGCCCGGGAGGGGTTTTGGGCGCCGGTTGTGCAACCAACTCGCTCGTTGGATTGGCACCGGCAACAAGTGGCCCGCGTTCTTCGGGCGGCGCGCGCAGGCGAACTTCGAATCGCAGCTGTTGTGCCCGAGGAAAGGAGTCCCTCGAGCATTTCCGCTCTTCCCCAACGCGAGGCGTCGGAAGAACGCGTTTTCTCCGTACCGGCGCCATTCGCGTTCACAATCCTGGTGGCGGCCGTCCAGCACGGGTTGGTGGCCGATGTGTGGCTGGGCGACCCCGCAAAGGCCATGCGCTTTTACGGCGCCGCGAACCAAGTCGCCCCGCTCTGTCCGCCTGGGGATACGCCCGCGTTCGCGAAGGACCAACTGGAGGCAAGATGCGTGGGCGCTGGCGACACGCGTAGTACGTGGCCGAGGACGAAGGACGGACAATTGCTGTATTCGAACGGGAGGGACCCCGGGTTTCTCGTGAGCTACCAGGCAATTGTGGACGAAGCGCTGTATCAGACCTGCGTCGGTGATAAACGTGCGGGCCAGACGCTGCGAACAGCGCATTCGTTAGCCGGCGGATTCGACGGCAGCACCGCGTGGGTTCATCAAAGGCGGCTCAATGATATTTTAGAGGATGTTGAAGGAAAACACGAGGAGCGCTCGAATCCATAAGGCGGAATTTCTTGCGGCATTCACGGACCCCATGACAAATACTGCGCCTGCCACCTGTCCACGGGCCGGCGGGTTCCGGGGACTCGCGTTTCAGCAAGGCGAGTCAGCTCCGGCGGTTCTGACTGCCCGGCCGAGCGGAGCGGATTGTGACGCGAAGGTTCGTTGTGTAACCGTCTGGTGGAGGCATTCACTGTCGGGAGGAGAGTGAGGCGCCATGAAACGCAAGCGACTGTTTATAATTGGATTGGTAGTGGCTGCGGCGCTTATCGGGTACAGCTACTTGAGTGCTCGCAACGCTGAGGACTTGGTTACTGCGGTGGCGGTCAGACATCTCGGATTTGCTGCTCTCAAGTACGAAATATGCTGCAATGGTCCTGCCAGGTCCGTCGACGATCTTGTCGCTGCTGGCTTGGTAGCTGCGGAGGGTGATCGCTGGCGGATAACCCAGTTGTGTTATGCCCCGCGCAGGGACGGACAGCGCATTATCTTTGAGTTCGAAAAGGGCACGGGCCACGAGTATCCTCTTGATCAGGTCGTGATCATACAGCCGTCGAGAGGTGGAAGGCGGACTGATCGAGCCCAGCAAGAGGTGATCGCGGCCAGGAAGTTGATCAGGACGGGACAGGCCGTTCCTTCTATAGACTCCTGGCTGCATGATTGTTCCGGGGTGAATGCAGATGATCTATAAGCTCGACATGTTCCGTGAGTCGCAGTGATCGATCTGGCGCACGAGGGCTGGCGTGGCGGATGCACGATGTACGAAAGACAGTGCGTCTCCGCGACGAGGTGACAGATGTGTTGTGCTGGTCAGACGATGGGGGCGGGACGGTCGGAGGAGCAAAGCTGAGCGTCAGGACATGCGCATGTCGCGGCGCGGGTAGCGGCCAGCGACGGGCCCGGGCCACAGGCGTGCAGACGTCCACCGTTGTGATGTGTGCGCTCTGCGCCCTGGGCGGGCTGAACACGGGCTGCAAGCAGGACGAGCAGCCTGGTCGGCTGATTCAGGTAAGGGAAGGGTTTATGCCCGGCGGACGGTTGGAGTCGCGGCAAGAGTACTACCTGGACCAGGCGGGACGCGAGGTCGCACACGGCGTGGCCGAGTCATGGTACGAGAACGGCCCGCTGAAGTCGCATCTGGAATTCCGCGATGGGATTCAGCACGGGATCGCGCGAGTGTGGCACCCCAACGGAGCACTCGCACGCGAGACGTTCTACGTGGATGGTAAAGAGCGTGGACTGTTTCGCGGCTGGTACGAGGACGGAAACCTGCTGATCCAGGGCGTCGTGGACGCCGGCCTGCGGGAAGGACTCTGGTGCGGCTGGCATCCGAATGGACGGCAGGCGATGGAGGAGACGTACCTGCACGACACGAGAATCTCGCGCAAATACTGGACGAGCACGGGAGAGCCGGAAAGCGTCGACGAGGAGCAGATGCCCTGAAAAGCCGGGACAGGCTGGCGCTCGGCGCTCTCGTCCGGCAGCCTATGGGTACCAGGCGCGCGGGCGCCGGGCGCGGCGCGACGACGTCGGCGGTCGCCCGCCACAGCCGCGGCAAAGGAGCCGGCTCAGCAGGCTCGATCCCACAGCGCAAATTCGCACTGACATCGGCTCTCCCTGTGAACTTGGCTGGCGTCAGCCGTCCAGTGGCCGACGCGTGGCCGGCGCAGCGGGCACGGCCGGCGGTGCGCCGGACGTGGCCCACCACGACCGGGCGTCGAGCACCAGCCCCAGCACGCTGGGCACGAGAATAAAGGTGCCCAGTGTGGACACCACCATGCCACCAAGAATGACCGCCGCCAAGCCACGGTAGAGCTCAGTGCCCGAACCGGGCATGAAGGCCAGCGGCAGCAGGCCGAACACGCTCGTCAGGCTGGTCATGAGCACGGGGCGCACCCGTACGCGGACGGCCTCGCGGATCGCATGGCGCACCGTCATGCCGTGCTCACGCAGGTGCACCAGCGACTGTTCCACGAGCAGGATCGCGTTCTTCACCACCAAGCCGACGAGCATGACGAAACCCAGGAACGTCAGGACGTCGAGCTGCTGCACCGGCTGGTTGGTCGTGAGCAGTGTGCCCCAGTGCGCCAGCGACAGCCCCAGGAATCCGCCGCAGACGGCCAGCGGGACGCTGAACATGATCACGAACGGATACAGCCAGCTCTCGTAGAGCGCGCACATGAGCAGGTAGACGATGAGCACGGACAGGAAGAAGCGTCCACCCAACAGGTTCAGCGCGCTTTCGGGTTTCCAGCCCTTCCACTCGCCGACGAGCGCATTGCGCGCCGCGACGAGCTTGTCCGCGTTGCCGGTCAAGGACACCAGCACGTCGGGTGTGATCCGCTGGGCCGCCCGCAACTCGTCCGCGAGCTGCAGCACCTGGCCCATCACCGCTTCGAGCGGAACGGCCTCCGGCGGTTCCACCTGCAGCGTTACCGCGCGCTGCCGCTCCACGTGCTTGATCATCTCGAGGGCCGTGGTATCCACCAGCCGGATCGCGGAAAGCAGCGGTACGAGCCGACCGCTGGGCGTGTAGATGGGCACCTGCGCGATCTCGGCCGGCGGGCGGTCCTGCAGCCCCTCGATGTACACGGAGATATCGATCGTGTCGCCGCCGCCCTGGCGGTAGTCGCCCACATAGGCCCCGTCGACGCAGGCTTCGACCAGGAAACCGATATCCGCGGCGGTCAGGCCGAGCTCGGCGGCGCGCTCCAGGTCCGGCGTGATGCGCAGCTCGGGGCGGCCGAGGCTGAAGTTCGACGGATCGGGGCGGACCGACTGGAAACGTCGCATGCATTCCATCATCAGCGCGCTGGCCGACGACGTGACATGGTCCAGGTCGTCGCCGCGCACCTGGACCTCGGCCGAGTTCCCGCCGCCAAAGGAAAAGAGCTGCGTCTGAAAGAAGACCGGGTACACGCCGGGAATCTGCGCGCCGGCGGACTGCAGCAGGCGCACCAACGGCTTGACGCGCGCCTCGTCGCGACTGGAGCAGCCCATGAAGGCACTCCCGCCCCACGATACGAAGAAGAAGTTCTCGATCAGCGGCGGCGGCGTGAGCCACTCGCGCCGGCTACGGTCCCGTTCCAGCGCGCTGAGGGCGGCGTTCTGCACCTCCGGGATGGCGCCGGCGGCCAGGCGCTGCTCCACGTTCTCGACCCAACGCCGGTCCAACTTCTCCTTTTCCGGGGACCCGGGTTGAACCGTCCAGTACGGGGAAATGTAGCGCTCGATCGCGTCGGCCATGCGGCGATATTCGGCGACGCTGTAGCCCGGCGGCGACAGCAGGAAGCCGAACACGAGATTGCGGTTGCCGGCGGGCAGATACGTCGTGGCGGGAATGAGCAGCCACGCCAGGACCAGGGACCCGATCGTGATGGCCGCGACCAGGGCCAGCCGCAGCGGAACGGCCCGGGCATTCACCCAGTCCACCTGGTGCGCGATCAGGCCCGCGGCGCGCAGCACGAAATCGGGTCGCGGCGGCGGCGTGTAATGCCCGCCGGGTCCGGCGGCGAGGGGCGCGGCAGCAGCGGTGGCGGGTGCGTTATCGTCGGCCGGGAATGCGGGGAGGGCCCGGCCGTGCGAGAGCATGCGCGTGGCCAGTGGCGGGATGACCGCCAGCGCGACGAACATCGACAGGCCCA
>CAZVRR010000023.1:0-23194 GCA_964629745.1 uncultured Planctomycetales bacterium | reverse complement strand
CGAGAGCCGCACGCGCCAGCGCGCCGCGACACGTGAAATCGTTGACAGGCAGGAGTCGGAGATGAAGCCCTTGAACAGGTGGTTCTGGTGTATCGGGACCGGCCTGGCGCTGACCTCGAGCGCCCTGGCCGCTTGCATCAGTGACAGCGACGGCGACGGGGTGTGCGACAGCTTCGACCTGTGCCCCGAGACCGTCCCCGGTGCGCTGGTCGACTCCGACGGCTGCCCCATCCCCGTCTTCGGCGACTCCGAACGCGATGGCGACGTCGACCCCGATGACTTCGCCGTCTTCGCCAACTGCCAGCTCGGTCCGGGAATCCCATCCGATCCGTTCTGCCAGGAATTCGAGTTCGACCTGGACGCCGACACCGACGTCGACGTGTCCGACTTCGCCGGCTTTCAACGCTGCTTCAGCGGCTACGACGAGCCCGCCGACCCCCAGTGCGCGGGCGACCTCGTGTTTCTCCAGGACCAGTGCCTGCACATCCTCGGCACCGCCGCCGGCGCAAACCTCGCCCTGCGACTCAAAGCAGGCTTCCCCACCATCCTCGAGGTCGATCTCGGCGACGACGGCCTGGCCGACTACAACTTCAACCGCGACGATTTCGACTGCATCCTGATCAACGCGCGCGGCGGCGACGACGTCGTCTGGATCGACGAGTCATTCGGCGCCTTCACCGACACCGAAACGACGACGATCCACGGCGGACGCGGCGACGACACGCTGCTCGGCGGCAGCGGCGCCGAGACCTGCATCGGCGGCCCGGGCGCGGATTCCGTGTTCCAGGGCGCCGGTAACGACCTCTTCGTCTGGAACCCCGGCGACGGCAGCGACCTGCTGGAAGGCGCGACGGACAGCGACACGGTCCAGGTCAACGGCGACGACCTGGCCGAAGCCTTCACGATCACGGCCAACGGCACACGCGTGCGGTTCGATCGCCTCTCTCCTGACGCCTTCTTCCTCGACATCGGCACAACCGAGCACCTGGTCGTCAACGGCCGCGCCGGCAACGACACGCTCGCCTGCACGGGCAACCTGGCCAGCCTGATCCTGATCACCGCCGACGGCGGAACGGGCGACGACACCCTGCTGGGCAGTAACGGCGCCGATCTCCTCCTGGGCGGCGACGGCAACGACCTGCTCGACGGCAACCAGGGCAACGACACCGTGCTGCTGGGAGCCGGGGACGATGTCTTCCAATGGGATCCGGGCGACGGCAGCGACGTCGTCGAAGCGGAGACCGGACACGATAGCGTGGACTTCAACGGCTCGAGCGCGGCCGAAATCTTTGACGTATCCGCCAACGGCCCGCGCCTGCGCTTTACGCGCACGATCGGCAGCATCGTGCTGGACGCGGCCGACGTAGAGCAATTCGATCTGCGCGCCTTCGGCGGATCCGACATCCTGACGGTGAACGACCTGGCGGGCACCGGACTGCTCGAAGTGAATGTCGACCTGGCGGTCGCCATCGGCGGGGGCGATGCGGCACAGGATTACGTGGTTGTCTACGGCACGGCCGCCGGCGACGAACTGACTGTCCACGGCAGCGACACGAACGCGTCCGTCTCGGGCATGCCGGCCGTGGTAAATGTCGCCACCGCCGAGCCCAGCGACTGGCTCATGGTCGCCGCGCTCGCCGGCGACGACCGGCTGGACGCGTCAGACCTGGCGGCAGGTGTCGTCAGCCTGCAGCTCAACGGCGGGTTCGGCGACGACGTGCTGATCGGCAGCAGCGGCGTCGACTTTCTGTATGGCGACGAGGACGAAGACTCTTCAGTCGGCGGCCCCGGTAACGACTACGTGTACCTGGGCAGCGGCGACGACATCTTTACCTGGGACGCCGACGACAACAGCGACATCATCGATGGAGACGAAGGCGCCGACCTGGTCGAGGTCATCGGCGACGATGTGGGCGAGGGATTTACGATCACGGCCAACGGCGAGCGTGTGCGTTTCGATCGCCTCGACCCCGCGCCATTCTTCCTCGACATCGGCACAACCGAAAGCGTGGTCCTTCTCGCCAACGGCGGCAACGATACGCTCGCCTGCACGGGCAACCTGGCCGCCTTGACGCAGATCACCGCGTACGGCGGACCCGGCGCGGATACGCTGCTGGGCAGCAATGGCGGCGACTACCTGCTGGGCGGCGACGACACCGACTTCATCGACGGCAACCAGGGCAACGACACCGTATTGCTGGGAGCCGGGGACGATGTTTTCCAGTGGGATCCCGGCGATGGCAGCGACGTCGTAGGCGGCGAGGACGGCTACGACCTCGTGCGGTTCAACGGCTCGAGCGCCAACGAAAACTACGACTTCTCCGATAACGCTTCGCACCTGCGCTTCACCCGTGACGTCGGCAGCATTGTCCTCGACGCCCACGGCATGGAGCAGTTCGACCTGCAGACCCTCGGGGGCAGCGATACGGCCACCGTGCACGATGTGAGCGGCACGGAACTCGTCGCCGTGAACGTCAACCTGGCGGGCACGCTTGGCGGAAGCAGCGGAGATGCGGCGACGGACCACGTGTTCGTCTTCGGCACCGACGCCGACGACGAGCTGGCCGCGAGCGGCAGCGGCACGAGCGCCTCGGTCGATGCCTTCTCCGTCCTCGTGAACGTGCTGACCGCCGAAGTTGCCCTCGACCGGCTCACGCTCAACGGCCTGGCCGGCAGCGACGTGCTGGACTCGAGCGGCCTGGCGCCCGGCGTGATCGGCCTGACGCTCAGCGGCGGCGTGGGCGATGACCTGCTGCTCGGCGGCAGCGCCGTCGACCAGCTCAACGGCGACGAGGACAACGACACGATCTCCAGCGGGCCCGGCAATGACTTCGTGCTGCTCGGAGCCGGCAACGATGTCTTCGACTGGATCCCCGGCGACGATAGTGATGTCGTCGACGGCAACGACGGCAGCGACACGGTCCAGGTCAACGGCGACGACGGCGCGGAGGAGTTCACGATCACCGCCAATGGCACGCGCGTGCGCTTCGACCGCCTCAATCCCGACCCGTTCTTCCTGGACATCGGTACCACGGAAAATCTCGTTCTTCTCGCGAACGGCGGAAACGACAGCCTGAGCTGCACGGGTAATCTGGCGAGCCTGATCCTGATCAGCGCCGACGGGGGAGCGGGTTCGGACACGCTCCGCGGCAGCAACGGCGGCGACCACCTGCTGGGCGGCCCGGACGACGACTTCATCGACGGCAACCAGGGCGCCGATATCGTCTTGCTCGGCGCCGGCAACGACTTCTTCCAGTGGGATCCCGGCGACGGCAGCGACCTGCTGGAGGGCGAGGAAGGCTACGACGCGGTGCTGTTCAACGGCTCCGCGACCAACGAGATCTTCGACTTCACCAACGATGCTTCGCGGCTGCTCTTCACGCGGAACGTCGGCAGCGTCTTCCTCGACGCGGGCACGATCGAGCAATTCGACCTGCGGACGCTCAGCGGCAGCGATACGGTCACGGTGAATGACTTGAACGGCACGGGGCTCACCGAGGTGAACATTGACCTCGCCGGCACGTTCGGCGGCGAGATGGGCGATGCGCTGCCCGATGCGATCACGGTGAATGGGACTGCGGCGGCCGACACGATCCACGTTTCCGCCGCTGCGGGAGTGGTCGGACTGTCCGGCTTGGCAGCGACCGTCGGCATCGTGCACTCCGAGGCAGCCAGCGACTCGCTCGTCGTGAACGGCCTGGACGGCACGGACACGATCACGGCCGACTCCGGCGTGGCGGCCCTGATCATGCTGTTCATCAATCCGTAGCCGTCGACTCGCTCCGGGGGAGGCGCCAGGCGCAGCCACACTCGGGACAAAGTGTGGCTGCGTTGGCAGGTTCAACCGGCAATCCGCGCAGGTCGTAGCCGCAATGCGGACAGCGCCGGTGCCGCAGCAGCGCGGCCAACGTACGCTTCAGGCGGACATTTCGGGCGGCGATCCAGAAAATCAAAGGCGTCCACATGAGCGAGAGCTGGCCGATCGGCCGCAGCGCTTCATCCCACGAGATGGAACGCCACCAGAACAGCGCGACGCCGCGCTCGACGATCGCCAATGCGATGATGCCGGTGCAAATCAGCGAAATGATGAACAAGACGCGCTGGCCGGGCACCAGTCCGAACCCAATCTCGCGCGCGATCTCGGCCAGCGGCTCGGCCGGGATGATGTGATGCCGACGGGCCAGCCACAGCGCATATGGATCAAGCTGCCGCACACGCTGGCCGCGCGCGTCGGTCACCCAGCCTTCGTCCTGGCGGTTTGCCGCGGCCACGCTCAATCGCCGGCGGGCCGCCAGTCCAGGTCGAACGCGTAGCGGCCGGCGGCCAGCTCGCACCTGACACCATCCTCGTCACAGGAGATGCGCTTCACCCCGGGCGCGGCGTCCAGATCGCGGCCGCTCTCCCGCGCGCTTTCGCCGTCCGTGGTCGGCAGGTACGCCGTTGCACGCGTGTTCGGCGGCACGGTTACGTCCAGCTTCAAGCGCTGGCCCTCGATGCGCCAGGCACACTCGATCAACCCGCTGATGGAGTGATACGCGCCGCGGGCCCACGTCAGCTCGCCGCCCGGCCGCGGGCAGATCACGAAGTGCTGATAGCCGGGCACCTCCAGCTCCGGTTGAATCCCGATGATCGTGCCCATCATCCACTCGCCGACGGAGCCGAGCGCGTAGTGGGCGAGCGAGTTCATCCCCGGATCCTGGAACCCGCGACCGGCCACGTAGCCGTCCCACCGTTCCCAGATCGTGGTCGCGCCCTGGTCGATCGCATAGCCCCACGACGGCATCCTGCGGTTGGTGATCAGGCGATATGCCTCGTCGAGGTACCCGTGCGCGGTGAGCTGCGTCATCAGGCAGACCGTGCTGTGGAACCCGGTCGAGATCTGCCCGTTGTAGCGGGCGAAGCAGTCGACCATGCGCCGCGCCGCGGGCTGGCGCATCTCCATCGGCAGCAGGCCGAATTGCAGCGCGATCGCGTAGCCCGCCTGCGTATCACCGGCGATGCGCCCGTCCGGCTCGACGTAGGCACGGCAGAACGCCTGGCGGATCTGCTCGGCCAGGTCGCCATACCGGCGGGCGTCGGCCGCGCGGCCCAGCACGCCGGCCATGTGCGCGACAATCTGGGTCGAACGGGCGAAAAACGCCGTCGCGAACACCTCCTTCGGCATCGCGGCGCCCTGGGTCGGCCAGCCGTCGAGCTTGAGCGTGTCGGCGTTCAGCCAGTCGCCGTAGTCGTTATGACGCTTGTTCTTCCACAGCAGGTCAGGGTTGTTGTCGTGAATCCAGTCGATCCAGCGGCACGCCGACTCGAAATGCTGCTCGAGCACGCGCGTGTCGGCATAGTTGAGGTACTGGCACCACGGGACAAACACGCCCGCATCGCCCCACGCCGGCACGCCGGAGAACCGTGCGTCGGGGTCGAAGGGGTGCGGCGCGAAGTCGGGGTAGCGGCCGTCTTCGGCCTGGGCATCGCGCACGTCGGGAATCCACTTCGTGAAGAACGCCGCCATGTCCAACTGGTAGCAGCCGGTCTGGGCGAAGGCGAGGATGTCACCCATCCAGCCCAGCCGCTCGTCACGCTGCGGGCAGTCCGTCGGCGTGCTGTGCATGTTGGCCCGCTGGGTCCACTGGATGTTCTGCCACAGGCGATTGAGCAGCGGATCGGAGCATTCAAACGTGCCGGCCTCCGGCGCCGCGGAATGCACCACGCAGCCGGTGATCGCCTCCGGCCCGGGCGCCGCGGACAGCCCGGTCACCTCGACGTACCGGAACCCGTGGTACGTGAACCGCGGCTCGTACGTCTCAAGACCTTCACCGCTCAGCGTGTAGCGATCCGTCGCCGCGGCGCTGCGCAGATTCGCCGTGTAGAGCGTGCCGTCGGGATTCAGCACTTCGGCGTGACGCAGCGTGACGGTCTGCCCGCGCGGCCCGCTCACGCGCAGCCGGCACCAGCCGGCGAAGTTCTGCCCCAGGTCGAATACGTACGTCCCCGGGCGCGGCTCGGTCAGCGCGACCGGCTTGAGCTCGCGCGTGATACGGATCGGCTCGTTGGGCTGCGCCACGATCTGGACGCCGGCATCGGGCACGAGTCTCGCGCGCGGCCAGCTCGCGTCATCGAATCCGGGGCTGTCCCAGCCCGGCAACTCGCGCTGGGCGTCGTAGATCTCGCCGTCCAGCAGGTCCGCGACCCGCAGTGGGCCCTCTGCCGTCATGCGCCAGGAGCCATCGGATACAACGCGCTCGCGCCCATCAGCGCGCTCGATTTCGAGGGCCAGGCGCAGGCACGGCCTGCGTCCGTAGATCCCCCGTGGCGGCCCGCCCGGCACGATCTGGGACAGGCCGATCCGGCCCGCGTACCAGCCATCGGCGAGCTGCACGCCCAGCGCGTTATCGCCCTCGCGCAGCGCCGCCGTCACGTCGTAGCACTGCACCTGAACGCGCCGCCGATAGTCCGTCCATTCCGGCGCAAGCTGGTGGTCGCCCACGCGCGCGCCGTTGAGCCGCAGCTCGTACAGCCCCAGCGCCGTCACGTACACCACCGCCCGCCGAATGCCCGCCACGTCGGCCACCGTGAACGCCTTGCGCAGCAGCGGCGGCGGCAGCGGCTCCATTCCCTCCGGCGGCGGGCTGGCGTCGCCGATCCACTGTGCGTCCCAGTCCGCGGCATCGAGCAGGCCCATCGACCAGCGCGCAGGCGCGCTCCACGGCGACGGCTGGTCGTCCTGGTCCCAGGTGCGCACTTTCCACCAGGCGCAGCTGCGCGATGGGAGCGGCTGGCCCGCGTAAACGACCTGGCACGTCTGCGCTGAGCGGACGATGCCGCTGTCCCACAGATTGCCCTCGTCGACTTCGAGCGCGGCCGGATCGTCGGCCACGATGACGCGATACGCGGTCTGCTGCGCGCCGCGGCGCGGGTCGACCGGCTCCCAGGACAGGCGCGGCGCCTGTTCATCGATCCCCAGCGGATCGACCAGGTATTCGCAGCGCAGGCCGCTCGGCGCGGCAAGTTCGCCGCCCGGTTCGTCACCCAGGACAATGGCCGGCAGCAACGCCAGGAAACACGACGCAGTCCAGAGCGATATTCGAGGCATGAGCATTGGCTCCGCAATCGTCCCCCGACACGAATTCACTGCGCGCGGACGCGCATCCGCCGCAGTTGCCAGATGGTCGCGGCCACGAAATACACCAGCGTCGGCAGCATCAGCCAGCGCTGAAACGACTTCAGGCGCTCGAGATATCCCGCGGGACCGGCCAGGTGCACGTACAGTGCCAATGCGGCGCAGGCAAGCAGCGCGAGCAGGGCGATGGCGCCGAGCACACGCTGCCCGCCCGCCGCAGGCGAACCGGCGGCCGGGCCGGCGACCGCGCCGCGCGCGGTGCTTTCCGGCTCCGGCGGCACACTCGGCAGCGGCCCGCGTGCGCCGGACAACGCCGCCAGCACGACATAGAGCACGACCGTCGCCACGCACACCGGCACGAACAGGAAAAACAGGTGTACCGTGCCGGTGAGATGCAGCGCCAGGGCCAGGCCCACGCCGGCCGCCCAGGCCACGAGCGCCGGACCGTTGAGCCGCAGCCCCCGGTAATGCGCCCAGTAGCGCACGAGTCCCATCCGCGGGAACAGCCAGTGCTCCGTAATGACGATCACGCCCGCCGGGGCCAGGAGCAGTCCGTAGATTCCGACGAAGTCCAGCAGCCGTGTGAACACGAACGGGAAGCAGGCCACGATGGTCGTCAGGATGCCCACGACGAGCGTGACGAGCCAGCGGGGCCAGTTCGGCGTGATCGCCTGCAGCGCCAGGCCGGCGCGGTAGAGCGTCGGGTTGGAGGTCGTCCAGCCCGCGAGCACGACGGTGAAGGCGCCGGCGACGCCCAAGGCCTGGTACGCCACGTCGCCCGAATCCAGGGTCGTGAGCGGCTGGCGCAGCAGCAGCGCCGCCCCTGCACCCATGACGCCCGCCGCAATCCAGGCCAGGTAGTGCCCCAGGAACATGCCGAAGGCGGAGAGATAGCCGTAGCGGGCGCGCCGCGCGTAGCGAAAGAGGGCCATGTCGGACAGCCCCACGTGCATGGCGAGGTTGCAGATCCACGCGAAGGCCGCGACGTGCCAGAAGCCGATATGCGCCGGCCCGCCGTCGGGCGTCCGCCCGGTCCAGATCGCTCTCTCGCCGACTTCCCAGAATTGCGCGAGACTACCGACACGGCCGACGCCGGTCGCCTCCCCCAGCACTGGCAACATGACCAGTGCGCCGGCGACGAACATTAGCAGCATCCAGGGAGAACACACCGTGGCGAAGGCCGCCAGCCGCTTGAAACCGGCGATGGCCAGCCACACGACCACGGCGCCCACGACGCAAACCGTCACGACGAAGCGCACGTCCGTGGGATACCAGTGCGTCTGGGCCGGGATGCCGAACGGGATGCGAATCGCGGATGCCGACACGGTGATCATGCAGCCGGCGAGCACGCAGAAGAGCAGCGCATTCAGCACGTTGTAGATCACGGTGAGCAGCGGGCCGCCCACCTTGCGCAGATACCAGTACAGCGTCAGGCGCGTCTCGACGGCGATCGGTGCGCAGAGCCATGCCCAGCTCAACACCGCGAGCAGGTTACCGATGGTCAGTCCTACCAGGACGTCACGCACGCCGGCGCCCCAGTTCACAAACAGAACGCCGATCACGAACTCCGTGGCGGCGACATGCTCGCCGGCGAACGAGGCCGCGAAGTATGACTTGCCGCACAGCTTGTCGGGTGTGACCGGCTCGCGATCGAACTCGTATAGCTGGTCGAGGCGGTCGACCAGGCCGGTCGATACGCCGGTCGCGATCGCGTGTTCTTTCATGCGTCCCGGACCTCCATCTTCGTCGGGCCGTTGGTCGGCGGGCACACCAGGCTTATCCGCCGCCGGGGCGACCCAGCCCGGCGAACCGCTGCCGTGCCTCGCTCCATTGCCTGCGCAGCGCCGCATCCGCCGGCGGTTCATAGCGCCGCAGCGGGACCGACGCGGCCACGATCCGCCGGGCCGCGTCCACATCCGGCAAGTCACCGAGGGCGATGGCCTGCACCGCCGCATTGCCCAGCGCCGTCGCTTCCGCCGGTCCGGCGATCACCAGGCACCCGGTGGCGGCGGCGATCAGTTCATTCAGCAGCTCGTTCTGGGAGCCGCCGCCCACTACGTGCACCGCTTCGATCGTGCGGCCCGTCAGCGCCGCGGCGCTGCGCAGGACCTGGTCGTAGCGCAGCGCCAGGCTCTCCAACAAGCACCGCACCAACCCGGCCACATCCGCCGGTTCCGGCTCGCCCGCAGCGCGGCTCGCGTCGCAGATCCGGCGCGGCATTTCGCCGGGTGTCGCGAAACTCGGATCGTCCGGATCCACGAGGCTGCGCAGCGGCGCGGCCGACTGCGCCAGGCGTGCCAGGTCGGCAAACGAGTACGTCCGGCCCGCTTCGGCCCAGCAGCGCCGGCATTCCTGAAGCAGCCACAGGCCCGCGACGTTCTTGAGAAAACGCGTCGTGCCGCCGGCGCCCGCCTCGTTGGTAAAGTCGGCGGCGAGCGACTGCGGGCTGATCAGCGGCGCGGGCAGTTCCACTCCCACCAGCGACCACGTGCCCGAGCTGATGTAGGCCCACCGCGACCCGCCGGCAGGAACGGCGGCCACGGCGGATGCGGTGTCGTGACTGGCCGTGTGCACGACCGGCACATCCACCTGCCCGACCGCGCTGGCGATCCGGGCGTCCAGCGAGCCGCAGACGGTCGCCGTCGGCCGGATCGGCGGCAGGATGTCGGACCGGATCCCGAGGTCGTCAAGCAGCCCATGATCCCAGTCACCGCTCCGCGCGCTTACCATCTGTGATGTACTCGCGATCGTCCGCTCCGTCTGAGCCACGCCTGTGAGCCAGTAGTTGAACAGGTCGGGCATGAAGAGCAGGCGCCGCGCGTGGTCGAGCGGGCGCTGCGGGTCGGCGGCCGCCGCACAAAGCTGGTACAGCGTGTTCAGGGGCATGAACTGGAGGCCGGTGGCTTCGTAGATCCGCGCGCGACCGACGCGGCGCAGCGCGGCAGCCATCGCCGGACCGTTCCGCGGGTCGCGGTAGTGTCGCGGCGGCCCCACCAGCGCGCCGTCGGCCCCGAGCAGGGCGAAGTCGACGCCCCACGTATCGATGCCGATCGCCCTGAGGCGGGCGCCCGCCGCCCTGCAAGCCTCCAAGGCGGTCTTGATCTCCTGAAAGAGCCGCGACGCGTCCCAGAATAGCCCGTCGCCGTCGAAGCGCGGACCGTTGTCGAAACGATGGACCGGCTGCACGGCCAGGCGCTGCCCGTCGAAAGACACGAGCAGGGCCCGCCCGCCCGAGGCACCCAGGTCGATCGCAAGGTACGAAGCGGCGGCGCTCATGCGGCAGGTTCTCTGGCCCAGCGGGGCCGGTCGCAGGCGATCAGTCAGGCGTAGCTCGAGTGATCACGCGGTTTGCCGGCGCCGCGCTCCCGCGCCATGCGCTGCGTATACCCGCTTTCCCGCAGCGCGAGCAGCGGATCCGGCGGCAGCCCGCGTGATCTGCGGTAGTCCGCCAGCAGGGGGCGCACATCGGTCTGGAAGGCGTCCTGGAGCACGCGCTCGGCCTGCACCAGGTCGTCCCGCGCCCGCGCCTGCGCCAGCGCGGCATGATCGACCAGCAACGCTTTCGCCATGTGCTCCTGCGCCGTCATGGCCGTCTGGATCATCGCCTCCAGCTTCGGCTTGAGATTGTGCGACTGGTCCACCATGAACGCAATGTCGAGCACGCGGCCCAGCTCGAACTCCGCGGCCGTGATCTCGTGGAAGATGCGGAAGAGCTGATAGGGATCGATGCTGCCCATCGTCAGGTCGTCGTCGGCGTACTTGCGGTCGTTGAAATGGAAGCCACCCAGCATCTCCTCGTCGATCAGCAGCGCCACGATGTGCTCGATATTGCAGCCGGGCAGGTGATGACCGGTGTCAACCAGGACCTTGGCACGCGGGCCGGCCTGCCGGGCGAACAGGCAGGCCATGCCCCAGTCGGCGATGTCGGTATGGTAGAAGGCCGGCTCGAACGGCTTGTACTCGACCAGCATCCGCATGGAATCCGGCAGCGCGTCGTGCACCACGCGCAGGCCCTCGTGAAACCATTTCTTCCGCGCGCGGATGCTCGCCTGCCCCGGGTAGTTCGTGCCGTCCGCAAACCACAGGCTCAGCACCGTCGAGCCGACTGCGTCACCGAGCGCGATGCTGTCGAGAATGTGTCGCAGGGCGCGCTGTCGGATCGCCGGGTCACGGTTGCCCAGCGAGCCGTACTTGTAGCATTGATCCTGGAACACGTTGGGATTGATCGAGCCGATGCGGATACCCAGCGCCGCGGCGCGCTGCGCAATCGCCTCCGGCGGCTGGCCGGGAGCGAAGTCCCACAGCACGTGGACGGCCATCGTCGGGCAGCAGCCGGTATAGCGATGCACCGTGGCGGCGTCGGCCAGCTTCTCATCGATCGTGCGGGCCGCCGCGTCCTGCAGGAATTTGCCGAACCGCGTACCCGTGTCCGCGTAGCCCCACGAGGGTGTCTCGATCTGGAACTGGTCGAGGCGCACGGCGAGCGCCGTCTCGTCGATGTGTTTCCGTCCGGACATGTTGGCCTCGCTCAACCTCCCGGGTGATCAGTCTGCCGTCATCACCTGCAGATCCCACGCGCCGCGCGTCTCGTCAGAACACCGCACGTCGATACCGGCCGGTGCCGCCAGTTTCGCGCAGGGTCGCCTGCCCGCCGGCCCGCGTGCGAGCTCGACCTTCAGCAGTCCGTGGGGAGAAGGGATCGTGCCCGCCGCCCTCTCCAGGTCTCCCAGCGCCGGACGAAAATCGACGGCCGCGAAACCCTCCGCCGCCGGCGTGACACCGAGCACGGCGCGATGCAGCCAGGCAGCCGGGCCGGCCGACCAGCCATGGCACAGCGACGTTTCGTATCCGCCGTAGCGGGCGAACTCGGCGGCGACCATCGAGTTGGCATGCGGGTCGGGGCCGATCCAGGCCGGATCGAACGCCTCCCACAGCGCGGTCATCCCCAGGTCCAGCGCCGCGCCCCAGTGCCGCCGGATGTAGTCCAGGCCCCATTGGATCGCTCCGACGTGCAGCGCCGCATCCAGGTCGGCGTAACGGTGCCAGTATGTCATCGACCAGGGCAGGTCGTGTGCGAGCGTGGCTTCGAACAGCCGGCGCGCCTCCGCCGGTCGCAGCACGCCGCTGCGGATCAGCATCGCGGGCACGTGGTGCGCCGCTCCGAGCTGTGCCGACCCCTCGCGCCAGATCTCGCGCCGAGCGTACGCTGCCATGCGCGCGATGCGGCTGCGAAATTCTTCGGCGCCGCGCCCGATGGTCTCCAGGCACCCGGCGCCGACGCGCAGCGCCTGGCACGCCAGCAGGTGGCAGAACATGGCACGCTCCTGCGCCGTGAGCGGTGACCAGTCGACGTAGTCCCACCCGTCTCGCTGGCGCCACCGGCCGTCCGCGTCGACCCAGTCGGCAATGTGCTGCAACGTCGCGGTCAGCTCGGCGGCGAGATCTTCCAGCAGCGTGCGGTCACCGCTGTAGCGCAGGTAATCCGCCAGCCCGATCACCCACCACAGCGTGTACGACGGAATGCCGTTGATGTCGGCGCCCGGGCGCTTCCACATGCTCTGAAGGCCTGGGTACCGCTGCCGGCCCAGCGGGCGATCGGGCACCGGCCCGAGCTCGCCGAGCACGCCCAGCGACCAGCGCGCCAGCCGCGTGTCGCCGAAGGCGTGGTAAATGGCCAGCGCCTCGGTGTACAGGTCGCCCATCCACGGCAACTGGTCGCGCTTGATCCCATCCCAGATTTCCGTCTGCATGCACAGGTGCACGGTGCGCGCGCAGAGCTGCCAGAGCTGGGTCAGCCGCTCGTCACTGCACGTGAAGTCACCCGCCGGCGTGACTGGATAGCTGATGTGCTGCACCGCGGGCGGCTCGAGTACGACCTCCGTGCCGCCCGCCGCCGCACTGAGCGCCATGATCTTCACGTAGCGCAAGCCCGTGGGTCCGGTCGCGAACGATTCACCGTCCTCGAGCTGACACACATCGGTCACGCGGCCGAGATGATGGTGCAGCTCCGGAATCGACTCGCCCGTCGTGATCGCCAGGATCGCCGGGCCGCCGCCACGGACGCGCACCCGCACCCGCCCGAACGTCTCGGCGCCCACGTCATACACCACGTGCGGACAGCGCGCTTCAAACAGCTCCAGGCGCTGATTGAGAATGTGCGAGTGGGCCTCGCGCGATCGATATGCCAGGTCCTGCTTGCGCACGTCGCCAATAGGAAAGGGTGCAGCCGGAAAGGGCAGCGGTGGGCACAAACGCACGCTGCCATCGGCAGCGACGGACGCGCTCGCCCCGGCCGCAATCAGGCCGGCGTGCGTCTGCACAACCGCGTGCAACGCCCGCGTTTCCCAGACCTGCCACCCGTGCGTCAGCCGGCAGAAATCGTCCGGCACGTTGCACGGCATGCCCCACGGTTCGCCCCATACCCCATCGAAGGCCCACGCCGCGCGCCACGCCACGTCCGACGCACCGCCCCCCTGCTGCGCCCACTCCGCCGGCGCGTCGGCGCACATCTGCCACGTCCCGTCCGTCGCCACGCGCCGGTGCACGCCCGCCTCCTGCCAGTCCAGGCAGGCGAGCAGGAACGGCTGGCCGTGCACGCCCGGCGTCGCGTCGATCGTCAACACGTGCGCGCCGGCCGACAGCGCGACCGGAATGCGATGAATGATCCGCCACGACGGCGCATGTGCCGCGCACGCCTCAACCCGCGACCCGTCCAGCCAGGCGCGATACTCGCCGCTCACAGCGACGAAGAGGACAGCCGGGGCCGAACTCTCCAGCCGGAACGCACGTCGAAAGGCGACGCGGCCGGCCGGCTCGTCCCACGGCCACCACAATCGCCGTGGCAGGGGCAGCTCGTCCAGCGCCGCATTCGCCGCCATGTTCACTCCGCACGAAGCGCCGCACGTGGCTTAGTCGCCCGGCTCCGCGCGCAACAGCTGGTCGCCCGGCCGCAGCGGACGGGTTGCCGTGGCTTCGAGCACAAACCCGCTGTATCCCTCCCCGTCGTGCGACAGCACCAGCGCCAGGCCAATCGGCTGCCCGCCGGACTGTGCGACCAGCGGCGTCCGCAGCGGTACCCGCGTCCCCAGCCCGCGGGCCGCGAAGATCGTTCCGTCTGCCGTCTGCGTGATTTCGGCGACGGCGACGGCGGGCGGTTCACCGGCGGCGAAGCGCACCTCGTCGCCCACTTGAATCGTCTGCAACTCACCCGGCGCCGGAGCGACGATGGAGTAACCGCGCTGGACCCGGACGATGCGAATGGACCCGATCGGCGCGCCGCCGCGCCACAGGGCGCCGATTTCCTCCGATTTCAGCCCCTCGACCTCGCCGGCATTCAGCAGGGGCCCATCGGGGGTCACGTCGGAGATGCGCGCCACGAAGCGCCGCTGGTCGACGTCGGCCTGGGTGCGGGGCACCACGCGATCGCCCACCCGGACCGGGCAGGCATTCGGGGCCGCCGCGCCGGGGCCCACCGGCGCACTGGTCGGCGGGCTGGCACTGGTGGTCACGACCGGAGCCGCAGACGAAGTGAGCAGGCGGACATACCAGAACAGATCGTCGGTCGCTTCGACGATGCCGTGGCCGAGGTACGTCTGCCGGTGATAAAAATCGACGTGCGGCTCCGCGGGGAGCACGACACCGGGCGGCGCCGCCACCCACACGAGGCACTTGGACTCGGGCTGATCGACAAATGCGACCGCCGAAACTGCCGTGTTCCGCCGGCGCTCGCCGGGATCGGGCCACAGGGCGACGCGGTCGCCCACCCGCAACTGCACGTCGGCGGCCAGGGGCAGCACGGCGCAGTAGCAGGCGTCCGCCTCGACCGACAACACGTCGAGACGCACCGCCGGCTGACCAAAAACGCGATACCACCAGCTCGATTCGTCTGTGACGCCGTCTCGCGCGCCGGCGGCGACCCACAGCCCGCGTCCGCCCGGGCCCACGCTTTGAACCGTGGCCCACAGCGCTACGCCCGCAGGCCACTGCGGCCACAGCTCGCCCGTCAGTTCACGCGGCACCAGCCACGCGTGCGGGGCTCCGGTCGGCTCCGCCAGCGGCGTGGCGCGCTGAAACACCACCGCCCCGTTTCCCGGTTCGACATGCTCGAACCACCCCAGCGGCTGGCCCGCGGCAAACAGCGCGAGCCGCGTGCCGTCATCGATCGTGCGGCCCGCCACCTGGACCGTACCTGCGGCCCAGTCGACGGCAACGATCTCGGCCTCGCGAAGCTGCGGCGTCGCCGCTGGTGCCGCGCAGTCGATTCCCAGCCCGACCAGCAGGAATGCGACGAGCCGCGCTGCGAAACGCGTAGCATGCACGGTGAAATCCTACGCCCGGTGCGGACCCGCGTCGACGTCACGCCACGGCACGAAGCCAGGCTCTTCCTGCCGTTCCCGGCGGTCTCCGCCGGCGGTGATGACGGTCGCAGCGGTCTTCTGCTAGCATGGTTGGACGAGGTTCGCGATGAGCGATCGCCCGCTGTTTGATCCCGCGCGCATCCGCCCGCCGGCGCGGCCGGTGGAGACGGGGCCAAGCCTGCTCAGCGTGCGCCAGGTCACCGAGCTGGTGCGCGGAGCCTTGCTGCAGCACCTGCCGGCCACGCTGCACGTGCTCGGCGAAATCGGGGACCTGTCGCGCCCCGCCAGCGGGCATTGGTATTTCACGCTGAAGGACGGCGCGAGCGAGCTGCCGTGCGTGATGTGGCGCAGCGCCGCCGCCCGTGTGAAGTTCGTGCCGCAGATCGGAATGGAAATCATCGCCAGTGGGGGCATCGACGTGTACCAGCCCCGCGGCGTATACCAGCTCTACGTCAGCCGCATCGAGCCCCGCGGCGTCGGTGCGCTCGAGTTGGCGTTCCGTCAGCTCAAGGAGAAACTGGAGGCGGCCGGCCTGTTCGATCCCGCCCGCAAACGGCCGCTGCCGCGCATTCCGCAGCGCGTCGCGCTCGTAACGAGCCCGAGCGGGGCGGCCATCCGCGACATCCTCCAGACCCTGCGCCGCCGGTTCGTTCCGCTGGAGATCTTCATCTTCCCCGTCCGCGTGCAGGGCGAGGGGGCCGCTCGCGAAATCGCCACGGCCATCGAGCTCATGAACCGGCATGCGGCGGCACTGGGCGGCATCGACGTGGCGATCGTCGGCCGCGGCGGCGGTTCGCTGGAGGACTTGTGGGCGTTCAACGAGGAGATCGTGGCGCGCGCGATCGCGGCGAGCCGCGTCCCGATCGTCAGTGCCGTGGGCCACGAGGTCGATATCAGCATCAGCGACCTGGTCGCAGACGTCCGCGCCGCCACGCCGACCGCGGCCGCCGAGTTGATCGCGCCCCGCAGCGATGAGTTGATCGAGTGGCTGGCGCAGCGGACGCGGCGGGCTCACCGCGCCGCCTGCCACGCGCTGGCCCTGTCCCGCGGCCGGCTGGAGACGCTCCTCGCGCGCGAACCGCTGGCCCGGCCGCGCGCGGCGCTGCGGCAACGGGCACAGCAGCTCGACGAGCGGCAACATCGTCTGAACGTGGCGCTGCTGTGCCGGGTGCGCGACGCGCACCAGCGCGTCAGTCGGGCCGAGCTCGCCGTGCTGCGCTTTCGCGCGGGCGCACATTTCCAGCGGCTCGCCCAGCGCGTCGCGGAACGGCTGGAGCGTGCACGCCGCACGCTGGCCGGCGTGCTCCTGTCGCGCGAACGACAGGTCGCACACATCCTGGGGCGGCTGCAGCGCGGCGCCCCCGACCGGCGGATCGCGCGGTTCGACGAACACCTGCGGCAGGCCACGCAGCGCGGCGCGCTGGCCCTCCGCGCCCTGCTGCGCCTGCGCCGCGGCAAGCTCGACGCGCGGCTCGCGACGTTGAGCGCTTACAATCCCGCGCAGGTGCTTCAGCGCGGCTACAGCCTGACCCGCGACGCGAAAACACGCCGCATCATTCGTTCCACCCACGAGATCCAGGACGGCCAGCGGCTGATCACCGAGCTTGCCGACGGCGAATTCCGCAGTACGGCGGACGATCCGCGCCAGCCGCGGCTGTTCGACTGAGAGGAAGGCCATGCACACACTGCTGCTGAGCGAAATCCTCCTGTTGGGCGTGACGGGCCAGGCGGGACACCCTGCCTTCGACGCGACCGCTGTCAGCCACTTTGCCGAGTTGGCCCTCACCTGCCTGCACCAGGAGTACCCGAACAAGATCGCGCACGTGATGAACTCAGCCGCCGACGCGCGCCCGCCGCGCGAGCTGACGCCGGTCTTCTTTGGCTGCTTTGACTGGCATTCGTCGGTGCATGGGCACTGGCTGCTGGTGCGGCTGTGCCGGACGTATCCCGACGCGCCGTTTGTCGCGCGGGCCCGGGCGGCCCTGGCCGAGAGCTTCACCGCGGAGCGAGTGGCGGCGGAAGTGCAATACATGGCGGCGCCGGGCCGGGCCACGTTCGAGCGACCGTACGGGCTGGCGTGGCTGCTGCAACTCTGCGCCGAGCTGCACGAGTGGGACGACCCCCAGGCGCGGCAGTGGGCCGGGGTGCTGCAGCCGCTGGAGCAGGAGGCCGTGCGCCGGCTGCGCAACTGGCTGCCCAAGCTTTCGCACCCGGTCCGCACGGGCGAGCATTCGCAGACCGCCTTCGCCCTGGGCCTGGTACTCGACTGGGCGCGCAGCCGGGGCGACGCGGAGCTGGCCGACCTCGTTATCCAGCGCTCGCGCGCATATTTCCTGAAGGACCGCGGAGCGAACCTGGCGTTCGAGCCGGACGGGCAGGCGTTCCTGTCGCCCATCCTCGCCGAGGCGGACGTGA
This sequence comes from uncultured Planctomycetales bacterium, assembly GCA_964629745.1. Taxonomy (GTDB): domain Bacteria; phylum Planctomycetota; class Phycisphaerae; order UBA1845; family Fen-1342; genus JAAYXS01. The sequence continues at coordinate 5,308 of CAZVRR010000023.1, read as the reverse complement.
TGCGGCGCGTCCTGCCGCCGGCGGAGTTCGCGGCGTGGCTTTCGGCGTTTCTGCCCGAGCTGGATCCCGCGCGCGGGGCTGAGTGGCTGCCGCCCGGCGTGGTCACGGACCGGTCGGACGGGCACCTCGTGCACCTGGACGGCCTGAACCTCTCGCGTGCGTGGATGCTGGAGGGAATCGTCGCCGGCCTGCCGCCGGCGGACCCGCGCATCCCCGCCCTGCGGGCCGCCGCCGCCGCGCACCGTGACGCCGGTCTCGCGGCGCTGGCGGACCAGCAATACGAAGGTGGTCACTGGCTGGGCAGCTTTGCGACGTACCTGGTTACGCAGCGCGGCCTGCCGCGCACCGCCGAGTAGGCGAGGCCTGCCCTGCATCGAACGAGCCGGTGTGCATAATTGTAGGAATTAGCCGTCTTGCCCCTTGTGGCACCGCCCTCCCCTTGTGGCACCGCTTTGCAGGCGGTGGACACGCCCGTTGCCTTTGTGGCACCGCTTCCCCCTTGTGGCACGGCTTTTCCCCTTGTGGCACCGCCCTCCCCTTGTGGCACCGCTTTCCAAGCGGTGAGCACACCCGTTGCCTTGTGGCACCGCTTTTCAAGCGGCGGGGACACCGGTTGGAAACGTTGGAAACCGGTGCCACAGTCTTTCACCGCACGGTCCTGCCTCTGTGGTACCGCTTTCCAAGCGGTGCGGACACCGGTTGGAAACCGGTGCCACATTTTCGGCGGGGCGCGATCTGCGGCGCAACCTGGGGTCTGCTGATCCAAGACCGCCTGCCGGTCCGCTAATAAGCACGCTGGGCTTGCTCGTTTGTCACCGCGCTTACAGATTGGCAAGAACTTTCAAGGCTTCTCCGCGGCGGGCCTGCACCGTAGAATGAAGTTGCGCTGCCCGGTAGCGCTGCCGGGCTAACTACCTGAAACAAAACAGTCGAAGGTTCGGTGATGCCAAGAGGCCCTGGCCGACAGAAGCGAATGCGCGCGTCCTCTGCGTTGGCCGCGCGCGGCAAGATCCGAAGATCGCGCTCGCGCCTCGTCACGCTCGGTGTCGTGTCACTGCTCATCCTGGGCGGCGCTGCCATCGCCTACCGCGCGCGCAGCATCTCGCTGGAGTCACGTGGCACGCCGGGGGCGCCCGGCACCGGAGCGGCCGAGGGGTTCAACCTGTTGCTCGTCAGCCTCGATACCGTGCGGGCCGACCGGCTTGGCTGTTACGGTCACGCGGCCGCACAGACGCCCAATCTCGATGCGCTGGCCGCGTCCGGTCTGCGCTTCGCACAGGCCATCGCGCCGGCGCCGCTCACCATGCCTTCGCATGCGACGATCATGACCGGCCTGGACCCGCCGGCGCACGGCGTGCGCGACAACGGTTTTCGCCTGGCGGAAGCCCAGACCACCCTGGCAGAAGTGCTCGCCGATCAAGGCTACGCCACCGCGGCGTTTGTCGGTTCCTTCATCCTGAACAAACGCTTCGGCCTGGGGCAAGGATTCGCAACGTACGATGATGAGTGCCCGCCGCGGGATGGGTCGCCGGGCCACCTCGGAGAAGCTGCGATCAACGAACGGACGGCCACCGCCGTCACCGACGCGGCCGAGGGCTGGCTGCGCGCGGCGGTACGTGATGCCCGGCCATTTTTCGCCTGGATTCACTACTTCGACGCGCACCATCCCTACGCGCCGCCGCGCTGGATCGCGAAGCGGTCCCGGGATCCGTACGACGGCGAGATCGCGTACGTGGACGCGCAACTGGGGCGCGTGCTGCGCGTACTGCGGGAGAGCGGGGCCGAGCGGCAAACGCTGATCGTCGTGGCCGCCGACCATGGCGAAGGGCTGGAGGAACATGGCGAGCCTACCCACGCCTACCTGCTGTACGACTCGACCCTGCGCGTGCCGCTGATTCTCCACTGCCCCGCGCTGTTCGGTGCGGGACGCGCGATCGACGATCGCGTGGTGAGCCTGGCGGACATCATGCCCACCGTGCTGGACCTGCTCGCAGCGCCGGCTCCGCCGTCAATGGACGGCCGGCACCTGCTGGCGGGCTCGCCGGCTCCTGATCGGGCCATCTACATCGAGACCATGGCCACGCGGCTCAACAACGGCTGGGCTTCACTGCACGGATTGCGGCGACTGCACGACAAGTTCATCCTGGCGCCGCGGCCGGAGTATTTTGATCTGCGCCGCGATCCGCACGAGCTGCAAAACCTGGCGGCGTCGTCCCCGGCCGAAATGGCCGAGCTCGATCAACGGCTGGCCGCCACCATGGCGAATTGGGAGCCACCCGACCAGGTGGTCGCGCAGGCCGGCGCGCCGTCGCCCGAAACCGTCAGGCGCCTGGCATCGCTGGGCTACGTCGGCGGTGCGGTCGGCAGCACGCAGGGGGGACTCGCGGATCCCAAGGACATGATGCCGCTCTGGAAGCGGGTCATGGAAGCGGAAATCCAGTCACTCCAGGGGCAACACGAGCAGGCTGTCGCGGAAATCGAGCGCGTCGTGCAGGAAGACCCGCGCGACGGGCACGCCTGGTACTACGCGTCCTACATCTACAAGCGTTGCGGTCGCATGTCGGACGCCGAGGCGGCGCTGCGGCGGGCACTGGCGCTCAGTCCATCCGCCGGCGGCTATGTGAACCTGGCGCAGATGCTGCTCGTGCGCCGTGACCTGGGCGCGGATTTTGAGCAGACGCTGGTGCAGGCACAGCGCTTGGAATCTGAGAACGGTGGCATTTACGTCGCGCGGGGAGACTGGTTCATGCTGCAGGGACGTCGGGACGAAGCACTGGCCGCGTTCGAGGAAGCGCTGCGCCGGGACCCGGTGAATTGGGGCCGCGCCGCGCGCGAAAAGATCGACTGGATTCGCCGGGGCATGCATTGAGCAGTCCCGCTCCGCACTGACAGGCTCACGCATCCGATGGCGGCTCCACCGCGCCGCGCGCCTGGAGACGTCGTGCGATGCCACTGCACAGGGCCGCCCAGGCGAGCCCGACGAGCCAGCCCGCCAGGACGTCCGTCGGATAGTGCACGCCCATGTAGACGCGGCTGACACCGACCAGCCCGGCCAGGACTACCCCCGCCCCAAGAAAGTAGAGCTTCAAGCCCCAGCGCGTGACAACCCGCGCCAGCAGCGTCGCCAGCGTGAGGTAGACCGTCGCGGCCATCAGGGAGTGCCCGCTCGGGAAGCTGCTGGTAAACACATCCGACAGGTGCGGCACCAGCTCGGGGCGCGGGCGGGAGAAACACGCCTTGAGCAGGCTGCTGACCAGAAGTCCGCCCACCGTCGCGGCCAGCAGGAAGAACATCATCGCGTGCTTGCGAGCCAGCCACAGAAAACCGGCGACCGCGAGCGTAACCAGCGTGAGCACCGCGACGCCGCCCAGGGCCGTGATGTCGCGTCCTACCTCCGGCAGCCACGCCGGCCCGATCGGCCGCGCGGGGTCATGCGGGTCGCGCAGCTGCCGAATGGCCCACTCGTCGACGCGCTGCGTATCTCCTTCGCGCACCTCGTCGGCGACCCAGATGAACGCCCACACCGCCGCAACCACGACGAGCAGCGCCGCCAGCACCATCCATTCGCCACCGCCCACCCACTGGAGCCAGCGCCGCATCGTACCTACCGGCATGTTCGTTCCCGCCAAGCCGTTGCCATCCGTCGCGCTTCCGAGCCACCGCAACCGGCCCGTATGTTGCGCACTGCCACTGGATGCGGGGCCGCTACCGCGCGCGCTTCGCGCCGATCACGAGCCTGCGTCCGGTCAGCAACCGGTAAGCTTCGAGATACCGGGCCCGCGTTTGCGCCAGGATCTCCTCGGGAATCGCGGGCGGCGGCGGCTGCTGGTTCCAGCTCAGCCCCGCCAGGTAGTCCCGCAGGAACTGCTTGTCGAAGCTGGGCGGATTGCGCCCCACCTGGTATTGGTCCGCCGGCCAGAATCGCGACGAGTCCGGCGTCAACACCTCGTCGACGAGCAGCAGTTCGTTCTCGTACATGCCGAATTCGAACTTCGTATCGGCAATGATGATCCCGCGCGCCGCGGCATAGTCCCGGGCCTGGCGGTAAATCTCGAGCGCGCGGGCGCGCGCCGCCAGCATCACCGCCCGGCCCGCCCCCGGCGTCGCCCCCATGTCCAGCATGAACCGCTGCGCGATGCGGCACGCCTCGTCGAACGAGATCGGCTCGTCGTGCCCGTCCGTCGCCTTCGTACTGGGCGTGAAAATCGGGGCGGGCAACTGCTGCGCTTGCTGGAGGCCCGGCGGCAGGGAAACGCCGCTGACCGAGCCCTTCTCCTGGTATTCCTTCCAGCCGCCGCCGACGATGTAGCCGCGCACCACGCATTCCACCGGCAGGACCGCCGCCTGCTTCACGACCACGGCGCGGCCGGCGAGCTGCGCAGCGTGCGCGGCGAACGGCTTGGGCACGCGACTGCGCACCACGACGTACTCGAGGTGGTGCGGCGTACAGGCCGGCAGCGTCTCGAGCCAGAACTGCGTCAGGCGCGTCAGGACGATGCCCTTGTCCGGCACCGGCTCGTTCATGATCACGTCGAACGCGGAGATGCGATCCGTCGCCACGATCATCAGCGCGCCGTCGAGGGCGTAAATGTCGCGAACCTTGCCGCGCTTGATCGGCTCCGGCGCGGGGACTGATTTCTTCGCGGCCGGTTTGCGTTTCACTGCCATGGTGCGTCTCCCTCTGCATCCGGGCTCGGCGCGCTGGCCGGCTGAGTGCTCGCCGCGCTCTCCGCCGCCAACTCGCGCGCATAGGCCGCCGCCGGGCTGTCATCCTCCGCGTCGGCCGGCTCGTCATAACCGGGCAGGGCCGTGACGTGCCCGATGAGCCGCGCCAGTTGTTCGCGCAGCTCGACCTGCCGGCGGCGCTCGGCGCGATCCGTGTCCAGCCGAGGATCCCACTGCAAGCGGGCGCCGACCATCCCGGCGACGATCCGCGCCTCGGCGACGAGCCGGCGCGTCTGCCGATCAATCATCACGTAAGCGCCCGGGTCGGCCGCCCAGGCTCGTAGCGTGCGGCCCGCGTACTCACCCTCCAGCCGCGGCGCGCAGTGCGCTTCCAGCCGCGCCCCCAGCGCCGACCGTTCCGCCAGCGTGACGCCACGCACGACGAACGGCGCCTCGGCCAGCGCCTCCCGGATGCGCAGCTCTGCCAGCCATTCCAGCAGCGGCCGCCCGTGCGCGGCGGCGCACTGCCGGTCGAGCGCGACGCGCTGCGCGGCGGGCGCCTGCGTCTCGTCGCGATGGAGAGCCCGGCGCGCCGCCGTCATATCTCCGTCCCTCTCCAATTCGTCACTTTCGCGCAGCATCT
>CAZVRR010000022.1:0-23443 GCA_964629745.1 uncultured Planctomycetales bacterium | reverse complement strand
TCCGCACGCCGCAACGCCGCGGCGGCGGGCGCGCCTTCGCCAAGCGCGGGCGCGAGTATCGCCAGGACATGCCGCGCAAGATGCGGCGCCTGGCGCGCGACCAGGCGATCCTGGCCAAGCTCCAGAAGGAGGCGGTGCTGATCGTCGACGGGCTGCGGTTCGAAGAACCCAAGACCGCCCGCTTCGCCACGCTGCTCAAGAAAGTGAAGGCCGACCAGGGCTGCGTCTTCGCGACCGCGGGTCGCGACGAGGTGCTGTACAAGAGCGGGCGCAACATCCCGCGGACGGACATCCGGCCCGTGGCCGAGCTGAACGCCTGGGACGTCCTGGCCCGGCGCAAGCTGGTCTTCACGCGCGAGGCGTTCAGCGCCCTCCGCGCCAGCCTGGCCCCGGCCGAGAAAGCGAGCGTGTAGGGATGGACATTTACCACACTGTAATCCGACCGCTCGTCACGGAAAAAAGCTCCTACCAGGCCCGCCAGAGTGGTACGGAGCGGGGCGGGACGTACAGCTTCGAAGTGCATCCCGAGGCGAACAAGTCGCAGATCAAGGATGCGATCGAGAAGATTTACGGGGTGAAGGTGCTCGACGTCCGCACGTCGAACCGCCCGGGCAAGCTGCGGCGCTACCGCTTCAAGATGGGCCGCACGCGCCAGGTGAAGAAAGCCGTTGTGACCGTGGACCACGACAGCCACATCGATCTGTTCTAGCGGCTGTCGGAGGATAGGCGATGGGTATTCGAATTTACCGCAAGACTTCGGCCGGGCGCCGCTTCGCCAGCGTGAACGCCTACGAAGAAGTTACGCACCGGCACCAGAACCGGCCCGAGAAGTCGCTGCTGGAGCCGCTGCGCAAGACCGGCGGGCGCAATCACCACGGCGTGATCACGTCCAGGCATCGCGGCGGCGGGCACAAGCGGATGTACCGGGTGATCGATTTCAAGCGCCGCCTGGACAACGTCCCCGCCAAGGTGCTCGAAATCCAGTACGATCCCAACCGCAGTTGCCACATCGCCCTGCTCCAGTACGAATCCGGTGAAAAACGCTACATCCTCGCCCCGCACGGCCTGAAGGTCGGCGCGGTGGTGGAGAGCGGCGCCCGCGTCGAGCCGCAGGTCGGCAACTGCATGCCCCTCTCGGCGATTCCCGTCGGCCTGGACGTCCACAACATCGAGCTCACTGCCGGCCAGGGCGGCAAGCTCGTGCGGACCGCCGGCGGCGTGGCGCGGCTGATGGCCCGCGAAGGCAACTGGGCCGTGATCCAGCTCCCCTCGGGCGAAATGCGGCAGGTCCGCGTCGAGTGCCGGGCCACCATCGGTCAGCTCGGCAACCTCGATCACCAGAACATCCGCCTGGGCAAGGCCGGCAAGAGCCGCTTCCTGGGCCGGCGGCCGCACGTGCGCGGCAAGGCCATGAATCCGATCGCCCACCCGCTCGGCGGCGGCGAGGGCCGCAGCAACGGCGGGCGGCATCCGTGCTCCCCCTGGGGCAAACTGGCCAAGGGCGGGCGCACCCGCAATCCGCGGGCACGCTCGAATCGCCGCATCCTGCGGCGGCGCATTACGAAGTCCTACGGCGAGGCCAAGCTTCGCCGGAAATGGTAGCAGGTGAGGGCGGCGCATGGCCCGGAGTTCGAAAAAAGGCCCCTACGTCAACGAGAACATCTTCAACCGCGTGTTGGAGAACCAGAAGCGCGGCGACCGCAACCCGATCAAGGTCTGGAGCCGCTCGTGCACGATCGTGCCGGAGTTCGTGGGGATCACGTTTGAAGTGCACAATGGGCGGCACTTCATCAAGGTCTTCGTGACGGAAGACATGGTCGGGCACAAGCTGGGCGAGTTCGCGCCGACGCGCACCTTCCGGGCGCACACGGCGCGGGCCACCGCGGTGAAGTAACGCGTGGAGAGCAGAAGGATGGCCTGGACAGCAACGCACCGGTACGCCCGCATCGCCGAGCGCAAGGCGCGCCTGCTCGCGGACCTGATCCGCGGGCGCCGCTGCGACGAGGCGGTCGAGCTGCTGCGCTACACGCACAAGCGGGCCGCGAAGATGGTGGACCGCGTGTTGAAGAGCGCGATGGCCAACGCCAACGAGGCCGAGGCCACGATGAGCAAACTCTACGTGTCCGAGGCGCGGGTCGACGCCGGGCCGCTGATCAAGCGCTGGCAGCCCAAGGACCGCGGCCGCGCCCACCCGATCCTCAAGCGCACCAGTCACATCATTGTCGGCGTCGACCAGAGGGATTAGCCGTGGGACAGAAGTGTCATCCAATCGGTTTCCGCGTCGGCATCACCGAGGGCTGGAAATCCCGCTGGTACGCGCCGAAGGCCGCCTTCGGCGCCTTCCTGATCGAGGACGAGCACATCCGCCGCTTCATCGAGAAGGAGCTGAACGAGAAGCCGCCCTTCGCGGGCGTCTCGAAGGTCGAGATCGAGCGCACCCGTGACGAGGTGAAGGTGATCCTCCACACGGCCCGCCCGGGCGTGGTGATCGGGGCCAAGGGCTCCGAGGTGGACAAGCTCAAGGAGCGGCTGGAAGACCTGATCGACCGGCGCGTCTCCGTGAACATCATCGAAATCAAGAACCCCGACATGGACGCGCGCCTGATCGGCCAGTCCATCGCCGAGCAGCTCAAGAAGCGGGCCAGCTTCCGCCGGATCATGAAGCAGAAGTGCGAAGCCGCGATGGCGGCCGGCGCCCGCGGCGTGAAGATCATCTGCTCGGGCCGGCTGGGGAACGCGGAAATGGCCCGCACCGAGACGCAGATGCTGGGCTCGATTCCCCTGCAGACGCTGCAGGCCGAGGTCGACTACGCGATCAGCGTGGCGGTCACGACGGTCGGCGCGATCGGGATCAAGGTGTGGGTGTACCGGGGAAGTTACGGTGAACAGCCGGCCACGCCGGACGGCGGACGCTTCCGCCGCCGGGCGCGCCGCTAGGTTCGGGGAGTCCGACGTCGGCCGGGCGGCCGACGGCACGGCCCGCGGGCCGTGCTCGCACAGGAGTCAGGTATGCCGGGCAACATGCCGAAGCGCGTCAAGTTCCGCAAGGCCTTCAAGGGCCGGATCCGCGGGAACGCCACGCGCGGCAACACGGTCGCGTTCGGCGAATACGGGTTGCAGAGTCTCGAGCCCGGCAAGGTGACCAGCCGGCACATCGAGGCCGGCCGTGTCGCCGCGACCCACTTTCTGCACCGTGAAGGTCGCGTCTACATCCGCATCTTCCCCTGCCTGCCGATCTCCAAGAAACCGCTGGAGACGCGCATGGGCAAGGGCAAGGGCGAGGTGGACATCTGGGCCGCCGTCGTGAAGCCGGGCACGGTGATGTACGAGGTGGGCGGCGTGACGGAAGAAGTGGCCAAGGCGGCGTTGATGCGCGTGGCGCACAAGCTGCCGGTGCGGACACGCCTGGTCTCCCGGCGCCACAGCCTCTAGGAAGCACAGCATGCGGACGAAGATCGAAGAACTCCGCTCGATGAAGGTCGACGAGCTGCACGCCGAACTGGAACGCCTGCGGCGTCACCTGTTCGACCTGCGGGCCCAGGCGGTCACGGAGAAGCTCGAGGACCCCACGCAGATCGGCCGGACCCGGCGCGAGATCGCCCGGATCCTGACGATCCTGCACGAGCGCGGCGAACGCAACGTTGAGCAACGGCAGGCGCGGCTCTCGGCCCAGGCAGCCCGCCGCTAGGCGAACAGCAATGGCAGAACGGACAGGAACCATGCAAACCCCTCAGCCCGGACCGGCCGGCGTCCTGCCGCCCCGGCCGCGCACGCAACGCACGACGCGCGTGGGGGTCGTCACCAGCACGGGTCGTCAGAAGACGATCAAGGTGACGGTCTCCTACCTGGTGCGCCATGACAAGTATGGCAAGTATCTGAGCCGCCGCACGGTCCTGCACGCGCACGACGAGCAGAATACGGCCGGCCTGGGCGACCTGGTCGAGCTGGCCGAGTGCCGCCCGATCAGCAAGACCAAGCACTGGCGCCTGGTGCGCGTGCTGCAGAAGGGACCGCGGGAGGTCTTGGGGGGTGAGGCGTGATCACCCAGTACACGCGCCTGGACGTCGCCGACAACACGGGAGCCAAGGAGCTCCAGTGCATCCAGGTCCTGAAGGGCCGCGCCCCGGCGCAGGGCAAGCGCCGCCTGGCCAAGGGCGGCGTGGGCGACATCGCGATCTGCTCGATCAAGCAGGTCCTGCCCTCCTCGGACTTCAAGAAAGGCGACAAGGTCCGCGTGGTGATCGTCCGCACGAAGTACCCCACGCGCCGCAAGGACGGCAGCTACGTGCGGTTCGACAGCAACGCGGCGGTGATCATCGACGACGACGGCAATCCCAAAGGCACGCGCGTGTTCGGGGCCGTCGCCCGCGAGTTGCGCGAGAAGAACTTCGCCAAGATCATCTCGCTGGCGGAGGAGGTCTGGTAATGGCGGCCCGGGTGCGCAAGGACGACATCGTCGAGGTCATCGCGGGCGAGCACCGCGGGGCGCGCGGCAAGGTGCTGCGCGTCGATCCCGACAAGCAGCGCGTGGTGGTGGAAGGCGTGAACATGGTCTACCGGCACGTGCGCAAGAGCCGGCGCCATCCGCAGGGCGGCCGCATCCAGAAGGAAGCCCCGATCCACCTTTCCAACGTGCTGCCCGTCGACCCGCGGACCGGGCGCGGCACGCGCGTCCGCTTCCGCAGCGAGTTCGGTCCGGCCGGGAAGATCGTGTCCAAGCAGCGCGTCAGCGTCGCCGGCACCGTCCTGGGCGACGTCACGCGGGCGCGCGGCGAGCACGGGGGTGAGAAACGCTAATGGCCGCACGATTGCAGAACAAATACCGCAGCGAGGTGATCCCGGCGATGCAACGCGAGTTCAGCCGGGAGAACGTCCTCTCCCTGCCCCGGCTGAGCAAGGTGGTCGTCTCGATGGGCATGGGCAAGTGCGTCGCCGAAAGCGGCAGCAAGGCGCGGGAGAACCGGCGCTTCACCGAGGCCGAGGAGCACCTGCGCACCGTCACGGGGCAGAAGCCGCTCTTCACGCGGGCCCGCAAGAGCGTGTCGAACTTCAAGGTGCGCGAGGGCTGGGACGTGGGCATGAAGGTCACGCTCCGCGGCCAGCGCATGTACGAGTTCCTCGATCGCCTGATCGCCCTGGCCATCCCGCGCGTGCGCGACTTCCGCGGCCTGAACCCGGGCGGGTTCGACGGGCAGGGCAACTACAGCATGGGGCTGGCCGAGTACGGCGTGTTCCCCGAGATCAACCCGGACAAAGTCAACTATCAGCAGGGCATGAACATCACGATCTGCACAACGGCCCGCAACGACGCCGAGGCGCATCGGCTGCTGGCGCTGCTGGGCATGCCCTTCCGGAGCTAGATGCATGGCCAGGCTGGGACTGAAAATCAAGGCCAAGCGCAAGCCGAAGTTCCGCGTGCGGGCCTACACGCGCTGCGAACTGTGCGGCCGCTCCCGGGCGGTTTACCGCAAGTTCCGGATCTGCCGCCTTTGCTTCCGCAAGCTGGCCGGCGAGGGACGGATTCCCGGCGTGCGCAAGGCGAGTTGGTGAGGAGCGTCGATGGCGACCAGTGATCCGATTGCCGACATGCTCACGCGCATTCGCAACGCGGCCCGCGTGCGCCAGCCGCGCGTCCGCGTGAAGCGCAGCAAGGTATGCCTGGGCATCGCCCGCGTCCTGAAGGACGAGGGCTACGTCGAGGACTTCCAGTCCATCGACGACGCGAACCAGGGCGAGATCCTGATCCACCTGAAGTACGGCGAGCACGGCCTGCAGGTCCTGCAGGACATCCAGCGCGCCAGCCGGCCCGGGCGGCGCCTGTACGTCGGCGTCGACCAGATGCCGCGCGTGCTCGACGGCCTGGGCATCTCGATCGTCTCCACCAGCCGCGGCGTGCTCAGCGATCGCCAGGCCCGCAAGCAGAACGTCGGCGGCGAGCTTTTGTGCAAGGTGTGGTGAGCAATGTCCCGCATTGGCAAGAAACCCGTGGCCATCCCCGCCGGCGTAACGGTCAAGCTGGCCGGGCGCGACGTGCAGATCGCCGGGCCCAAGGGCCAGCTCAACTGGCGCGTGCCCGAGCCGATCACGGTGGCCGTCGAGAACAAGCAGCTCCTGTGCGGGCGCCCGGATGACGAGAAACGCAGCCGCGCCCTGCACGGCCTGTCCCGCGCCCTGATCGCCAACATGGTCAAGGGCGTCACCGACGGCTACAAGATCGACCTGGAGGTCTACGGCACCGGCTATAACTGCAAGGTCGAGGGCAAGATCTTCCTGCTCAACGTCGGTTACATGGGCCGCGGCGTCGGGCGCAAGGCCCAGTTCGAAATCCCGATCCCCGCCGGCATCGAGATCAAGGTCGACGTGCCCGCCGCCCGCGGCGACAACGAACCGGCCAAGTTCTCGATCAGCGGGCCCGACAAGCAGCAGGTCGGCCAGCTGGCCGCCGAGATCCGCAAGCTGCGCAAGCCCGAACCCTACAAGGGCAAGGGCATCCGCTATGCCGGCGAGCACATTACCAAGAAGGCCGGCAAGGTCTTCGCCGGCGGCGGCGGCGGTTGATTGGAAAGGTACCGCAGATGAAAGCCCAAGCACTGAAGACGCTTCGCCGGCAGCGCCGCGTGTGCCGCGTCCGCAAGAAGGTCGCCGGCACCCCGCAGCGCCCGCGCCTGGCCGTCTCGCGTTCGCACGCGAATGTCTACGCCCAGCTCATCGACGACCTGGCCGGACGCACGCTCTGTGCGGTCTCGACCCGCGCCAAGGAGCTGCGCGACACGCTGAGCTACGGCGGGAACAAGGCCGCCGCCGCGGAGGCCGGCAAGACCCTCGCGGAGAAGGCCAAGGCCCTGGGCATCGAAGCCGCATGCTTCGATCGCCGCGGCCGCAAGTACCACGGACGAATCAAGGCTCTCGCCGACGCGGCCCGTGCCGCGGGGCTGAAGTTCTAGAGGCGGTGAAGAGATGGCGACACGGCCAAGACAGGGGCGCCCGCGGGGCCGCGACCGCGACGGCGGCGAGCGCGGACCCGAATCCAACCTCGACGACGTGATGGTCAAACTCTACCGCTGCGCGTGCGTGGTGAAGGGCGGACGCCGCTTCTCCTTCGGCGCGCTGGTGGTGGTGGGCGATCGGCAGGGCCGCGTGGGCTTCGGCTACGGCAAGGCCAACGAGGTCCCGCAGTCGGTCGACAAGGGCATCAAGCAGGCGCGCCGGCACATGTTCCCCGTGCCCCTCAAGGGCACCACGATCCCGCACCGCGTCATGGGCCGCTTCGGCTCCAGTCGCGTCATGCTGATCCCGGCCGCCGAAGGCACCGGCGTCATCGCGGGCTCCGCCCCGCGCGCCGTGCTCGAGCTGGCGGGCATCAAGAACGTCCTGACCAAGGTCTACGGCTCGACCAGCCCGAAGAACCTGGTCAAGGCAACCGTCGACGGCCTGCAACGGCTGCGCTCGCGGGCGCAGGTGGAAGCGCTGCGCGGCGTGAAACTCGATCTTCCGGCCGAGCGTGCGCCCGCCGGCGCCGTGGCGGCCTACACACAACCCGACGAGCCGGCGCCGGCCGAATCCGGCGCGCCGGCGTAGGGGCAGCCTCATGATGCTCAATGAAGTCACCACGCAGGCCGGGGCGAACAAGCGTCCCAAGCGCGTCGGCCGCGGCGAAAGCAGCGGCCACGGCAAGACCTGCGGCCGCGGCAGCAAGGGCTACCAGTCGCGCGCCGGCGGCGGGGCACGGCCCCTCACCGAGGGCGGCCAGATGCCGCTGTTCCGCCGGCTGCCCAAGCGCGGCTTCTCGAACTTCGAATTCCGCATCGAGTACGCCATCGTGAACATCGGCGTGCTGTCGGAGCGCTTCGAAAAGGGCGCCACGGTGGACCTGGCCGCCCTGCAGGCCCTGCGCCTGATACGCCGCTCGGCGACGCTCGTGCGGGTGCTCGGCGACGGCACCCTCGACAAGCCGCTCACGGTGCACGCGCATTCGTTCAGCCCCAAGGCGCACAGCGCGATCGAGCAGGCCGGCGGCCGCGTCACGGTCATCCCGGTGCGCGATTCGGCCGCCCTCGCCAAGGCCAAACGGAATTCGGCCAAGGGGCGCAGCGCGAAGGCCAAGCCGACCGGGGACGCTACATAAGGGTTGAGCGGCCATGATCCGTGCCTTCATCAACGTCTTCCGCATCCCGGATCTGCGCAACAAAGTGCTGTTCACGCTCTTCATGCTGAGCGTGTACCGCATCGGCTACTACGTGCCCCTGCCCGGCGTGAACCAGGACGCCCTCTCGCGCCACTGGTCCAGCAGCGGCGGCGGCGGCGCGGCGCAGCAGGCCGCCGACCTGTTCGCCATGTTTACCGGCGGCGACTTGGGCCAGAGCACGATTTTCGGCCTGGGCATCATGCCCTACATCAGCGCGTCGATCATCCTGCAACTGCTGGTGACCGTGCTGCCCGCCCTGGAGAAGCTCCAGAAGGAGGGCGAATCGGGTCGGCGCAAGATCATGGAGTACACGCGCTATCTCACGGTGGCCCTCTGCTTCATCCAGGCCCTGTTCTGGGTGCGCTACCTCAACGGGCGGAGCCTGGTCTACCCGGAATTCGCCGGCTCGATCCCCTTCGCCCTGATCGGCACCACCGGCCTGATGTGCGGCACGCTGATCCTGATGTGGATCGGCGAGCAGATCGACGAGTACGGCATCGGCAACGGCATCAGCCTGATCATCATGGCCGGCATCATCGCCCGCCTGCCCCAGGTGATCATCGATGTCGTGCTGGGCGTGGTCCGCGGCGGCAGCCTGGCGACCGGCAGCAACATGAGCCCCGAGAAGGTCGTGTTCCTGATCGCCTCGTTCGTGGCGGTCGTCGCCGGCGCGATCCTGATTACCCAGGCCCAGCGCCGCATCCCGATCCAGCAGGCCAAGCAGACGCGCGGCCGGCGCGTGGTCGGCGGCCAGCGGCACTACCTGCCGCTGCGCGTGAACCACGGCGGCGTGATGCCGATCATCTTCGCCAGCTCGTTCCTGCTCTTCCCGCAGATGATCCTCGGCTGGCTCGACAACGGCTGGCTCTGGCCGGCCGGGCTGTGGAGCATCCTGCACCAGCTCTTCTGGCCGGGCAGCTTCGTCTATGAAACCACGTACATCGCGATGGTGTACTTCTTCGCCTACTTCTGGACGAGCGTGCAGTTCCAGCCGAAGGAGCTCGCCAACAACCTGCGTGACATGGGCAGCTTCATCCCCGGCCTGCGTCCCGGCAAACGCACCGCGGACTACCTCGAGGCCGTGATGGAGCGCATCACCTACGTGGGCGCCGGCTTCCTGGCCGTGATTGCCGTGATCCCGTCGGTCGTGGCCGTCCAGCTCGAGATCCCCTTCCGCATCTCGGCGTTCCTCGGCGGAACCGGCTTGCTGATCGTGGTCAGCGTCGTGCTCGACTTCATCCACCGCATCGAGGCCAACCTGATTATGCGCAACTACGAGGGCTTCCTGGGTCCGGAAGGCGGCGGCCCCGTGAAGGGGATGTATTGATGGCCGCCACGCGGCTCATCTTTCTGGGCCCCCCGGGCAGCGGCAAGGGCACGCAGGCGCAGCGGCTGGCCGCCACCAACCGGCTGGTCCAGCTGTCCAGCGGCGACGTGCTGCGCCGCGAGGTGAAGGAAGGCAGCGCAATCGGGCGCCAGGCGCAGTCCTACATGCAGGCCGGGACGCTGGTGCCGGACGACGTGATCACGGGCGTGATGCTCGCCGCCGTCGGCCGGCTGCCGGCCGGCACGGGCTTCATCCTTGACGGCTTTCCGCGCACGGTGCCCCAGGCCGAGGCCCTCGAGCGCGGCCTGGAGCACGACGGCCGGCCGATTCAGGGCGTGCTCGATTTCCGCCTGGATGATGACGAATTGATCCGGCGGATCGTTACCCGCCGTGTTTGCGTGAGTTGCGGTGCGCCCTATAATACGGAATTCATGCCGCCGCGGGTGGCGAACGTGTGCGATCGCTGCGGCGGGGAAGTGATCCAGCGGGTGGATGACCGCGAGGACGTGGTCCGCACCCGGCTGGCCACGTATCGCACGCAGACGGAGCCGCTGATCGGCTATTACACGCAGCGGCGGCTGCTGCACACGGTGGACGCCCGCGTGGGCGCCGACCAGGTGGCGCAGACCGTCAAGCGAATTGTGGACGCGCTGGGCGCGGTGTGAATGAAGGCGTCGTCGTCCCGGATCATCCTGAAATCGCCGCGCGAGATCACCCTGATGCGTGCGGCCGGGCGACTGGTCAACGAGGTGCTCTGCGAGTTGCAGGGCCGGGTGCGACCGGGCGTGACGACCGCCGAACTGGATGCCCGCGCGAGTGAGCTGATTGCCCAGGCGGGCGCGACGGCGCTGTTCAAGGGTGTGCAGAACCCCCAGGCGCGCTGCCCTTTTCCGGCGAGCATCTGCGCGTCGGTGAATGCGGCGGTCGTGCACGGGATACCGAACGACCGGCCGCTGGCGGAAGGCGATATCGTCAGCGTTGACTGCGGCGTGCGGCTGCATGGGTACTGCGGCGACGCGGCCCGCACTTTCGCGGTGGGCCGGATTTCGCCGGCGGCGGCCAAGCTGCTCCGCGTGACGCAGGAAGCGCTGGAGCTGGCGGTGCGGGAGATCCGGCCGCATGTGCGCTGGAGCCAGGTGGCCCGGCGCATCCAGAAGCTGGTGGAAGACCAGCACCTGGGTGTCGTGCGTGACTTCGTCGGGCACGGCATCGGCCGGGAGATGCACGAGGAGCCGAAGGTCCCCAACGCGTGGGGCCGCGGCCAGCACAATGTGGATTTCGAGCTGGTGCCCGGCATGACGCTGGCGATCGAGCCGATGGTGACCGCGGGCCGGCCGGAAGTGGAGTTCAGCGACGACCCCGCGCGTTGGGAGATCGTCACGAAGGACCGTTCGCTGGCGGCCCATTTCGAGGACACGGTGGCCGTGACCGAGAACGGGGCCGAAGTGCTGTCGGACGGGCGGTAAGGCGACAGGTGTTGTGATGAAGGTGCGCAGCAGCGTCAGGCGGATTTGTGAGAACTGCAAGATCGTCAAGCGCCGCGGCGTGGTGCGCGTGATTTGCACCAACAAGCGGCACAAGCAGCGCCAGGGCTAGAGGGCAGGACCTATGCCTCGTATTGCCGGTGTAGACGTTCCGAACGACAAGCGCGTTGAAGTCGCGCTCCAGCGGATTTACGGGATCGGGCCGCATCGGGCCCACGAGATCATCATGAAGCTGTCCATCGACCCCGCCCTCCGGGCCGGCAAGCTCACGGAGGACGAGGTCAGCCGCATCGCCAACATGATCGAGACGGAATACGTCGTCGAAGGTGCGCTGCGGCGGCAGGTGCAGCAGAACATTGCCCGCCTGCGCGACATCCGCTGCTACCGCGGGCTGCGGCACATGCGCGGCCTGCCGGTGCGCGGGCAGCGCACCAAGACGAACGCCCGCACGCGCAAGGGTCCGCGGAAGACGGTGGCCGGCAAGAAGGGCGTGAAGGAAATGCACCGCGGCTAGGCCGCCAGGGAGCGCACAGTTGGCCAAGGCAGCAGGGAAACGACGCCAGAAGCGCAGCGTGGCGAAGGCCATCGCGCACATTCGCGCTTCGTTCAACAACACGATCATCACACTCACCGACATGAACGGCGACACGCTGTGCTGGGCCTCGTCCGGCTCCGTGCCGCTGGGCGGCGGTGAGAAGAAGTTTTCCGGCGCCCGCAAGAGCACGCCCTTCGCCGCGCAACGCGCGGCGCAGTGGGTGGCGAACGAGGCGCGCAAGTACGGGGTGGTCGAGGTCGAGGTGCGTGTGAAGGGGCCCGGCTCGGGCCGCGAATCCGCGATCACGGCCCTGCAGGCCGCCGGCCTGCGGATCCAGTCCATCGAAGACGTGACCCCGTTGCCCCACAACGGGTGCCGCCCGCGCAAGAAGCGGAGGGTCTAGTTCATGAGTCGCATCCTCGGACCCAGCACGCGTCTGTCACGCCGCGAAGGCGTGAACCTGATGCTCAAGCCGATTCGCGACGAGAGCGGCAAGAACCCGCTCGAGCGCGAGTACAAGAACTACCCGCCCGGCATGCACATGTGGCGGCGCGGGCGGGCCAGCGAGTACGGCGTGCGCCTGCGCGAGAAGCAGAAGGTCAAGCGCCACTACGGCGTGCTGGAAAAGCAGTTCATGCGCTACTTCGAGCTGGCCGCGCGCGGCCACGGCAACACCGGCGAGGAACTGCTGCGCATCCTGGAGCGCCGGCTCGACAACGTGGTGTACAAGACGCGCTTCATCGCGGGCCGGCGCGGCGCCCGGCAGGCGATCGTGCACGGGCACATTCTCGTCAACGGGCGCAAGGTGGACCGCCCCGGCTACCTGGTCGCGGTGGGCGACAAGATCACGGTCCACTCCCGCGAGCGGTCGCGCAAGTACGCCCAGACGCAGATGACACTGCTGGAAGGCGTGCCGAACCCGCCCGCCCAGAGCTGGCTGCAGGTCGATCCGGCCAAGCTGGAGGCGTCGGTGCTGGCGCTGCCCAGCCGCGGCGACGTCCTGATTCCAGTCGAAGAGGCCCTGATCGTCGAGTTCTGCTCGCGCTAGTGCCGCCATGCGGCCCGGTCGACCCGGAGGCAAGGTGAATCATGCGGATCAGATGGCGAGGTCTTGAGCTCCCCTCGCGCGTCGTGCGCGACGACAGCGTCAGCACGGACACCTACGGTCTGTTCAGCGTCGAGCCGTTCGAACGCGGCTTCGGCACCACCGTCGGCAACAGCCTGCGGCGCATCCTGCTCTCCAGCCTGGAGGGCTCGGCGATCACCCACGCCCGCATCGCGGGCGCCGACCACGAGTTTACGTCGCTGCCCGGCGTGCTGGAGGACGTCACCAACATCGTGCTGAACATCAAGAGCATCGTGGTGGACCTCGACTCCGAGACGCCCAAGACGATGCGCGTGGAGCGCACCACGCCCGGCGAAATCCGCGCCGGAGATTTCGAGGCCGACCCGGCGATCGAGATCGTCAATCCCGAACAGATCGACGCCACCCTCACCGACGAGGGACGCTTCTCGGCCGAGCTGACCGTGGCCCGCGGCCGCGGCTACGTGCCGGCGACCGAGCTGATCGACGAGAACACCGAGATCGGCGTGATCCCGATCGACGCCCTCTACTCCCCCGTCACGCGCGTGCGGTATCGCACCGAGGAGACGCGCGTCGGCCAGAAGGTGAATTACGACCGCCTGATCCTCGAGATCTGGACCAAGGGCACCGTGCGGCCGGAAGACGCGCTCGTCGAAGCCGCCAAGATTCTGCGCAAGCATCTCAACCCGTTCGTGCAGTACTACGAGCTGGGCGAAAACCAGACCGCCGCCGAGATCAAGGCCGCGGTGCCGCCCGCCGCCATGGACGAGGAGATGCGCCGCAAGCTCGACCGGCCGATCGCCGACCTCGAGCTGTCCGTGCGCGCCAGCAACTGCCTCGAGGCGGCCAAGGTGGCCACGATCGGCGACCTGGTCCGCATCAGCGAGGAGGAGTTGCTCCAGCTGCGCAGCTTCGGCAAGACTTCGTTGATGGAGGTGCGCCGCAAGCTCGCCGAACACGGGCTGGCGCTGGGGATGGATATCTCGGCCGGCGGCGGAGTCAGCCAGATGGCGGGCACGTCCGGGCTGCCCATTTGAGGAAGTGATCCATGCGACATCAGGTGCGTGGAAAAGAACTGAGTCGAACGAGTGCCCACCGGCTGGCGCTGCGCCGCAACCTGGTGCAGAGCCTGATTGAGCACGGCAAGGTGCGGACGACCCTCGTCAAGGCCAAGCAGATCCGCGGCTTCGCGGAAAAGCTGGCGACGCTCGCCATCGATGGCAGCCTGGCCGCGCGGCAGCGCGCCATCGCCCTGCTCAACGACCGGGCGATCATCCCGGCCGAACACCGCGCCGAGTACGATCAGCTCAGCGACGCGAAACGCGAAAAGGTCCTGCGCGCCCGCTCCGGCCGGCGCTACCGGCAGTCCACCACGCGTCCCGGCGTCAAGTTCACCGCCGACACCGTGATCCACAAGCTGTTCGCCGAGGTCGGCCCGAAGCTCAAGCAGCGCAACGAGGCGCGCAACTGCGGCGGCGGCTACACGCGGGTCATCAAGCTGGCGGACCGCCGGCTCGGCGACGGCGGGCCGCTGGCAATCCTCGAGTGGGTCGGCCCGGACGATAAGCCGCGTCCCAAGAACGCGGACAAGACGGAGCGCAGGCGGCGCGCCCGCGTGCGCTACGCCGCGTTCGCCGGCAAGCCCGTGCCGCGGCGGAACCCTCGCCGGTCGCGCAAGACGGCCGAGGCGCCGGCCGAGCCGGAAAAGTAACCGGAAACAGGCCATGGCGGCCGCCACCGATCCAGGCTGCATCTTCTGCCGCATCGTGCGCGGGGAGATCCCCTGCGCACGCGTGCACGAGGATGCCCACCTGCTCGCGTTCCTCGACATTCACCCGCTCGCCCCCGGGCACACCGTGATCGTGCCGAAACATCACGCGCCGTCGCTCGTGGACCTGCCACAGGCAGCCGCGGCGGCCCTGGGCGGCCAATTGGGGCGCCTGGCGCGTGCCATTCTCGGCGCGGTCGGCGCGGCCGGCTTCAACGTGCTGCAAAATGACGGCCAGGTGGCCAGCCAGGAAGTGCCGCACGTGCACTTCCATATCATCCCGCGCAGCAGCGGCGACGGGTTGGGGTATCGCTGGAGAGCAGGCGCCGCGACGGCCGACGAGCTGACGCGCCGGGCCGAACAGATTCGGGCGGGGCTGGCGTAGCGGGGCGCGGCTGGGCCTGGAAGCAACAGATACCGAGCGAATATGAAACGCCACGGCCCGACTGCGTCGGACCGTGCCACCCCGATTTAAACGGCGCCACGCCCGAACCCAGGTCAGTCGCGACCGAGCAGGAAAGCGGTCAGGGCGATGAGCTGAAGGACCGTCGCGAAACCGAGCTTCACCAGGACATTCGCCGGCGGCGCCGCGAACGACCAGTCCAGAACCCCCCACAGCAGCAGCGCCACCACCAGCACCTGCGTGATGCTCGCCACCAGCGGGCCCGGCGAGTATTCGCGATGCTGCGCCTCGCGCTCCTCCGCCGCCAGGCTGCGCCGAATGTCGACCAGCGTCTGCTCCATCCGCTGCAGGACCGCCAGGCTATCGGCAGGAAGAGGGGGCGGGGGCTCGGACGCCGGCTGCGGCGACTGGCTCAGCAACTCGCCCTGATTTTCGCGCGTCATGTCCGCTCTCCAGGCCCCATCACTTCCAGTACCGCCTGACGCAGCAGTGGCAGCAGGATCTCATGCTGACCGACCAGGCTATGACCACAACCCGCGGCGACGGGGCGCGTCAGGACGTTTTGCGTCGGACGATAGTGCCGCAACATATCCAAGTTCGCGGTGTGCAGCCCCTCGAGGGCATGGCCTAGATTTCGTGCCACCGCGACGGCCTTGAGGAAGACCTCCGGCATCACCACCGCCGAGCCGACGTTCAGCCACACGCCGCCCGCCTGCCGCGGACCCGCGTTGCCCAGCTCCGCGACGACGCTGCACAGCGTCCGAAAGTCCGCCAGCGTCGCCGCCCCGAGCGCCGCGCCGTCCAGCGCCGGATGGACGTGCACGGTGTCCGTACCGACCGCGACATGGACCGTCGCCGGCAGGCCGAGGCGCGCCGCCGCCGCAAACAGGCTGAGCTGCTTGTACGGCGCCGCGCTCTCGGTGAGGAGTTCGCCCAGCGCGCGGCCCAGCCCGGCCCCCGCGGCGCCGCGCCGCGCCGCCTCGGTCATCCGCGCGCAGGTCTCCTCGACCATGCCGAAGCTCCCGTCGCGGATGGTCTCGGCGACTTCCTCGCTCGTGGCGCCGGTCTCGGCCAGCTCGAGGTCATGGATCGCGCCGGAACCGTTCGTGGCCAGCGCCGTGATCACCCCCCTGCTCATCAGGTCGATGACCAACCGCGAACAGCCCGTCTTGATCACGTGCCCCCCGAACGCCAGCACGACCGGCCGGCCCGCCCGCCGCGCCGCCACGATCGCTTCGACCGTTCGGCGCAGCTCGTTTGCCCCGAGGAACTCCGGCAGCGCGGCGAGCCACTCTGCGAATGTGCAGCCCGGTTCCGTCGGCCGCGCCAGGGCCGCCACGCTCACCTTGTGCGCCCGGGACGTCCGTGACTTGAGCCGCAGGCGCCGCCAGTCCAGCGGGGCGGGCCTATAAGGCTTGGCGTGCTCCATGCTCATGCCCGACCTCGACGGCCTGCGCGAGCCGCGCCGCGAACTCCCCGTGCGGATCGGCCAGCACCAGCCGCGCGTCCAGCCGCAGCAGTGCGATCCCGGCCGGCGCCTCCGCCGGCCACAACTCCTGCAGTTTCACCCAATCCTTGCGAGTTGTCACGACCCCCGCCGCCCCGCCGGCCTGCGCCGCCTGCGCGATGCGCCGCACATCCGCGCGGCTGTAGCGCCGGTGGTCGCCGAACAGCAGCGGCGGGCACAGCTCCGCGCCGCCGTCGGCCAGCAGCCGCAGGAAGGTCTGGGGATTCCCGATGCCGCACACCGGCAGCAGGCGCCGCGCGGCCAGCGCCTCCGCGCAGGCCGCCGTCCCGTTCACGCCCGCCAGGCGTTCGCAGGCCACGGCCGCTTTCGTCACCGGCGCCTGCGGAGCGAACGCGCGCAACGTCTGCAACAGGGTCGACGTGGCCTCCGCGTCCACCTGGTTGCTGCGGCTGAGCACGATCCAGTCGGCCCGCGCCAGGCTTTCGAGCGGCTCGCGCAGCCGGCCCGCCGGCAATACGCGCCCGCCGCCCCACGGGTCCAGCGCGTCGATCACCACGATATCCAGGTCGCGCCGCAGCCGGCGGTGTTGAAAGCCGTCGTCGAGCAGCAGGCAGTCGGCGCCGTGGTCCCGCACCGCGCGCTGCGCGCCCACCCAGCGATCCGCCTCCACGACGACCGGCACCTGCGGAACGGCCAGCCCGAACTCGCGCACCTCGTCGGCCACCCCGCCGCGCGGGGCGCCGTAGCCGCGCGTCAGAATCGCCGGCCGGCGCCGCTCCGCCAGCCGCCGGGCCAGCTCGATCACGAGCGGGGTCTTGCCCGTGCCCCCCACCGTCAGGTTCCCCACGCTGATCACCGGCACCGCCGCGGCCCGGCTGGCCGCCGGCACGCGATCGAACCGGCGGTTCCGCAGCCGGATCAGTCCGGCATAGGCACTCGACAGCGGCGTGAGCAGGCGCCGCGCCGGGCTCAGGTTGGCGACAGGTACATGCATGAGTTCGCGCGGGCGGATCAGTCTTTCAGCCAGCCGGCTTCGCGCTGCCACTTGATCGCCAGCGGCACGCCGGCCGTCAGCGGCGTCTGCGGCTGGTAGCCGAGCAGCCGGCGCGCCTTGCCGATGTCGGCCACGTAGCGCGTCACTTCGCCAGCCCGCGACGGCTCGTAGCGGACGTTTGGCTCCCGCCGCAGGGCCAGCCCGATGATGTTCACCAGGTCCTGCAGCGTAGCCCCCTGCCCGTACGCCAGGTTGATCGTCTCGCGCGTGGCGCGTCCGCTGACGAGCAGCTCGAGCGCGCGCAGCACGCCGGCGACGCAGTCATCGATGTACGTGAAGTCGAGCACCTTCTCGCGCCCGTACACCACGATGGGGGTGCCCTCCGCGATGCGGCGGATGAACAGCGGGATCACGCGTTCCAGTCGCTCGAGGTCACAATCGTAGCGACCGTAGACGTTGCTGAAGCGGAACACCAGGTGCGGCAGGTTGTAGCACTGCGCGTACGAGTAGATGAACGCCTCACCCGCGATCTTCGACGCGCTGTACGGGCTTTCGGCGACGACGAAGTCGGCCTGGCTCTCTTCCGTCACGTGCCGGTGGATGTCGCCGTAGACCTCGCGCGAACTGCCGAAAATCAGCGGAGTATGGTGACGGCGGCAGTACTCCAGCACCTGGAACGCCATGCCGACGTTTTCCATCGCCCGCCGGGGCGTCTCGACCAGCTCGTACACTTTCGCGTGGGCCGCCAGGTGCAGCACGGCGTCGAACCGGCCCTCGACGCCCAACTCGGCGTCGCTTTCCCGACAGAGATCACGCTGCAGCGTGGGAATCTCGCGTGTCCAGGGATTCGGCCGCAGGTCAATCCCGACCACTTCGTCGCCGCGGGCGAGCAGGGCCAGTGCCACGTTGGTGCCGATCTGACCGCTCGAGCCTGTTATCAGAACCCGCATGCCGACTCCTGGGCGAAAGTCAATTCCGCCCTTGTACCGCCGGCCGCCGCAGGCCGTCAATGCTCCGCTCCCGGCCCGCCGGGCCCGGCCGCTGTGAAGAAGCCCGCGCGAAGAATCAGATTCACCCCGCGCGCTTGTCGATAGGAGGTGGGGGCGCATGTGGCTGGAGTGCCGCCAGAGTGGGTGACTACGAACGCGAACGTGCCATCCGTAAGGGCCGGGCGGACCTGGAACAGGCGCTCGACCAGCTCGACCGCCTGGCGTCTGCATTCCGCGGGCCCGAGCGGCGGCGCGGTGGCCGATCGGCCTATCGGCAGACGGCCCGGCTCACGATCACCCAGGCCAACAACCCACCGCTGCGGCTGGTCGTCGAGACGCGCAATCTCAGCCCGCGCGGCCTGGGTTTTCTGGCGGGCCAGTTCATTTACCCCGGCACGCGCGGCCAGATCCAATTCAGCGGCCCACACGGCGAGGAGTACCGGCTGGGCGGAACCGTGGTGCGCTGCCGCTATCTGCCGGGTACGGGCTGCCTGCATGAAGTCGGAATGCGCTTCGATGAGAAGATTGACGCCATCCTGCGGTACGGCACGGACCTGTCCCGGCGACAGCGAATCCTGGTGGTCGACCCACGCGGGCCGACCGGCCGGCTCGTCTGCGCCGATCTTTCGACATCCCAATTCGAGCTGATCATTGCGACGACTGCGACCCAGGCCTGCGATCGTGCGATCTCCGAGCCGATCGACCTGGTGCTGATGGAGTTGCGCATGGCGCATGCCAGCGGTGCACGCATCGCCGCCATCCTGCGTTCCGCCGGCTGCCATGCTCCCATCCTGGCGATCACTCCGCCGGGCACGCCGGGCGCGCCGGGCGCCGCCCCCGCCGGCTGCGACGCGTTCGCCGCCGCCCCGGTCACAAGCCAGTTCATCCGGCGGCTCCTCCAGAAGTTCGCCCGCGCCGTTTCGGAAGCCCCCGCGGAACCCGATCCGGAGCCGCTGCCGGAACCCGCGCTCGAACCCGAGCTCGGCACGGCGATCGAGTCGTTTGTCGCCGCACTTCCCGATCAGCTCACCGAGCTCGCCGGCGCACTCCAGGCGTGGAATACGGACGCCCTGGCGGCGCTGGCCGGTTCACTGCGCAGTGACGGCCAGTACGCCGGACACCTCGACATCCGGGACGCCGCCGCCGATCTGGAGCGCGCGATTGCCACGAATGCTGACACGCAGCATGTCGCTGCGGCGCTGCGCAGGCTGATTGACTGTTGCCGCGAACTTCCGGACGAGCACGACAGCGCGGGCTGACGCGGCGCCGGCGTGGATTACTGCGCGCAAGCCTGCCGGGCGAGCCAGTCCAGCCCGTGGTCGGCGACCGCCTGAAGCACCTCGGGATAGAGTTCGCGTTCGCTGCACCCGACGCGCGCCGCGAGCGATTCCGGCGTATCCCCCGGCAGGACCGGCACGCGCCGCTGGGCGACGATCGGCCCATGGTCGTACTGGTGATCTACCAGGTGCACGGTGCAGCCCGACTCCCGCTCGCCCGCCGCCAGGACCGCCTCGTGCACGCGATGTCCGTACAGCCCGCGCCCCCCATGCCTGGGCAGCAGAGCGGGATGGATATTCAGCACGCGCCCTTGCCAGGCGGGCGGCAACTGCCAGAGCCGCAGGAATCCCCCCATGACCACCAGGTCGACGTTCCCCCGTTCGATGGCGCGCGTCAGGGCGAGGGAGAAGGCCGGCTCGTCGGGAAAATCGCGGCGGCGGACCACTTCCACCGGCAAGTCCGCCTGTCGGGCGATTTCCACGCCCGTCACGTCCGGCCGCGAGCTGACGACCAGGCACAGGTCGACGTTCCGCAGGCGCCCGTCGCGCCGCCGCGCAATCAGGTTTGCCAGTGTCGTTCCGCCCCCCGAGATCAGAACCGCCACGCGAAGCGGCCGATCTGGAGAATACGCACCGCTCATGACCGGACATCATAGGCGGACCGCAACAGGCGCGGAACCTGCGCCGGACCTGTTCCGGCGGGCGGCGGGGCGGCGGTATACTGCCACGCGGCGAAGTCGCCGGCCGGCATGGAACGCCGGACCTGTGCGACCAGCCACGACCACACGAGGGTCTGCACGATGGCGCGGAAGACCACTTACGAGCAGCAGGCACGTTGGAGTGTCCTCCTGGCCATCACCGGGTTCGTCTGCGTGCTGGCCGGCCTGGTGATCATGTTCCAGAAATTCGACGCGCAGAACTTCTGGATTCCCTACAACCCGCGCACGGGCTACCGCCTCGTCGCCATCGTCGGCGCGCTGGGAGTCTCGTTGCTCGCGGGCGCGGCGGGTTTCTTTATCGGGCTGCACAGCGCCGGCCAGCGGCTGAACACGCAGAACCGCCTGTCGTGGACCGGCTTCTTTCTGAACGCCGCCGTCATCACCCTCTCGTTGTGCGCCGCGCTGTTCTTCTTCCTCACCCGGTACGAGCTGGACCTCCAGACGCAGCGTTGATTTACCGGACACCGCGCCTGCCGTGTTTGCGCCGCGGCGCGGCGTGAAGCACCCCCCGCCGATAGTCGATAACCCTGGTGCTGACCCGTCCCACGTCCGGGCGCCCCCTCGGCCGCGCCCGCCGGCGCCGGCTCGGTCAGCGACGAGGATTCCCCGATGGGTACCCCACGCTTTCTCGGTCTGCTCCTGCTCGTCATCCTGCTGGTCCTGACGCTTGCCGCCCGCCCGGCGAACGGCCAGACGGCCTACGAGGCCCGCGACCTGGGCACGCTCGGCGGCGACGAAAGCGAGGCCTACGCGCTCAACGATTACGGCGCGGTCGTGGGCCGCGCGCTGGACGACAGTGCCGAGCCGCACACGTTCGTCTGGCAGAACGGCACCATGGTCTCGCTCTTTCACGAGCAGCCGTGGGGCCGCATCACCATGCCGCTGGCCCGCTACACGGTCGGCTACGGGATCTCCAACACCGACCTGGTCGTGAATTACGTCATGGAGGAGTCGGAGGAGAATCCCGACCTGCTGATCCCATCGGCGGTGCTCTTCCGGCCCGCCGTACAGAGCGACCTGCCGACCCCCTACCCGGGTGAAGCCATTACGTACCTGGGCATCTGGTGCGTGCCCACGGGCATCAGCACGCAGGGCACGTTCGTCGTCGGCTACGGCAACCTGGATTGCACGGACGACATTTTCGCGTTCATCCTCCAGCCGAATAACGGCGCGTGGGGCCAGGACGACGGCACCTGCATCGGCAACGCGCTGATCATCAACGTGCGCACTCTCCAGTCCGACCAGAAGACCAGCGCCGCCACGGCTGTCAACAATGCCGGCCAGGTGGTCGGCTGGTCGTACAGCGAGACCGACGGCTACGCCGCGTTCCTCCTGTCGCCGACCGTTGACCTGGACGGAAACCCGATCACCTGGTTTGAGGATGACGGCACGGGCGCCAACGAGCTGATGACGTCGCTGGGTACGCTGCCCGGCGCGGACGGGCTCACCTACGGGCACAACAGCTGGGCCCGCGACATCAACGAGGCCGGCGTGATCGTCGGCGAGGCCGATACGGGCGACTACGAAACGCACGCCTTTCTCTTCGACGGCGGCGACATGATCGACCTCGGGACGCTCGGCGGCGCGAACAGCAGTGCGGCGGCGGTCAATGATGACGGCCAGGTTGTCGGCTGGGCCCTGGACAGCCAGGGTGTGCAGCGCGCCTTCATCGTCGAGCCGCTGGACGCGGACGCCGACGGCGTCGGCGACACGTGGTTCGTCGACGACGACGCCGACGGCCTCAATGACCTGATGAACGACTTGAACAACCGCCTGGCCAGTGGTTTCCGGCTGCGGCTGACCGAGGCGCGCGACGTGAACCAGCAGGGCGCCATCGTCGGCTGGGGCCTGAACGGTGCGGGTGTGGATGCCATCCGCTCGGCGTTCCTGCTGACCCCGACCGCGGCGAGTGATGACGACGATGGCGGCGACGACGGCGGCGATGACGCGATCGCCGACGCCGACCTGCCGCCGGTGATCAATGATCCGAGTGATTCTGACGACGACGCGGACACGTCGGAAGTGGACACCGGCCCCCGTTCGTTCCCGCTGACGCACTGGCTGTGCGGCACGGGATTCGTGCAGATGTTGCCGCTGTCGCTGGCGGCCCTGGCCGGCCTGCGGTTCCGCCCGCGCCGGTAAGTCTCCTCCGGCGGTTGCCGCTGCCGCTGCGATCCCAGCAGTGTCCTCTCGTGCCACTGCTGTATCAGCAGTGCCTTCTTGTGCACTGCTGTATCAGCGGTGTCTTCTCGTGCCACTGCTGTCCCAGCAGTGTCTTTTTCTTCGCCGTCGGCACGACACCGCACCGCTCACAGAGCGGTGGCACGGCGACCAACACCGTTCCGGTGCCACTGCTGTGTCAGCAGTGTCTTCTCCGCGACGGGGGAAGGACCCGCACTGCTCACAGAGCAGTGGCACGATCACCGAGACCCGTTCCGGTGCCACTGCTGTCCCAGCAGTGTCTTCTCTGACGAAGTCCCCGTCGCGGGTGTCATACCAGCCCCGCACACCCGGATATTCTCGCACAATGTCCAGCGCGCACCGAAAGACCAGGCGATCGTGGGACCGTCCCGGCGACGCACACTTTGTGACATATTCCTGCTACGAGCGACTACCCCTGCTCACGCGTGAACGGACACGCCGCTGGGTGATTCAGGCCATGGAGGAGACCAGGCGCACGCACGATGTCGCACTCTGGGGCTACGTGATTATGCCGGAGCACGTCCATATCCTGCTATATCCACGTCGCGAGATGTACGAGATGCGCGTCATTCTCGCTGCCCTGAAGCGCCCTGTCGCGCGCGCAGCCCATGCACACCTCGTCGAGTCCGCAGCGCAGGCGTGGCTGCGGCGCCTCACCGTCCGCTACCCGGATCGCTGCGTCTTCCACTTCTGGCAACCGGGCGGCGGCTTTGACCACAACATCACCGGCCTGCGTGCCATACCGTCCGTTCTCGAGTACCTGCACGCCAACCCTGTGCGGCGCGAACTCGTGGCTCGGCCGACGGATTGGGAATACTCCAGCGCCCGCTTCTGGGAGGGCTGCCGTGATGTGCCGCTTCTGATGGACGATCCGCTTGTTCCCGGCGGTCGCACCTGATCGACGTACCCCCTCGGTGCCGCCCCCCGGGCTCGATGCCGTTGCCGTCGTGGGACTGTTGCCGTCCGACCACCCTGTACCGTGCCACTGCTGTTCCAGCAGTGTCTTCT
>CAZVRR010000021.1:0-23569 GCA_964629745.1 uncultured Planctomycetales bacterium | reverse complement strand
CGCCGAGCGCCGGCCCGAACGGGGGCGCGGCGACCGGCGGCGGCAAGCCCGGGCCGGCTCCGGCGCGGCCCAAGGCCCCGTCGCAGCCGCGGGGGCCCGCACCGACCAAGTCGGGAGAAGGTGCATGATTCTCAACATCGTCGTGGTGGCCCTGATCCTGGCGATCACGTTTCTGAACTCCCTGTTCGGGCTGTTCAGCGGACTGATCAACCTGACGTGCAGCATCGTGGCCATGTGCGTGGCCTTCGGCTTCGCCGAGCCGATGACCGCCTGGGTGATCGAGCAGGGCCTGGCTCCTTCCTATGCGCCCCCCGTCGTGCTCTTCGGCCTGTTCGTGCTGACGCTGCTCGTGCTGCGCATGGCGGCCGACCACCTGCTGCGCGGCAACGTGCGCGTGCCGGCCAACGTGGACTGGATCGGCGGCGGCGTGTGCGGCGCGCTGATCGCGCTGATCAACGTGGGGGTGCTCGTGCTCGCCTTCCTGCTGCTGCCGTGGGGCGGACGCGTGGCGGCCTTCTCCCGGCTCGACCGCACGACCGAGCAGGACGCGGAAGGGCGGACGCGCTTCGTGCGCCGCAGCGTGTGGCTGAAACCCGACGAATTCGTGGTCGCGTTCTTCAACCGCCTCAGCAGCGGCAGCCTGCGCTACCAGGTGCCCTTCGCGACCGTCTACCCGAGCTTCGCCGACTGGGTGAGCTGGTCGGGCAACACGGTCCAGTCGGAATCGGCCACCACTCCGGCGCGCGGCGGGAACCTGGGCAACGGCTTCGGCACCCAGGGCGTGAAGGTCGAGTCGTGGTGGCGGACGGCCGACCCGATCGCGGCACGCTACCGGCCGGACCTGCCCACCAAGGATGAAACGGGAAAGGGCCCGCAGCCGACGGAGTTCAAAGTGCCGCCCGGCCAGGAAATCCTGGGCGTGCGGCTGAAGCTCCAGACCGGTGCGGCGGATCACGACGCCAAGGAGCGCTTCCACCGCTTTCGCGCCACGATGCTGCGGCTGGTCGGACGCGTGAACGGCGAGCCGCGCCAATACGAGGCGCGACTGCTGGGCGGCGCGGACCCGGGCGCGACCGACTACCGACTGGCGGATCCGGACAACAACTTTGCGATCCCCGCGACAAGCAATGCGCTGCTCGATGCCCTCTTCGTCGTCGACCAGGGATTCCAGCCGAGCTTCGTGGAATACCGGCGCTTCGCGCGCGCCCCGGTCGGCGGCGAGCCCGTGGCCAAGGCGCCCGACCTGCTCATCGGCCCGCAGCGCCAGGGCAGCGGGGGCGGACTGCGCCCCGGCCGGCCGCTCGGCGCGATGCGCTTCGTGGATGCCGTCATCGAGGAAGGCACCGGGCCGAAAGGCACGCTGCCGTTCCCACTGGCCGCGACCGCCGTGGCGCAGGCCGAAGTCAAGAACGGCAAGCTGGAGGCGGGGCGGATCTCCGGGAACGTGAAGGACCTGCGCGCCGCCACCGGCGGCATCAGCGAGATCGCGCCGCCGGAAGGCATGCGCGTGTTCCAGTATCGCGTGCGGGCGCGCCGCGCCGCTTCACTGGCCGGCCAGGTCTTCAACTTCGCCGCCGGCACCCTGAACCAGTACACGACCTACGGCAAGCTCGACGCCGCGTACCCGCTCGCGGGCTACTACGCGATCGTGGATCGCGGCGGCGAACCGTTCTTCGAGCTGTTCCTGAGCGGCGGGGAGACCGCCAGCGCCTACCGCAGCATGCTCGATTTCCAGCACATCAAGCTGAATGAACTGACGACCGGCGACCCTGAACTCGGGCTGATCTTCTTCGTCCGGCCCAACGAGCAACTGACGCGCGTGGAGAACCAGAACCGGCACGGCGTGTCGTTCAAGATGCCCGGCTACAGCGTGCCCTGAGCGCGGCGCCCTTCCCTCTCAGGGGGACAGCGGCCCAAGCGGATCCGGCTGCGGTTCAGCGGGGACCGTGGACGGGCTGCTGGCCGTGGCGGCGGCGCGCGCCGCGCGCGCAGCGCGGGTCATGTCGACGACTTCCACCCCGGGCGGCGGACTGAACACGAACCGTTGCGGGTCGATCGGTGCATCGAAGCGAAAGTCGCTGAGACGGAAGACCTCGGCCTCGCGCCCTTCCGCGTCGAATTTCACGAGCTTGAGGGGCAACCCCAACTGCGGGTCGAAATAGCACACGGTGCGCGAGGTGTCCCTGTAGGTCGGGTCCGGGTGCTCCGCCTGCACCACGACCGCGTTGCGTCCGTCCACGACGGCGTCTGCGAGCCGGCTCAGCGTACACTGGGCGCGCAACCGCGCCAGCACTCCCCGCGGTTCGAGGTAGTACTCGGGGTTCACGTCACGTTTCGAGAACAGCTCCTTGCCTCCCGAATTCTGCACTACGTACTGCACGTCGCCGTCGACGACAACTCGCACAAACTGTTCGAGCGCCACGTTCTGCTCGGGTGAGCGCCGCTCCATTTTCGTGTTGATCTCGACCCGGTAGCGCACCGGATCAGAGCCGCACAGGATCTCGTACGTGCCGGTGCCGAGCCCCTCGAGAATCGCGTCGCGGCTGTAGCGATGCGCCGTGGTCTCGAATTTGAGCGTGATCGTCTGATGCCGGGACCAGGCCTCCTGGAGCAGCGCTTCCACCTCGTCGAGACTCAGGTCCGCCGGGATGTCGGGCGCGGGCGGCAATGCGGCAGCGGCGGAAGTGGGCGGCGCGGGGGCCGGCCCGGCGGGGGGTTTGTCGCAACCGAGAACGACGAGCATCGCAAGCAGCCAGCCGTAGCGCATCAGGCAACTCCTCATGGGCAGACCATTCTACGGACCTGTCGTGCGTGCGGCGACCGGCCGCAACCGGGGCACGCGTTGCGCCGCGTGCGCAAGGATGGCAGGCGTCGCCCGCGGGCCCGCCGCGCGAGGCGGCGCGGGGCCGAATTTCCAAACCTCCCCGGTTTCCGCGACTTACGTGCGAACGCGCCACCGGATCGGTCGCGTCCGCGCGCCTTGGCACCGACCCTGCCATCGCCCGCTCCCACAGTCGCGCGCCAACCTCGCACGGAACGTGAGGTCCGCGCCCCGCTGCTGGAGTACCGTGCATGCGAAGCAGTACGGATCGCACTCGCCCGTCGGCCGCCCCGGAGTTGCCACGCGACCCGGAGCATTCGCCGTTGGCCGACGACTCCCCGCCGCGGGATTGGAGCGAATTGGGACGGCGGGTCCTGGCCGAGGCCCTGCGCCGCGCCACGGATGAGCTGCATCGGCGCAACGGCTGGTCCGCCCGGCCCGCCGTCCCTCCACCTCCGGCGGAGGAATGGTCGTGATCTACGGTCTCTACCATTCCGCGGCCGGCATGCTCACGAACGAGTACCGCCAGAACGTGATCGCCAACAACCTGGCGAACGCGGAAACCGTCGGCTTCAAGCAGGACCGCGCCGTGCTGGCCGAGCGCCAGCCGGCCGGGAGTGCCGGGCTGCGCAGCGGCCCGAGTGCGCCGGACCTGGCGGGACTGTCGGGCGGCCTCTGGCTCGGGGAAACCTTCACGGATTTCGCGCCGGGCCGCCTCACCCAGACCGGCCAGGCGACCGACGCCGCACTGGACGGGCCGGGATTCTTCGTGGTCGAGGCCGACGGCCGCACGCAGTACACGCGTGACGGCCGCTTCTGCGTGACCGACGACGGCCGCCTGTGCGCCGCGAGCGACGGGGCCGCGGTGATGGGCGTCGGCGGGGCGCCGCTGCGCGTGAACCGGTTCGGCGGAGATATCAGCATCGACGAGGAAGGCCGCGTGACGCAGGACGGCTTCCAGCACGGCCAGCTCGCGGTGGTCGACTTTGCCGACCCCGGCGCGCTGCGCAAGACCAGCGCCGCGCGCTTCGACGCCGGCGCCGCCACGCCCGTCCCGGCGGCCGCCCGCGTGCTGGACGGCACGCTCGAGGGCTCCAGCGTGGAGCCGGTCCAGGAACTCGTGCACATGATCGAGGCCGCGCGGGCCTACGAGATCAATGCCCGCATGGTCTCGCTCCAGGATCAATCCGTCGGCCGGCTGATCAGCGTGATCGGCCGCTGACCGGGAGTCGCGCGCATGGCCATTACCGCGTTGCACACCGCCGCCACGGGCATGCAGGCCATGTCCACCAAGATCGACGTGATCGCGCACAACATCGCGAACGCGGACACGATCGGCTTCAAGGCATCGCGGGCGAACTTCCAGGACCTGCTGTACCAGATGTTCAAGCAGCCGGGCGTGCAGACCAGCGCCGACACGACGAGCCCGCTGGGCACGCAGGTCGGCCTGGGCGTGGGCCTGGCCAACACGCAGATCATCTTCAAGCAGGGCTCGGCGCAGCAGACGGGACGCTCGCTCGACGCGATGATCCAGGGCGACGGCCTGTTCCGGGTGGACATGCCGGGCGGGGGCTACGGATACACGCGCTACGGCAACTTCATCCGCAACGCCGACGGCGAGCTCGTGCTCGGCAACGACTTCGGCCACCGCCTCGCCGACGGCATTACGATCGATCCCGATATCGCGGAAAAGGACATCGGCATCGGCGCCAACGGCGAAGTGAGCGTCATCGATTCCGCGACCGGCACGCAGACCGTGGTGGGGCAGCTCCAACTCGCACGCTTCCCCAATCCCGAGGCCCTGATCGAGTACGGATCGAACCTGTACATCGAGAGCGCGTCCTCCGGCGAGCCGATCGAGGGCACGCCCGGCGAGGAAGGGTTCGGATCCCTGATGGGCGGCTATCTCGAGATGAGCACGGTCGAGGCGGTCAACGAGCTGGTCGAGCTGATCAAGACGCAGCGCGTGTTCCAGATGAATTCACAGACGATCGAGGCCGCCGACGAGACCTTGCGCGTGGTGGCGAACCTGCGGCAGTAACCCGGCCGCACAGCAGACCCCGTAGGTGCATGCATGAGCACACAGTTTTCCAGCCGACATCCGAGGCACGCGGTACGCAGCGCCATCCGCCGCGTGGTCCTGGCCGGCTTCGCGCTGAGCGCGGCCGTCTCGGCCGGCGCCGCCACGCCCAGCACGCTGCGCATCCGTCCCGAGGTGCGCATCGACCAGCCCACGCTGCGGCTGGCCGACGTGCTCAGCTTCGCCGGGGCCGACACGTCGCTGGCCGATGCGCTCGCCGAGAAGCCTGCCGCCGCCGAGCTGCGCGGGGCGACGGCCCTCACGTTGACCCACGAACAGATCGAGACGCGCCTGAGCGAACTGGGCGTGAACCTGGGCCAGGTGCTGTTGACCGGGGCGCCGCAGTGCCGCGTCACGTACGCGCCGGCCGCCGTGGCCCCCGCGGCTCCGGCCCTGCCGCCGGCCCCGGCGGACGCGGCCGACTCCACCCTGGCGCAGCGGCTGCGCGAGTTCATCGCGCAGGACGTGGCGGACCTGGGCGGGACGCCGGAGGTCGACTTCGAGCGTGCCGGGCAGCCCTATCTCGAGCTCAGCGGGCCGCAGTGGGAGTTCATCATCCGGCCGCTGGGGCATGAGAAGCTCGGACTGCGCGAGTTCCGCGTCGCGTTGCGCCAGGACGGCAAGGTGCAGCGCAGTGCGACGCTCTCGGCCCGCGTGCGGCTGGCACGCGAGGTCGTGGTGGCGCGGCAACCCTTGAACGTCGGGACGGTGGTGGAGCGCGAGGCGCTGGTCCTGGAGAGTCGCCTGTTCGAGCAGGAGGCGGACATCGGGCTGCTCCGCACGGAACAGGCGATCGGGCAGCGCGTGGCGCGCTTCGTCCCCGCGGGGCAGATGCTCACCAGCGCGGACCTGAAGAACGTGGACCTCGTGCAGCGCGGCAGGCCCGTCGCACTGCTGGGCAACCGTGCCCACGTGCAGATGCGGCTGACCGGCGTGGCGCTGGACGGCGGGTGTTACGGGGAAACGGTGCGCGTGCGCCTGGGCGAGGCACGGAACAACAAGAACGTCTTGCGCGGCGTCGTGACCGGCCTGGGCACCGTGCGGATCGAGGAGGAAACCCCATGAGCAAGTTCCGCGCAGAATCCTGGGCGCGGCGGGCAGCCCGTTTCGGCGTGCTCCTGGCGCTCGCCCTCGGCGTGGTCCCCGCGCGGGCGCAGAACAACTCGCTGTTGCGGCGCGGCGCGGCGCCGCCCCCGGCGCAGGGGGTTGCGACCTCGCAGCCGGCCGCCGTGGTCGCGGCCTCCGCAGCGGGCCTGGCGGCGCCCCCAAACGTGCGTCCTCCACAGCAGCCCGGCACCCCGGGCGAACCCCTGCCCAACCCCGTGCTCCTGGCGGCCTCGCCGTTCGCGGTCGAGGCCCCGGCGCCGCGGACCATCGAAGTGAACAGCCTGATCACGATCATCATTCACGAGAGCCGCACCAGCCTGAACGACGCGAAGATGAAGTCGGAGAAGGACTGGGAGATGCAGGCGGCGCTGAGCAAGTGGTTCCGCCTCGACCAGGACGATCACCTGGTCGCACAGAACCTGGAAGACAAGCCGGGGGTGGACTGGACGTTCGAGAACTCCTACGAGGGCAAGGGCAAGTACGACCGCAAGGACGAGCTCAGCACGCGACTGACGGCGCGCGTGATCGACGTGAAGCCCAACGGCAACCTCGTGCTCGAAGCGCGCAAGCGGATCAAGACCGGCGACGAGATCCTGCTCGCCACGCTGACCGGCGAATGCCGCAGCGACGACGTCACCGCCGCGAACACGGTGCTGAGCACGCAGGTCGCCGACCTCCAGATCGAGATGCCCGACGTGGGCGCGGTGCGCGACGCGACCACGCGCGGCTGGCTCATGAAGGCATTTGACTTCCTGAAACCCATCTGAGGTCCCGTGATGCGCGCCATGGCGCCGCTGATTCTCGTGCTGCTGTCCGGGGCGGGACTCGCCGCGCGCGGGGAGGTCCGGGTGCAGGACGTCGCCCGCCTGCAGGGGCAGCGCACGAACAAGCTGATGGGCTACGGCCTGGCGGTGGGCCTGGCCGGCACGGGCGACGGCGAGAAATACGCCGCCACCATGCGCGCCCTGGCCGCGCTGCACAAGCGCTACCACGCCCCGGTGCTGAGCGACGCGGACCTGAAGGGCAACGCCAGCGTCGCGATCGTGACGGTCGAGGTCACGATTCCCGAGTTCGGGGCCCGCGAGGGCGAGAGCCTCGACGTGGTCGTTTCGGCGGTCGGCAAGGCCAGGAGCCTGGCCGGCGGCCAGTTGCTCACGACGCCCCTGCAGTTCGCCCTGTTCGACGCACAGGACCCGTCCACGCAGGACATCTTCGCGCTGGCCGGCGGCCGGATCGAGTTGCCGAACGTCGCGACGCCGACGCGCGGCATCATCCGCGGCGGCGCCACGCTCGAGGCCGACTTCCTGTACTCGTTCATCAGCGATGGCGCGATCACGCTCGTGCTGGACGACGCACACGGCGGCTGGCCCTGGGCGCAGATGCTGGCCCGCGCGATCAACCACGCGGAAAGCGAGCTCCTGCCGCCCGCCGCCGGCCCGGGCAGTGCCGGCGCCCCGCGCGTCGTGGCGCTGGAGACGGCCGTCGCACTCGGGCCGAAGAACGTGCGCGTGCGGATTCCGCAGGCCGAGCAGGCGCAGCCCGCCGCGTTCATCGCGCGCGTGCTGCAGGCGCCGCTGTTCCTGCTGCCGGAGCAGCAGGCGCGGGTCACGATCAACCGGGCCAGCGGCACCGTCTCGTTCACCGGCACGGTCACGATCTCGCCGACCGTGCTGCAGATTCCCGGCTACGGCACGCTGTCCATCGGCGCTGCGCCGGGCGCCCCGGGCGGGCTGGTCGGCCTCGATCCGCAGCAGACGGGCGGCGTGGAGTTCCAGGAGCTGTTGCAGACGCTCGCCGCCCTGAAGCTCGCGCCGGACCAGCTCATTGCCGCCATCGAACTTCTGCACCAGACCGGCACGCTGCACGCGCAGCTCCGGTACGAGGAGTAGTCATGGCCGTGTCGGCCGTTACCGCCGCCGTCCCGCCCGCCCGCTACGCGACCTGGCTGGGCCTGGGGCGCCGCCTCGATCCCGCGGATCCGCAGGCCGCGCGGCACGTGGCCGCCCAGTTCGTGTCCGAGCTGTTCTACAAGCCGCTGCTGGCCGAACTGCACGCGTCGCCCTGGGGCGCGGCGTTCGCCTCGGGCGGGCAGACGGAGGCCGTCTTCGGCCAGCAGCTCGAGGAGCGGCTGGCGGACACGGCGGCGCGCACCGGCGGCGGGCTGGTCGACCAGATCGCCGCACAGTTGCGAGGAGGACGCGCATGAGCCGCGGCAAAGAGCGGGCGCACAGTTTGCGGGCGGCGGGCGCAGGAGACGCGTCCGGGCTGCCCGGCGTGGTGCGGGCGCTGGACGAAAACCTGGCCACGCTCGCGGCGCTGCTGCGCGCCCTGCTGGCGCTGTCGGAAGACAAGCTGGGGGCACTGCGTCGCGCCGACACTGCGGCATTGCAGCACTGTGCGGGGCGCGAAGTGGAATTGCTCGAGGAAGTCTATGCCCTGGAGCGCACGCGCCAGGCAATCCTTGCCCGCGCCGCGCAACTGCTGCCGGCCATTGCCGGCGGCGCGCCGCGCCTGCGGGACCTGCTGGGCGCGCTGCCCGAGCCGCTGGCCTCGGTTCTCAGGGCCCGCAACGCGGGTTTGCAGGAACTGGCCGGAAAATTGCGGCAGCAGAACCAGCTCGCGGCACGGGTGGCACAAAACCTGCAACACCACATTCGCGCGGTGTTCGCAGAACTGGCGCGGGCCACGCAGGAGTCAATGGTGTACAACCCCAAAGGGCAACCGGAACAGACACGACTGCACAGTTGTGTGGATGCGGTAGGGTAAACCGTGGCACTGTTCGGCGCAGCATTCCAGATCGGGCGCAGTGCTCTGGCAGCCTACCAGGCGGCCATCTCGATCACCGGCCAGAATATCGCCAACGTCGGCAATTCCGACTATACGCGCCTCTCGGGGCGGCTGACGGCGATGGCCGGCGGTTTCAGCGGCGTGCCCAGCGGCGCGGGGGTCCGTCTCAGCTCGCTCCAGCGGCACGTCGACAGCGCGCTGGAAGCGCGGCTGCGCTCGTCGCTCGGCACGCGCGCCGGCTCGTCCGCCATCTACCGCTCGCTCAGCGAGGTCGAATCGCTCTACAACGAGCTGACCGACTACGACCTGTCCACCAACCTGAGCAGCCTGTTCAACAGCTTTTCCCAGTTGCAGAACGATCCGGACGAAACCACCGCCCGCAACCTGGTCCTCTCCGAGGCGGCGGCCGTCGTCCGCACGCTCCGCCACCAGCGCAGCGCGCTGGTCCAGCAGGCCGCCGACCTGAACGAGAGCATCACGCAGAGCGTCGCCCAGGCCGACGCGCTCGCGGCGGAGATCGCCGACCTGAACCAGTCGATCGTGGAGCAGGAGGCGCGCGGGGCCGGCTACAGCGCCCCGCTGAAGGACCGGCGCGACGCGCTGCTGCGCGAGCTCGCCGGGCTGATGGATATCCAGGCGCGCGAGCGCGACAACGGCTCGGTCAGCGTGTTCGTCGGCAGCGAACCGCTGGTCGAGTTCAATCGCTCGCGCGGACTCGTCGTCGAGTCGGAGCAGGTCGACGGCCTCCAGCGGGCGACCGTGCGCTTCGCCGACAACCACGGCTCGGTCGTGCCGCGCGACGGCGAGATCGCCGCCCAGCTCGCGGCACGCGACGAGTACCTGGTCGGCCAGGTGCAGAAGCTCGACCAGCTGGCGCGCGGCCTGATCTACGAACTCAACCGCGTGCACTCCACCGGCCGCGGCCTGATCGGCTACAGCGAGCTGACGGCGAACTACGCGGTGCAGGACGCGACGGCGGCGCTGAATTCCAGCGCGGCGGGACTGACCTTCCCGCTGGAGAACGGCACGTTCGTCGTGCACGTGCGCTCGAGCGGCGGCGAAGAGATCACGCGCCAGATCGAGGTGGACCTGGACGGCATCGGGGCCGACACCTCGCTCGACGATCTCGCCGCGCAGCTCGCGGACGTGCCGGGGCTGAGTGCCGCCGTGGCCGCCGACGGGCGCCTCGAGCTCAGCGCCGACGCCGGCGCGGAATTCTGGTTCACCGACGACAGCTCCGGGGCGCTGGCCGCGCTCGGGCTGGGCAGCTTCCTGGCCGGCACGGACGCCGCGACGATCGACATCAGCGCGCTGCTGAAGGCCGACTCGCGCTACCTGGCCGCGGCTGGGAGCAGCCAGACCGGCGACGGCGCGAACGCCGCGCGGCTGGCCCTGGTGGGCGAGACCGCCAGCGCGCTGCTGGGCAACCAGGGCGTGCAGGTCTTTCACGCGGGCCTGGTCACGGGCGTCGGCATCGCAGCCGCCGGCGCGCTGGCCGAGCAGGAGGCGGCGGACACCGTGTACTCGGGCCTGCTGGCGCAGCGCGAATCGATCAGCGGCGTCAGTCTCGACGAGGAGGCGATCAACCTGACCCGGTTCGAACGGGCGTACGAGGGCGCCGCGCGCTACTTCAGCGTGATCGACAGCCTGACGGCGCAGGTGATGAACCTGAGCAGCGTGTAGCGAACGAACGCCGGCCGGGGCGGGCCCGGCCGGGAAGGCAATGCGGCGTGCCCGCGGGCCGCCGC
The DNA here is from genome assembly GCA_964629745.1 of uncultured Planctomycetales bacterium. GTDB lineage: Bacteria > Planctomycetota > Phycisphaerae > UBA1845 > Fen-1342 > JAAYXS01. The sequence goes on along the minus strand of CAZVRR010000021.1, from coordinate 13,026 downwards.
CCGGAACACGAGGGACTTGCCGGAACCAGGGCACTGACGGACTCAGCATGAACCCACGGATGGATCAGGCAGCGCGCACTCGCTCGCACCGGCCGGACGGCCGCGGCGAGCCGTCCTGCGCGCGCCGGGACCTCCGTTCGACGGAAGGTGGCGGCACGGCATGGCAGTAGTTCCGATCAACGTGGCGCGCGTAAGTCAGAACCTGCGGGCGTTCAACCTGCTGGCGACGATGCGCGTGAACCAGGCCGGGCTCTTCCGCGTGCAGAACCAGCTCGCGACCGGGCAGGAGATCCTGCAACCCAGCGACGATCCGCTGCGGGCCGCCGCCGCCGGCGCGCTGCAGCGACGCCTCGAGTTCATCGAGCAGGTCCAGCGCAACCTGCAGCACGTTGACAGCGCGCTGACCGAGGCGGAGGCCGCGATGCAGGACGCCGTCAACCTGCTGATGGACGTCCAGACGGTCGCCTCGGCGGTCGTGGGCGACAGCGCTTCGACCGACGAGCGCCGGGCGCTCGTGCCGCAGGTGCAGAGCGTGCTGGACCAGCTCGTCGCGGTGGCGAACCGGCCCTTCCTGGACGGATACCTGTTCAGCGGCACCGACGGCAGCGGCCGGCCCTTCGAACTGACCGGCAACGGGGTGCTCTACCGCGGGGACGAGGGGCGCAGCCTGTCGATCGTCGACACGGACTACAGCCAGGACTACTTCACCCTCTCGGGCGCCGAACTCTTCGGCGCCGTGTCGGAGGGCGTGCAGGGCGTCGTGGACCTGGATCCCGCCCTCACGCGGGAGACGCGCATCGCCGAGCTGCGCGGGGCGACCGGGCGCGGCGTCACGCTGGGCCGGATCGAGGTGAGCGACGGCAGCGCGACCGTCACGATCGACCTGAGCGGCGCGGATACGGTGGGCGATCTGCTCGACCGGCTCAACGCGGAGCTGCCCGGGGGTCTCGAGGCCGACCTGACCACGACGGGCCTGGTCATCGCGTCCGGGCTGGGCAGCCCGGTCACGCTGACGATCGACGACGCCCTGGGCGGCCAGGCCGCGCGCGACCTGGGCCTCACCTGCAGCGGCCTGGCGGCGCCGCTCAACAGCGCCGACCTGGATCCGCGGCTGACGCTCCGCACGCGGCTGGAGGACCTGCTGGCCGGAGCGGGGCTCGACGTGAGCCAGGGTCTCACGATCCGCAACGGCTCGCAGTCGGCGACGCTGGATTTCGATGACGCCCAGACGATGGAAGATATCCTCAACACGATCAACCAGGCCGACGTGGGGGTCTGGGCGCGCCTGGCCGACGACGGCGACACGATCGAGATCCTCAACCGCCTTTCGGGCACCGACCTGACGATTGCGGAGAACGGCGGCACGCTGGCCACGGCGCTGGGCGTACGCTCGCTCTACGGCGGAACGGCGCTGGCGGGCTTGAACGACGGCGCGGGCATCGAGACGGTGGAGGGGACGGACCTGCGGATCGTGACCGCGGACGACACCGCGTTCGAGGTCGATCTGGACGGGGCGGAAACGCTCCAGGACGTGATCGACCTGATCAACGCGGCCGCCGGCGGGGCGGTGACAGCCACGCTGGCCGGCACCGGCAACGGCCTGCAGCTCACGGACCACACGACGGGGGCGGGCGCCCTGCGCGTCGAGCGGGCGAACCTTTCGCCGGCCCTGGACGGGCTGGGGCTCGACGTCGAAGCGGTCGGCGGCGTGCTGACCGGCCGCGACGTGAATCCCATCCGGACGAACAGCGCGTTCACCGCCCTGCTCGAGTTGCGGGAAGCGCTGTTGTCCGACGATCGCAGCCAGATTTCGTGGGCCGGCCAGCGGCTGGAATCCACGCTCAAGCAGATGCAGGAGGTTCAGGGGCGGTTGGCGTCCCATTTCCAGGCGATGGAGGCGCGTGCGACGCTGGCGGAAAACGAGAACACCGGCGCGCAGGTGCTGCTGAGTTCGGCCCGGGATGTGGACCTGACGGAGGCGGTGGTGCGGTTCCAGCAGTTGCAGGTGGCGCTGACGGCCAACCTGTCCACGGCGAACCGCATCATGAACCTCTCGCTGATTGACTACCTGGACTAGGTCCAGGCGGCGGTCCACGGGGGCCGCCGGGGAACGAGGAAACAGGGAGTGCGGCGGCCTCGCGGGTCCGGCTCGAACGGGCGCCGCCGCGGTTGACCCGCTGGAGCGGGCTGGGCGGTTGGAGGCGCCCCGCTTGACGCCGGTGCAGGTGGCGATCGGCCCACGGTGGCCGGGCCGCGCGTCGAGTGAGCCGAACGGCACGAGCCGCAGGAGCCAAGGGATGCTCATCAACACGACCCGCTTTGGACCGTTGGAAGTCGACGACCAGCGCATCATCACCTTTCCGGATGGTCTGCTGGGGTTTCCGCACCACAAGCGCTTTGCGCTGATCCAGACGTCGCCGGACCCGGTGTTCTTCTGGTTGCAGAGCGTGGACGAGGCCGCGCTGGCCTTCGTGGTGTGCGACCCCCTGGCGTTTGTGCCGGACTACCAGGTCCCCATCCGCCGCGACGACGTCACGGCGCTGGGGCTGGCGGCCCTGTCGGACGCGCAGGTCCTGGTGATCGTGAACAAGGTGGATGACGCGCTGACCGGGAACCTGATGGGGCCGCTGGTGGTGGGCGCGGGCTCGCTGCTGGGCAAGCAGCTCGTGCTTTCGGACAAGCGGTATGGCACGCGGCACGTGTTGACGCCGGCGTCGTCGGCCACCCGGGCGGTGGCCAGGACGGCGTGAGTCGCTTGGGAGTGGTGTTGTGTACGCTCTGTCGGCTATAATGCAGGCGGATGCGCCTATCGCGCGGGTCGGGCTACCCATCGGGTGCGCGAGCTGCGCTGGGACATTCCGCGTTGCCGACTGGACGTCCTGCAAAGGGCGGGCGTGCTGCGGTGCGCTCGCGGACCGACCAGACCTCGGCACTATCCAGGAAGGAGCCGCGGATGTTAGTGCTTTCACGGCAACGAGACGAATCGATCATCGTCGGCGACAACGTGCAGATCACGGTCGTCGATATCCGGGGGGACAAAGTCCGGCTGGGCATCGTGGCCCCCGCCGAGATCCCCGTGCATCGCAAGGAAGTGTACGACGCCATCCAGCGCGAAAATCAGAAGGCGGCCGCGGCCGCGACCGAGCTCGGGGCGGAACCGCGCCCCGTGAAGCGCAAGGAGCCCCGGGGCGCCTAGGCGTCGTCTGCGATTCCCTTCACCTCTGCTGCTACGCTGGTACTTCCCCCCTTCCCCTAGCCACGACCCGATCAAGGAGGATGGCTAATGGCACGGATTAACACCAACGTCGGGGCGGTGATTGCCCAACGACACCTGAACAACTCCTATCGCACGCTCAGCAGCACGCTCGAGCGGCTCAGCACCGGGCTGCGGATCAACCACGGCAAGGATGACCCGGCCGGCCTGATTGCCTCGGAACGCCTGCGCAGCGAAACCAGCGCGGTGAGCCAGGCCATCTCGAACGCGCAGCGCGCCAGCCTGATCGTCGCCACCACCGAGGGGGCGCTCGACGAGGTGGCGGCCCTGCTGCGCGACATCCAGGCCCTCACCATCGAGGCCGCCAACGAAGGCGCGCTCTCCGAAGACGAAATCAAGGCCAACCAGCTGCAGGTCGACTCCGCGATCGCCAGCATCGAGCGCATCGCAAACAGCACGACCTTCGCCGGCCGGCACCTGCTGAACGGCTCGCTCGACTACGTCACGAGCGGCGTCGCGTCCGACACGATCACCGGCCTGCAGATCCACGGTGCACAGTTCGGCACGCGCGACTTCGTCCCCGTGAACATCGAGGTCACCCAGTCCGCCCAGTACGGTGAGCTGCAGTTCCCCAGCAGCTCCGTGACCGACTCGGTGACGCTCGAGATCCATGGCAACGAGGGCGTCACCACGCTCTCGTTCGTGGCGGGCACGACGGCCAGCAGCATGGTCGCGGCCATCAACGCGATCTCCGACGCCACCGGCGTCGACGCGGTGCTCTCGAGCGATCCGACCGCCGGGTTCATCCTGCGCAGCGAGAACCTGGGCAGCAGCGAGTTCGTCTCCGTCGAGCTGCTGCCGGGCAGCGGCGACTTCACGCTCTACAACACGGCCGGCCACGAGGCGAAGCGCGCCGTGGGCCGCGATGCGACCGCCACGATCAACGGCACCGAGAGCGTGGGCAGCGGCAACGACCTGACGCTCAAGACCAGCACGCTCGACATCGAGATCGCCCTGAACGAGGACTTCGGCACCGGCACGACCGCGTTCGCGATCACCGAGGGCGGCGCGCTGTTCCAGATCGGCCCGCAGATCAATACAAACCTGCAGGTCAACATCGGCGTGCAGTCGCTGGCGCCCTCGCGCCTGGGCAACGGAGCCCTGGGGTTCCTGTCGCAGATCGTGACGGGCGAGGAATTCTCGCTCGTCTCGGGCGGCGCCGCGGACGCCTCGAAAATCATCGACGAGGCCATCAACCAGGTCTCGCTCGTCCGCGGACGGCTCGGGGCGTTCGAAAAGAACACCCTGCAGACCACGGTCAACCAGTTGGGCATCACGGTGGAGAACCTGACCTCCGCCGAGTCCGCCATCCGCGACGCGGACTTTGCCTACGAAACGTCGCAGCTGTCGCGGAACCAGGTGCTCGTGAACTCGAGCACCGCGGCCCTGAGCCTGGCCAACCAGACGCCCCAGGCCGTCCTGCAACTGCTCCAGGTCTAACGCGTCCACCCCGGACGGGCCGGCCGCAACGGCCGGCCCGCCCGGACGCGCCGCGGCGCGGACGACTATCGGACGGCCCCGCCGGCCACCCCCGCCGCACGGGCGCCCCCGCCCTCCGCGGCGCCGTCTTTAACTAAAGCACCCCCGGCCCCAGGACGATTCCCCCACTGGCATTCAGCGGCCGGCCCGGACGGTCGGCCAAATCCTGATGGCGGTGTCTTGCAGTTGAGCCCTGCAGGCCGCCCCAACGCCCGTGGAGGCGCAGTCGATGAGCCGAATTAACACCAACATTCCATCCCTGATTGCTCAGCGGGTGCTCTCCGGACAAAACACCACGCTGAGTACGTCGCTGTACCGGTTGAGCACCGGTTACCGCATCAACTCGGGCAAGGATGACCCGGCCGGCCTGATCGCCTCGGAAAACCTGCGTTCGGAGAAGAACGCGATCCAGGCGGCGCTGACCAACATCTCCCGCGCCAACAACATCGTGGCCTCGGCGGAAGGTGGCCTGGTCGAGATCAACACCCTGCTCCTCGAGCTGGAGGACCTGGTGGACCGCAGCGCCAACGAGGCCGGCATCAGCGAGGACGAGCGCAACGCGAACCAGCTCCAGATCGATGCCATCCTCGACTCGATCAACCGCATCGCCAACAGCACGGAGTTCCAGGGCCGCAAGCTGCTCTCCGGCGAGCTGTCCTACACGACCTCCGGCGTGACGGACGCGACCGACTATTTCGAGAGCGTCCAGATCAATGCGGCCAAGATCGCGTCGGACGGCTCGCGCTCCGTGACCGTCGAGGTCACCGCCAGCGCGCAGCTCGCGGAGATGGTCTACGCGGCCTCCGCCGTCACCGGCGGCACCGTCACCATCCAGGTCTCCGGCAAGCTGGGCAGCGAAACGCTCACCTTCGGCGACGGAACGACCATCTCCGAAATGGAGACGGCGATCAACCAGAGCAAAGACCTGACCGGCGTGTCCGCGACGATCGACAGCGGCGAGCTGCACATCAACAGCACCGGCTACGGTTCCGGCCAGTTCGTCACCGTCAAGGTGCTCGACGGGGCCGACTACTTCACGGCCCTGCAGTCGGGCGACGCCGGCGACGAGACGGACTACGGCCAGGATGCCTCGGTGAAGATCAACGGCGTCACGGCCGTCACCGACGGCCTGCGGGCCAGCATGCGGAGCGGTTCGCTCAGCATGGACATCGACCTGTCGTCCGACTTCGGCACCCTCGGGGCCACCGAGTCGGAACAGACCTTCGCGATCACCGGCGGCGGCGCGGACTTCATGATCTCGCCGACCGTCTCGCTGTCCGGCCTGGCCAGCATGGGCATCGCGGCGGTGGACACCGGATCGCTCGGCGCCGCGGCGGACGGCTACCTGTCGTCGCTGGCGACCGGCCAGGACAACGCGCTGAGCACCGAAAACTACGCGATCGCCCAGCGCATCGTGCGCGCGGCACAGGAGCACGTTTCGCAGCTCCGCGGCCGCCTGGGCGCGTTCCAGAAGAACACGCTCGAGACGACCGCCGCCTCGCTGAAGATCACGATGGAAAACACCGTGGCCGCCGAATCGTCGATCCGTGACACGGATTTTGCGTCCGAGACGAGCAACCTGACGCGGGCGCAGATCCTGGTGCAGTCGGCGACCAACACCCTGCGCCTGGCCAATGCCCAGCCGCAGAGCGTGTTGAACCTGCTCGGCTAGGCAGACCGCGCCTTCCACGGCTCATGAGGGCGACGCGCCGGCGGGCGCGTCGCCTTTCTATGCGCCCCCGGCGCGCCGGCCCGGTAACGACGGCCGGGCCGGGCTAGGCACCGGCCATCCGCGCGGTCCGTGCCACGGTCGACTTCAGGCGCCCCAGCGCCTGGTCCAGGTCCGCGATCACGTCATCGGGATGCTCGCCGCCCACGCACAGGCGCACCAGGTTGGGCGGGATGTTCGCCAGCTTGCGCCCGGCCTCCCCCTGCTGCTGGTGCGTGCTGATGGCCGGGATCGTCGCGACGCTCTTGATCCGGCCCAGGTCGGTGGCCCGCCAGATCCGCTGCAGGCCGTCGAAGAACTTGCGGGCCGCGTCGGCGCCGCCCTTGACGCAGAACGACATCAGGTGCCCGTACCGGTTCACCGGTTTGCCGTAGGCATCGTCGTACTCGGCATCCACCAGCCACATGTAACGGCGCGCCAGCTCGTGCAGCGGGTGGTCGGGCAGCCCCAGGTACTGCACGCTCTCGATCTGCGGATGATGGCTGAGGAACTCGGCCACTTTCATGGTGTTCCGGCTGAGCATATCCATTTTCGAGCGCAGCGTCCGCATGTCGTTCAGCGTCATGATCGCCTGCAGCGGGTGCAGGTTGGGGCCGTAGTCACGGTTCGGCAGGTACTTGATGTAGAGGCCGAAGTCGCGCTTCAGCTCGTCGTTGGCGATGTTCGTGACCAGGTCCTTCCGCGCGATCACCGCCCCGCACACGCCGAAACCGCTCGAGGTCAGGCTCTTCGTCGCCGACTGCACGACGATATCCGCCCCGTGACACAGCGGCCGCAGCAGCGCGGGCGTGGCGACCGTGCTGTCCACGATCAGCGGCAGTTGATGGCTGTGCGCCAGGTCCGCGACCGCCGCGATGTCGAAGAAGCTCAGGCCGGGATTGCTGGGCAGCTCGCCGTAGAGGAACCGCGTGTTGGCATCGATCCGCGACGCCCACTCGTCGATGTTCGTCGGGTCCTGCACCCAGCGGCACTCGATGTCGCGCTCCTCGGCCAGGCGCACATTGAACTGCTGGAACGTGCCGCCGTAGCACTGCGCACACGCGACGAAGTTCCGCGGCTCGAGCTTGTGGTGGAAGCGATGCACCAGGAATGGCTGGACCGCGGTCATGATCGCCGCCATGCCCGAAGAGGTCGAGCAGCAACTGGTCTCGCCGTCGAAGCCGTACCCCTCCAGCAGGGCCAGCGTCCACTCGTAGAAGTACGTCGAGGGGTTGGCAATCCGCGAGTAGCACCAGGTCGGGATCAGGTACGCCAGGGCCGCCGCCATCTCGTCGGAGTCCCGGTAGGCCTGGGCACTGGCCATGAAGATCGGCTCGATGATCGAGCCCTGGTAATCCTCGATGGCATCCTGCATCGTGTACAGGCCGTGGACGGCGATCGTGTCGAACTTCCAGCTCTTCACCACGTCGCGAATGTACTGGTCACGCCGGGCCAGGTACGCGTTGTTGCGGTCGATGTAGCGCTGCATCCCCGGGGTGATCTGAACTTCGTCGCCGAACATCACCAACTCCTGTCCCGTGCGGGGCGGCCGCACCTAAGTGGCTATCAGACAACAGCATACACAACGACCCCTCCCCTGGCAATCGTCATTCCGACCCGCTGATCCGCCAACTTCGCCCCGCTGCCTTGAAATGCACCGCCGCAATCCCTAGCCTGCCGGCATGGACGCGCCCCAGTTCTACAGCACCAATCGCGGCGTACCTGCGGCCACGCTGGCGCAGGCCCTGCTTCAGGGCCAGGCCGCCGACCGCGGGTTGTTTCTGCCGCACGCCTACCCTCCGCTGCCGCGCCGGGAGCTCGCGGCGCTGCAAGGTGAGCCGTACGCGGAAGTTGCATTCTCCGTGCTCCGCCGCTTCACGACGGGCACGCTGGACGATGGTCTGCTGCGCACGCTGTGCCGCGACGCGTACGATTACCCCGTCCCGCTCGAACGAGTCACCGGCCGCCTGCACCTGCTGCGGCTGGATCGCGGACCTACCGCCAGCTTCAAGGACTTCGCCGCCCGGATGATGGCCCGCTGGATGGGTGCCCTGAATTCCGGGACGGCGGGCGAGTTGATCGTCCTGACCGCGACCAGTGGCGACACCGGCTCCGCCGTGGCCCACGCGTATTTCGGCGTCCCGGGCGTACGCGTGGTGGTGCTTTTCCCGCCGGACGAAGTCTCCGACCGGCAGCGCCGGCAGATGACGACGCTGGGTGGCAACGTGACGGTGCTGGCGGTCAAGGGGCAGTTTGACGACTGCCAGGCGCTGGTGAAGCGGGCCTTCGCGGACGAGGGCCTGCGGGACCTGCGCCTGACGTCAGCCAACTCCATCAACATCGGCCGGCTGCTGCCGCAGGCGGTGTACTACGTCTATGCCTACGTAAACCTGGCGGAGTTCCACGACGAGACGCTCGAGCCGATCCGCGTGAGCGTGCCGTGCGGCAACTTCGGCAACATGATGGGCGCGGTGATCGCCCGCCGGCTCGGTCTGCCGATCTCGCGCCTGATCATCGCGACCAATGCCAACGACGAAGTGCCGGAATTCCTGCGCAGCGGCGTGTACCGCAAGATCTCGCCATCGCGCGTGTGCATCTCGAACGCGATGAACGTGGGGCATCCCTCCAACCTGGCGCGGCTCGTCGACGTGTACGGCGGCTGGATGGACGAGACCGGCCGGCTGCGCGAGGCGCCCGACATGGCCGCGCTGCGGCGCGACCTCTACGGCGTCAGCATCGATGACGACGAGACGCGAGCCACGATCAAACGCACGCACGAACGGTACGGAACGCTCCTGGAACCGCACGGGGCGGTCGGCTGGGCCGGGCTCGAGCACTACCTCTATGACAATCCGGACGAGGCCGACCAGCTCGCCGTGTCCGTCGAGACGGCCCACCCGGCCAAGTTCCCCGACGAAATCCGGGCCATCCTGAACCTGGAGCCGGAGGTGCCCCCCAGCCTGGCCGGCCTGGACCGCCGCCCGGAGCAGTACGAGCCGCTGGAGGCCGACTACGGCGCGTTCCAACGGTTCCTGCGCACGCGCTTCGCACCCGGCTGACGGCCGCCGCAGCCGTTTCCCGAGCGGCGGCTTTCCGGTATAACGCCCATCCCGGCCGGCGGCCTCGCGGCGCCGCGCCGCTCGCAAAGGACGAGAGCGCATGAGTATCCTCGTAGATCGCAATACGCGCGTCGTGTGCCAGGGCATTACCGGCAAAGCCGGTGCATTTCACACGGCCCAGTGCCTGGAGTACGGAACGAAGATCGTCGGCGGGGTGACGCCCGGCAAGGGCGGCACGAAAAGCGAGCACGGACTGCCCGTCTTCAACACCGTTCACGAGGCGGTCGAGAAGACCGGCGCCGACACGTCGATGATTTTCGTGCCCGCGCCCTACGCGGCCGCGGCGGCGATGGAGGCGGCCGACGCGGGCGTGCGGCTCGTCGTGCTGATCACCGAGGGCGTGCCAACGCTGGACATGGTCAAGGCCCGCAAGTTCCTCGACGACAAGCACACGCGGCTCATCGGGCCGAACTGCCCGGGAATCATCACGCCCGGCCAGTGCAAGATCGGCATCATGCCGGGCTACATCCACAAGCCGCACGAGAAAGGCACGAAAACCGTCGGCATCATCTCGCGCAGCGGGACGCTGACGTACGAGGCCGTCTGGCAATGCAGCCAGCGCGGCTATGCCCAGAGCACCTGCGTCGGCATCGGCGGCGACCCCGTCAAGGGACTCAACTTCATCGAGCTGCTCGAACTGTTCAACGCCGACCCCGAGACGCACGCCATCGTCATGATCGGGGAGATCGGCGGCACCGACGAGGAGAAGGCCGCCGAGTACATCCGGCAGAACGTGAAGAAGCCGGTCGTCGCGTTCATCGCCGGCCAGACCGCCCCGCCGGGCCGGCGCATGGGCCATGCCGGGGCCATCATCTCCGGCGGCGAGGGCACGGCGCAGTCCAAGATCGCCGCGCTGCGGGCGGCGGGGATCACCGTCAGCGACAGCCCGGCGACGATCGGCGCCGCGATGGCGGAAGCGCTGCGCTAGCGCGCGACGCGCAGGGCGCCGGCGCCGCGGCGTGGTCCGGGTCGGCCGGCGGGCGTATCATGGCGGGAAACTGCCTGGCCCCGTTGCCCGGAGCATGCATGCCACGCCATCCGGTTGTGTTGTTCGGTATCGCTGCACTCGCCGGCGCCGTCACGCTGATGGCGGACGAGCCTTCTGCCGACCCGCGGCCGCACCTGGCCGTGGCCGGCTTCGTCGCGGACGAGAGCGTGCCGCCGCGCGAGCAGTGGCTGCCGGTGGCCGTCGAGGAGATGCTGGCCTGGCGCCTGCGGCGCATCCCCGGACTGCTGGTCGTGCCGACGCTGCACGTCGTCCAGGCGCGGCGGGAACTGACGGAGGATCCGGCGGCGCCGCCGCCGTGGGGTCGCGCGGTCGCCGCGGTCGGCGCGGACTGGATGATCACGGGCACGTGCAGCGGGCATACCGATGGCCTGGCCTGCCGCCTGTCGGTGTTGAATGCCACGGACGGCACGGTGCGCGCGGAAACGACACTGGCGGCCGAACGGCTGTTCACCACCCTCGATCGCGCCACGGACTGGTTGGCGGCCCAGTTTCCCGCCGCGCCGTTGGCGCCGGAGATGCGCGAGCTGGTCTACATGCTGCCGCGCTCGCCCAGCGCGCTGGAGTACTATGCCCGCGCGCTGCAGGCCGCCCGGGCGGAGCAGTTCAAGGACGCCTATTACTACACCACGCAGGGGCTCACCTACGACGAACAATTTCGCCCCGGGCTGGGCATGTTGATCCAGTTGGAGATCCAGGTGGGCGCGGCGGGGCGAGCGGCGGCGGGCAAGCACCTGCGTGCGTTGGCCGAGCTGGCCAGGCTGCACAACGACCTCACGGACCAGGCCGCGGCCGAACTCGGGCTCGGCACCCTGCTGCACGCGAGCGGGGCATTCGAAGTCGCGTACGAGCGCTACGAGACGGCGCTGGGCCTGGCCTACAGCGAGGGCGCACCCTACGGCGAGCTGGCAGCGCTGAGCAGCCTGGGGGACCTGTACCTGTCGCGCCGCGTTCCGGCGCATCTCAACCTGCCGGAGGCGCAGGTGCAGCGGCTGGCACAACAGGACCTGGACTGGGCCGCTGCCTGGCAGGAGATCGCGCTGGGCATCCTCGAGCGGTTGGGCGACTCCGTGGCCCAGGCGCCGGCGGCGAGCAAGCTGGCGCTCACCTACGAGCACATGGGCGACACGGAGGCGGCGTTGCGGGCGTACCAGCGCTCGCTGGCCGCGGCGGAGCGCATCGGGTCCGCCCGGCACCAGGCCGCGGCGTGGCTGTATATCGGCCAGTCCCACCAGCGGGCCGGCCGGCTGCCGGAAGCCCTGGACGCGACCGCGCGCAGCCTCGAGCTCGCGCCGCGCGAAGCGCTGCCGGCGGTGCGCCTGGCGCTGGCGGGGATGTACCAGGCCGCCGGTCAGTCGGCCGTGGCGCTCGAGCAGCTCGACAGCGCGTATGCACAACTGCGGCAAGGCGATGACCTGGCCCAGCAGCTTACGTGCATCAAGGAGATTGCGGCCCTGCGCCGGCAGCTCGGGCAGCATGACGCCGCCCGCGTCGCCTTGCAGGAGGCCCTCGACATCGCGCACGCGCTGAAGTCCGGCGAGGAACAGGCGCTCCAGGAGCAGCTCGCGGAGTGGAAGCGGAATCCGTAGCACCGGCGGCTCAGGACCGCTGCAGGCGCGCAATGGGGGCGAGCTCGAGGATGAAGGTCTTCTCGCCGCAGGTGGCAAAGCGGACCGCGGCCCGGGTTTGGCCGCCGCCGGGCCGGATCCAGACCACCTGCCCCACGCCGTAGTGCGCATGCTTGACGAGCGTTCCGGCCGTCCAGTCGGCGTAGGGGGATTCCGGGAGCACGGCGTCGGCGGCCACGTGGATGATCCGCTCGTTCTCGCTGATCTCCTCGGCCTCCCCGCGGCGCAGGTGGCGCCGCGCGAACCGGCCGTCCTCGGTCGGCGGGAGCTGGTCGGTCATGCGCACGAATCCGTCGGCGTCGGGCTGGCCCTCGCGCGGCGCGGTGCTCGCCGGCCCGTGCGGTTCCGTCCGCTGCACGGTGACGCTCGCGGCCCCGAAGTCCTCGTGGGCCAAGGTCGCGGGGTCCAGCTCATGCAGGAACTGGGAAGCGGGGCGCGGCAGTACGGCGCCGCGGATCATCCGCTGCCGCGCGTAGGTCAGGGTGAGCTCGGATTCGGCGCGCGTGAGTCCGACGAAGCACAGGCGCCGCTCCTCCTCGACGTCGACGCTCTCGCGCAGCGCGTTCTCGTGCGGCAGCAGCCCCTGCTCGAGCCCGACCAGGTACACCACCGGGAACTCCAGGCCCTTGGCCGCGTGCAGCGTCATCAGGTGCACGACCCCGCTGCGTTCGTCCACGGCATCCTGATCGCTGACCAGCGCGACCCGCTGGAGGAAATCGGCCAGCGTCGGCTCGAGGATCTCCTCCTCGTAGCGCCGGGCGGCCGTGACGAGTTCCCGCAGGTTCGCGACGCGGTCTTCGCCCGTCTCCTCG